>CAIPLM010000039.1 GCA_903865895.1 uncultured Rhodospirillales bacterium | reverse complement strand
GCCTGCTCGCGACACCGAACATAGAGCCCATGATGCAGCCGATCGAGCGTGCCGTCATCGCGCCAGCGGCAGAAGTAGTAGTTCACCGTGCTGCGTGGCGGCAGGTCCTTCGGGATCGCACGCCACTGACAGCCCGTGCTCAGCACATACATCAGACCGTTCACCACCTCGCGCACATCCACCGTGCGCTTGTTGCCGCCACGGTTGGCGGGCGGAATCTCAGATCCGATCAGCGCCCATTCCTCGTCGGTCAGGTCGCTGGGGTAGCGAAGTCGGCTGCGGTCATATCGGGCACGGTTCTCGGCGGTCCACATCGGCAGCTCCAGCGAATCGAGGCGGCCAAAAGGGAATCACAAAGGAGTCCAGGAACTCTAGATGTTCTTGGACGGACACTTACAGAATCGGAAAAAAACTTTTATCCGATGGTTCTTAAGCGGGAGGCAGGCGAAGCCAATATCTATTGCTTTGCGCACCTCCCTAGCTGACTACGCGCGGAACCAATCGTGTAGAAGTTTTTTGCTTCTTTTTTTCAAAAAAGAAGCCCTTCCTTCCCCTCTTGATCCGCCCTCCATCCGGGTGAAAACTCCCCGCGCATAACAAACGCGAGGACACGGCCATGAGCACGGCGAAAATCAATCCGGACGGCACTCTCAAGGGCAAGGTGGCGCTGGTCACCGGCGCGAGCCGCGGCATCGGCGAGGCGATCGCGGTGCGGCTGGCCATGGAGGGCGCCAAGGTGGTGTGCACCGCGCGCACCGCCGAAGCCGGCGAGAGCCGCCTGCCGGGCACGCTGAACGACACCATCGACCGCATCCGCGTCGCCGGCGGCGAGGCGAGCTTCATCAAGGCCGACCTCTCCAAGGCGGAAGACCGCGAGCGCTTGGTGGAAGATGCCAAGCTGATCTATGGCGACATCGACATCCTCATCAACAACGCGGCGGTGACTTTCTTCATCCCGGTCGAGGATTTCCCCAAGAAGCGGTTCGACCTGATGATGGAGGTGCAGGTCTGGGCGCCGCTGCATCTTTCCCAACTCGTGCTGCCGGCGATGCGCCGCAAGAAGGCGGGCGCCATCGTCTCGATCTCCTCGGGGGCGGCGATCCATCCGGTGAAGCCGTACGAGACGGCGCGGGCGGGGGGTGCGATCTACGGCATTTGCAAGGCGGCGATCGAGCGCTTCTCGACCGGGCTCGCGGCCGAAGTCTATGCCGACAACATCACCGTCAATGCGATCTCCCCTGGCCTGGTGGCCACACCCGGCGTTGCCGTGCACGGGCTGATCACCGAGGCGACCAAGCACCGGGTTTCGCCGGTGGAGAACATCGCCGAGGCGGTCTACCAGATCGTCTCGCGCGATCCGAAGGACATGACCGGCCGGATCGACCACGCCGCGCCGTTCCTCGATGAATTCGGCCTCAAGCCAAGCGACCTCGTATAGAAGCCGACACCGTGCAGCGCCTTACGAACCGGCGCTGCGCGGGTCCAGCGCGTCATTCACCCCGTCGCCGATCAGGGCGACGCTCATCACGGTGGCGAACAGCGCGAGGCCGGGGAAGGTGACGGTCCACCAGGCGTCGAGCAGGTAGGAGCGGTTCTGCCCGATCATCAGGCCCCAGGAGATCACGTTGGGATCGCCAAGGCCGAGGAAGGACAGGCCACCCTCGAACAGCATGGCCGCCCCCACCGCCAGCGTCGCCGAGACGATCAGCGGCGCCATGCCGTTGGGCAGGATGACGCGGAAGATGATGCGCGCATGAGTGGCGCCTTCCGCCCGGGCGGCCTCGATGAATTCAAGCCGCTTCAGCCGCAGGAACTCGGCCCGCACCAACCTCGCCGTGCCCGTCCAGGACACCACGCCGATCGACAGCGCGACGGTGACGAGGCTGGGGCGGAACAGCATCACCACCACCATGGCGAACAGCAACGCCGGCAGCACCTGGAAGAACTCGGTGACCCGCATCAGCGCCGCATCCGCGAGCCCCTCAAGATAGCCGGCCAGCGCGCCGACGGTGGTGCCGATCGAAACCGAGATCAGCGCGGCGGTAACGCCGACCAGCATGGTCGCCCGTCCGCCCACCAGGATCGCGGCCAGGATATCGCGGCCGAGATAATCGGTGCCGAACCACGCCTCACCGTCCGGCGGAGACATCGGCGGGCCGACGATGTCGATCGCATCGACGCCGTAGAGCGCCGGGCCGGCGACGCTCGCCAACACCATCAGCGCCAGCACCACCAGCCCCACCATGGCGGCGGGGTTGCGCAGGAAGGCGCGGGCGGCACGCGCGGTGGGGGAGCGGGCGTTCATGCGCCACGCATCCGCGGGTCGGCCAGCCGGTAGGCGGCGTCGGTCGCCAGATTGGCGAGGATCACCATCAGCGCCGAGCCGAGCAGGATGCCGAGCAGCGTCGGGCTGTCGCGCCGGAGGATCGACTCATAGGCCAATCGCCCCAGGCCCGGCCAGGAATACACCGTCTCCACCAGCACCGCGCCGGCCAGCACCTGGCCGAATTGCAGCCCGGCAATGGTGATCACCGGGATCAGCGCGTTGCGCAGCGCGTGGCGATACACCACCCGTCCCTCACCCAGCCCCTTGGCGCGAGCGGTGCGGATATAGTCGGCGGCCAATGCGGCCAGCATCCCCGCGCGGGACTGGCGGCTGTACTGGGCTATGTAGACCAACGCCAGCGTCATCGCCGGCAGCACCAGATGATGCGCGACGTCGATCGCATGCGCGAACCCCAGCTTCGGCCGCCCGACATCCTCCATCCCGCTGACCGGGAAGATCGGCAAAGTGGAGGCAAACAGCAGCAGCAGCATCATGCCGGTCCAGAACACCGGGGCGGCGAAACCAGCCACTGAGAACACCGCCACCAGCTGCGCCGCCAGCCCCCGCGGCCGGCGGGCGGCGAGGATGCCGAGCCAGGTGCCGAGCACGAAGGCGGTGAGAATGGCGCTCACCACCAGCAGCGCCGTCGCCCCCATCCGCTCGGCCACCAGGGAGGCCACCGGGCGGTTGAAGTAGAAGGAATGCCCGAGATCGCCGCCAACCACCCGGCCGAGATAGCGCAGCAACTGCACCGGCAGCGTCTGGTCGAGCCCGTAATCCGCGCGGATCTTGTCCATTACCTCCGTCGAGGCGCCGCCCATTTCGCCGGCGATCACCACCGCCGGGTCGCCCGGGGCGGCGTGGATCAGCACGAAATTCAGCACCAGCACCGCGAGCAGCAGCCCGGCGGCGTGGATCAGCCGGCGGAGCAGCCAGGATGCCGCGTTCACCGCCGGTCCGCGGCGTCCCAGTACATCTCATCCCACGGCGACATCGGGCCCCAGATCGAGGTCGGCAGGCCCTTCAGCCCCTTATGGGCCGCCTGCGTGTAGGGGAAAGGATGCAGGAACAGGATCGGCACGTCATCGACGACCACCTGCTGGAACTCTTTATAGAGCGCCTTGCGCTTCACCGGATCGGGCTCGGAGGCCGCGGCATCGAGCAGCGCATCCACCTTGGGGTTGCTGTAGGACTGCGTGTTGGACCAGATCACGCCCTTGCGGATGTTGCGCGACAAATACGTCCGGTGCACCCCGATCACCGGATCGCCCCAGTTGAACACCGCGTCGATCGCCAGATCGAACTCCTGCCCGGCGACGCGCTGCGCCCAGGTGGGGAAATCCGGCGCCACCCGCAGCTCAAGCTCCACCCCGGCACGCTTGAACTGCCCGCGCAGGAACTCGGCGATCCCCGTGGTGGCCTCCACAGTGCCGGGGATCGGGTCGATGGTGATCTTGAAGCGGGTCCCGTCGGCACCCTTCTTCAGCCCGGCCTCATCGAGCAGCGCCTCGGCCTTTTTGAGGTCGTATTCGAAGTGGTTGACCTCGGTGGTGTAGAGCGCCGAGCCCGGATGCAGCGGCGTCAGCGCCTGCGGCACCTTGCCGCCCTGCAGCACGCGCAGCATGCGCGGCCGGTCCGCCAGATAGGCCAGCGCCTGGCGCACCCGCTTGTCGTCGAGCGGCTTGCGGGCGGTGTTGAAGGCCAGCCAGTTGAGCGCGCCGATGCCCTCGAAGCCCTTGTCGATGATCTGGATATGCGGCTGCTTGGCCAGCCGCTCGGCATCGCGCACGGTGGTGACGAAGGAGCTGTAGACCACCTCCTGGCGCTCCATCGCCAGCAACTGGGTCGGCGGATCGGCGATGATCCGCATGATGATCTTGTCGAGATAGGGCCGGCCGGGAATGAAGAACCGGTCGAAGCGCTCCAGCGTGATCGACTCGCCCGGCTTGAACTCGGTGAGCCGGTACGGGCCGGAGCCCACCGGCGCGGTATTGGCGGGGTGGGTGAGGATATCGCGCCCATCGCCGAACACATGCTTCGGCAGGATCGGGCACAAGGCAGGGGACATCGCCAGCAGGATCGCCGGATGGGCGCGGGCCATGCGGATGATCGCGGTCTGCGCATCCGGCGTCTCGACCGTCTCCACCGGCTCCAGCATGGTCTTGAACGGGTGGTTCTTCTGGATCACCCCGATCGAGAAGGCCACGTCCGCACTGGTGATCGGCGCGCCGTCATGGAACACCGCACCCTTGACGAGATGCAGCGTGAGGGACTTGCCGTCAGCTGCCAGCTCCCAACGTTCGGCGAGGTAGGGCTGTGGGTTCCACTTGTCGTCGAAGCGCAGCGGGCTCGCGAAGATCTGGGTGCCCGGAATGCCAGCGGGGGTGCCGGATTGGATGGCCGGGTTGACGTGGCGGGTGGTGGCACCCAGCGTCACCAGCGTGCCGCCACGGCGCGGATCCGCACCTTGGGCCGAGGCCGCGACTGGCATTGCGGCGGCGCCAGCGGCGGCTATGGCGCCCCGGCGCCCAATCGATACGGTCATCGGCATGCTCCACATGGTTTCGATAATGCTGCCACAGCGTCGCGCGGGAGGCCAGAAGGCAGCGCCGGTCGCACAACCCCTTTGCCGCCGCCGCGGTGATCCCTAGACTGGCCACCCCGGGAGGAGATGGCGTTGAAATTCTCGTTGCGCAGCTTGCTGAGCCAAGGACTGTCCGGCCATCGCGGCTGGGGGCCGCAATGGCGTTCGCCGGAACCTAGGGCGGAGTACGATGTCATCATCGTCGGCGCCGGCGGGCATGGGCTGGCGACGGCGTATTACCTGGCCGCCGAGCATGGCGTGCGCAATGTGGCAGTGCTGGAGAAGGGGTGGCTCGGCGGCGGCAATACCGGGCGCAACACCACGATCATCCGCTCCAATTACCTGTGGGACGAATCGGCGGCGATCTACGAGCACGCACTGAAGCTGTGGGAGGGGTTGTCGCAGGCGTTGAACTACAACGTGATGTATTCGCCGCGCGGCGTGATGATGCTGGCGCATGGGGTGCATGACGAGCAGGTGTTCAAGCGCCACGTGCATGCCAACCGGCTCAACGGCATCGATAATGAGTGGTTGACGCCGGAGGAGGCGAAGGAATTCTGCCCGCCGCTCAATATCTCGCGCGACGTGCGCTACCCCATCACCGGCGCCGCGTTGCAGCGCCGTGGCGGCACCGCCCGGCATGACGCGGTGGCCTGGGGCTATGCCCGCGGCGCTTCGGCGCGCGGCGTCGACATCATCCAGAATTGCGAGGTGACGGCGATCACCCGCGATGCCGGTGGCGCGGTCACCGGCGTTGAGACCACGCGGGGGCGGATCGGGGCGAAGCGGATCGGCGTAGTGGCGGCCGGCCATACCTCGGTGCTGATGGGGATGGCCGGCGTGCGCATGCCACTTGAGAGCTATCCGTTGCAGGCGCTGGTGAGCGAGCCGGTGAAGCCGGTGTTTCCCTGCGTGGTGATGAGCAACACCATCCACGCCTATATCTCGCAGTCCGACAAGGGCGAGCTGGTGATCGGTGCCGGGACGGACGCCTATACCTCCTACAGCCAGGCCGGCGGGCTGCACATCGCGGCGCACACGCTGGATGCGATTTGCGAGATGTTCCCGATGTTCCGCCGCATGCGCATGCTGCGCAATTGGGGCGGCATCGTCGATGTGACGCCCGATCGCTCGCCGATCATCGGCAAGACGCCGGTGCCCGGGCTGTTCGTCAATTGTGGCTGGGGCACTGGCGGCTTCAAGGCGACGCCGGGTTCCGGCCATGTTTTCGCTGCGACCATCGCGCGGGGTGAGCCGCACCCGATCGCCGCCCCCTTCACGCTGGAACGCTTCACCACCGGCCGCCTGATCGACGAAGCGGCCGCAGCGGCGGTGGCGCACTGATGCTTATCATCCCCTGCCCCCATTGCGGGCCCCGGCCGGAAAACGAGTTCCGCTATTCCGGCGAGGCGCATATCGCGCGGCCTGCCGATCCTGACCTGCTCTCGGACGCGGAATGGGCCGATTTTCTCTACATGCGCTCCAACCCCAAGGGCCGTCATGCCGAGCGCTGGCGGCATATCCATGGCTGCGGGCGGTACTTCAACTGCATCCGGGACACGGTAAGCGACCGCATCGAACGCAGCTATCCCGCGGGGACGCGGCCATGAGCTTTCGCACCAAAGAAGGCGGGCGGATCGATCGCGGCCGCGCGCTCAATTTCACCTTCGATGGCCGCGCCTATGTGGGCCTGACCGGCGATACGCTGGCATCGGCGCTGCTCGCCAATGGCGTGCACCTGATGGGCCGCTCCTTCAAGTATCACCGCCCGCGCGGCGTGCTGGCGGCCGGCAGCGAGGAGCCGAACGCGCTGGTGCGGGTGGTGCGCCCGGCCGGGCGAGAGACGCCGAACCTGCGGGCGACCCAAGTGGAGCTCTATGAAGGGCTGGTGGCGGAAAGCCAGAACCGCTCCCCTTCGCTCGCCTTCGATCTGGGCGCGGCCGCCGGGCTGGTCTCGCGCTTCCTGCCGGCCGGGTTCTACTACAAGACCTTCATGTGGCCCGCCTCCTTCTGGAAGCGCCTCTACGAGCCGGCCATTCGCGCCGCCGCCGGGCTCGGCCGCGCGCCGGTGGACCCCGACCCGGACCGCTATCTGCATCGCTATGCCCATTGCGATGTGCTGGTGATCGGCGCCGGCCCGGCCGGGCTTGCCGCGGCGCGCGCCGCCGCGGCCGAGCGCAAGCGGGTGGTGATCTGCGATGAGCAGCCCGAACCGGGCGGCTTCCTGCGCGATGTCCCGGGCGCCACCATCGGCGGACAGCCCGCCGCTGCGTGGCTTGCCGCTGCCACCAGTGACCTCGCGAGCCGCAGCAATGTCACCCTGCTGACCCGGGCGACCGCTTTCGGCTGGTACCCCGACAACCTCATCGGGATCGCCGAGCGCGTCATCGACCATCTCGCCATTCCCGATGCCGACCTGCCACGCGAGCGGCTGTGGCAGGTGCGGGCGGCGGAGGTGGTGATCGCCGCCGGTGCCCATGAGCGGCCGCTGGTGTTCCCCGATAATGATCGGCCCGGCATCATGCTGGCCGGCGCCGCCCTCGCCTACCTCCAGCGCCACGGCGTGCTGCCAGGCCAGCGCGCGGTGGTGGCGACCGCCTGCGACAGTGCCTATGCCGCCGCACTCGCTCTGCACGTAGCCGGCGTCACCATCGCCGCCATCGCCGATCTGCGGGAAGACCCGTCCGGCCCTGCCATCGATGCGGCCCGTGCGGCCGGCATCAGCGTGCGCGCCGGCTGCGCCATCACCGGCAGCACCGGGCGGCTGCGCGTGACTGGTGCCTTGCTGGGCACGGACTGGGTGGCCTGCGATACCATCCTGATGTCCGCGGGATGGACGCCGAGCCTGCATCTGCATTCGCAATCCCGCGGCAAGCTGCGCTTTGACGCGGCGACGGCGCGCTTCCTGCCCGAGCCGCATCGTGGCCAGCGCTCAGTGGGCGCCTGTGCTGGCGAATTCGACCTCACCACCATTCTCGGTGTCCCAGTGGGTGAGGTTGTGACGCCCAACGGCACCCATACCGGCATGGTGCCGGGCGCGCGGGCCAAGCACGCCTTCGTCGATTTCCAGAACGACGTCACCGCGAAGGACCTCGGGCTCGCCACCCAGGAAGGCTTCCGCTCCATCGAGCACGTCAAGCGCTACACCACCACGGGGATGGCGACCGACCAGGGCAAGACGTCCAACATCAACGCGTTGTCCATCGTCGCCGGCCATCTCGGCAACATGATTCCTGATGTCGGCCTCACCACCTTCCGCCCGCCCTATACGCCGGTGACTTTCGGCACCATCGCCGGGGCCTCGCGCGGCGTGCTGTTCGACCCCGAGCGCCGCGCGCCGATGCATGACTGGGCGGCGGCGCATGGGGCAATTTTCGAGGATGTCGGCACCTGGAAGCGCGCCTGGTATTTCCCGCGCCCGGGGGAGACGATGCATGCCGCCGTCGCCCGCGAATGCCTGGCGGTACGCAATGCGGTCGGCATCTTCGATGCCTCGACGCTGGGGAAAATCGAGGTGGTCGGGCCGGATGCCGCCGAGTTCCTCAACCGCATCTACACCAATGCCTGGACCAAGCTCGGGGTTGGGCGCTGCCGCTACGGGCTGATGCTGAGCGAGGCCGGGTTCGTGATGGATGATGGCGTGGTCGGCCGCCTCGCGGAGGACCGCTTCCACGTCACCACCACCACCGGTGGCGCGGCCCGCGTGCTGAACCATATGGAGGACTATCTCCAGACGGAGTGGCCGGACTTGCGGGTGTGGCTGACCTCCACCACCGAGCAATGGGCGGTGATCGCGGTGCAGGGGCCGGAGGCGCGGAAGCTGATCGCGCCCCTGGTCGAGGGGATCGACCTCTCGCCCGAAGCCTTTCCGCATATGAGCCTGCGCGAGGGCCGGATCTGCGGCGTGCCCACCCGGCTGTTCCGCGTCAGTTTCAGTGGCGAACTCGGCTTCGAAATCAACGTCCCCGCCGACCATGGCCCGGGCATTTGGGAGGCGCTCATGGCGCAGGGGGCGCCGACCCCGTATGGAACGGAGGCGATGCATGTCCTGCGCGCCGAGAAGGGGTTCATCATCGTCGGTCAGGAAACCGACGGCACGGTGACTCCGGATGATCTCGGGATGTCCGGCATGATCGCGCGGGCAAAAAAGGATTTTGTCGGCAAGCGCTCGCTGCGGCGGCCGGACATGCTGGTGGCCAACCGCAAGCAGCTGGTCGGGCTGCTGACGGAGAACGCGGCCGACGTGCTGGAGGAGGGCGCGCAGATCGTCGAGGATCCGCGCCAGCCGATCCCGATGCGGATGATCGGCCACGTCACCTCCTCCTATGCCAGTGCGGCGCAGGGGCATTCGGTGGCGCTGGCCTTGGTGGAGGGCGGCCGCGCGCGCATGGGCGAAACGCTCTACGTGCCGATGCCCAGCCGCACGATCGCGGTGCGCGTGGTGGCGCCGGTGTTCCATGACAAGGAAGGAAGCCGCCTCGATGGCTGATGCGACCCGGATCGTGCTGCGGACGGCGGAGCCCAAGGCGCTTGGCGAGGCGCTGGGGATGATGCTGGGGAGCCGGCTGAACCGCGCCACCATCAACGGGGCGAGGGCGGCGTTGCACCTTGGGCCGGATGAGTGGCTGGTGGTGGCACCGCCGGGCGAGGCGTCGGCGCTGCTGGCCGCCGGGGCACGGGCAGCCGCGATCGCCAGCGTGGTGGATGTGTCGCACCGCAGCGTCACCATCCCCGTCGCCGGGCCGCATGCTGTTGAGATGCTCAATGCCTTCATCGCGCTGGATCTCGCCGAGGTGGCATTCCCCGCGGGCATGTGCACCCGCACGCTGTTCGGCAAAGCCGAGGTGATCCTGTGGCGGACCGGCGTTGACGCGTTCCGCCTCGATGTCTGGCGGTCCTTCTCGCCCTACGTGCTGGGCTGCCTGGCCGAGGCGGGGCGGGAGTTCGGGGAACCCCTCTTTGCGCCGCCCGCCGAATCCCCTTTACTCGCCGCCAAACCCAGGGAGGTGTAACGCCATGCGTGCCGCGATTTTCCGCAAGGACCGCATCGTCGTCGACGAGATGCCAACGCCGGCGCCGAAACCCGGCCAGGTGCTGGTCAAGACCCTCTGCTGCGGCATCTGCGGCTCCGACCTGCACGCCGCCAAATTTCCCCGCGCCTTCGCCGATGTCGCCCGCCGCTCCGGTGGCCGCTTCGCCATGGACCCCGACCGCGACATCGTAATGGGCCATGAATTCTGCTGCGAAATCGTCGAGCACGGCCAGGGCAATGCCGGCACGCTGAAGCCCGGCACGCGCGTGGTCTCGATGCCGCTCACGGTGGATGGTCGCGCGGTGCAGGGGATCAGCTACAACCCCGAGGCGCCCGGCGCCTATGCCGAGTATTTCACGCTCGCCGAGCGCATGCTGCTGCCGGTGCCCAATGGGCTCTCGGCCGAAGCGGCCTCGATGACCGAGACCGTGGCGGTGGGCTGGCACGCCGTGGAGCATGCCCGCCTCACCAAGGAGGACGTGCCGCTGGTGATCGGCTGCGGCCCGGTGGGGCTCGCGGTGATCGCCGGGCTCAAGATCAAGGGTGTCGGCCCCATCATCGCCGCCGATTTCTCGCCTGCGCGGCGCGCGCTGGCCGAGAAAATGGGGGCGGATATCGTGGTCGATCCCGCGATCACCTCGCCCTATAAGCGCTGGAGCGAGGTCGCCACCCCCGCCGGCTTCACCGGTGATCGCTACGAGATGCTGTTTGGCAATGCGCTGAAGCGCCGCCCGGCCGTGCTGTTCGAGTGCGTGGGGGTGCCGGGAGTGATCCAGCAGATGATGTTGGGCGCGCCGGAATGGGCCCGCATCGTGGTGGTGGGCGTGTGCATGGAGACGGATAGTTTCGAGCCGTTCTTCGGCATCGTCCGGCAGTTGAACGTGCAGTTCGTGCTGGCCTATAGCCCCGCCGAATTCGCCGCCTCGCTGCACCACATCGCCGAGGGGATGATCGACGTGGCGCCGCTGATCACCGGCAAGGTCGGGCTCGACGGCGTCTCCCAGGCCTTTCTGGACCTGGGGAACCCCGAGAAGCACGCGAAAATCCTGGTCGAACCCTGGCGCTGAGGAGCAGGAAATGAACGACGTTCGCCCGATCGCCCGCACCGCCACCCTGGCCGCGACCAAGCTCGCCATCGCCGATTGCGACCTGCATCTCGGCCCGGCGCGCTTCCAGGACCTCTACCCCTGGCTGTCGCAGCGCTGGCGCGCGCATATCGACACGTTCGGCGCCAACCACCGCACCGGCAATTTCATGGGCATGCCGAGCTACCCCAAGGCGCAGCCGGCCGCCGCGCGGCGCGATGCCTGGCCGCCCTCGGGCAGCCCGCCGGGCACCGATCTCGCCTTCACCCGCAGCCAGCATCTCGATGCTCATAATGTGGTGCTCGGCATCATCAACCCGCCCACCCCTTCCAACGCGCCGCTCAACCCCGGCCTTGGGAATGCCATCGCGCGGGCATGGAACGAGTGGCAGCTCGCATGCATGGTTCATCCCGAGCCGCGCCTGCGCGCCTCAGTGGTGGTCAACTACGAGGACCCGCTGGCCGCCGCGGCGGAAATCCGCCATTGGGCGGGTAACCCCGGTTTCGCGCATGTGATGATGTATGGTCGCAGCGCGGCGCCTATGGGCAGCCACCAGTATTTCCCGATCTATGAAGCCGCCGCCGAAGCTGGGTTGCCGATCGGGGTGCATGCCTTCGGTTTTGGTGGTGCGCCGAACACCAGCAGCGGCTGGGCGAGCTACTACATCGAGGACATGCTGGGCCACGCGCAGTCGATCCAGGCGCAACTCACCAGCATGATCCTGAACGGCGTGTTCGCCCGGCTGCCAAGCCTGCGCTACGTGCTGATCGAGGGCGGCTTCGGCTGGGCGCCTGCGCTCGGCTGGCGGCTCGACAAGGCCTGGCGGCGGCTGCGCATGGAAGTGCCGGAGCTCACCCAGGCGCCGTCGGAATACATGCGGCAGAACGTGTGGTTCACCACCCAGCCGATGGAGGAGCCGGAAAGCCGCGACCATGTGCTGGACACCATCGGCTGGATCGGCTGGGACCGGATCCTGTTCGCCTCCGACTACCCGCACTGGGATTTCGACGACCCTGACACCGCGATCACCATCCGCCTCACCGAGGCGCAGCGGGCCGGGATCATGCGGGAGAACGCGCTGGCGGTGTATGGGCGGCCGGGCTGACCGGTCAGGCCAGACCGAGCTCCCGGGCAAGCTGCCGGCGGTATTCGGTTTGCCGCCGCCTTGCATCGGCGTCGAGAGCCAGGCGGGTCCTGGCGATGTGGTGCATGCGGCGTATCTCATCGACATGGCGGCGCCCGCGTTCCTTGGCGCTGACGCTTGCGGCGTGGCGGCGGTGGGCGTTCAGCGCGGCAGCCACGGTGCCGATCGCGCGGCCGGGCGTGGCCAGGGCTTCCAAATAGAGCCGCCAGTCGCCGGCGATGCTGAAGCGGTCCAGCTCCGCGCCGCAGCGCTCGAAGGCCGCGAGCAGCGCGCTGCGCCGCCACAGCACGGCTGAGGCGTTGAGGATCAGGTTGCGCTCGGCCAGGAAGCGGCGCGCGAAGTCCGGCCCATCGAACACGCCATCCTGGGTGAGTGCGGCGGCTCCGGCGCCGGTCAAATATTCCCGGTAGCTCGGCCAGATCATGGTACCCGTGGCGTCGATGGCGCGGCTGTCAGAGAAGACGAGGTCGACGTTGGGTTGTGCCCGCATCACCCCGACGAGGCGGGCGAGCAGCTCGGGCTCGGCCGCGTCGTCGGCCTCGGCGATCCACAGGAACTCGCCGCGCGCCACCTCAGCGGCGCGGCGCCATTGGTGGAACACCGAGCCGGAATTGACCGGTGCGGTTTCGATCCGCAGGTCCCGGCCCCATTCGGCGGCCACCTGAGCCGCGACATCCGGGCTGCCATCCGTCGACGCGTCGTCGAGCAGCACGGCTTCGCTGACCGGGTAGGTCTGGCTGAAGACGGAGGCCAGGCGCTCGGGCAGGTACTGCGCGTAGTTGTAGCTCGGCACCACCACCGAGACTGCCGCCAGCGCGGGGCGGGCGAGGGCGAGGAGGTCCGCGGTGTAGTCGGCGAAGGAGAAGGCGGTCTGTGCACGGGCGGCGAGGCGGGCGCGGCCTCCCGGTAGGCCGCGCGTGCCGAACTTCAACAGCGCGCGGGCCATGGCATCGGCATCGGCGAGCGGCACGCTCGCGCCGCCGCCGAATTCGGCCAGCAGGTCGGGGATGCCGCCCGTGCCGGCGAAGGCAACCACGGGAAGCCCGGCCGATAGGGCCTCCAGCGCCACGCTGGGATAGGGGTCCTCGCGCGAGGTAAGTGCGAAGGCGTCTGCGGCGCTGAGCCAGGGGATGATGTCGTCCTGGTAGCCAGGCAGGCAGAAGCTGCCGGTTTCCTCTGCCGCGGCGATTTCGCGCGCGAGGTAGGTGCGCATGGCCGGCTCGATGGTGCCGAGCCAGCAGAACACTGCCGCCTCACCGTGCCGCCGCGTGGCCTGCCAGGCCTGCAGGAACAGATCGAACCCCTTGCGTAGGTCGGCATATCCCATGCCGAGCACCAGCACGGTGCCGCCACCGATCCCCAGCCCGGCGCGCACTTCGCGCCGCGCGCGCGGGGAGAACCGTGTGGTGCGGTAGCAGCCTTGCGGCATCACGCGCATGTCGGCGGGGGTGATGGAGATCGCGGCGAGGAAGCGGTCGCGCACATGGGCGGCGGCGAATACCACGGCGCGGGACGCCGCCGTTCCGGCGCGGGCACCGGGCAGCAGGCCCTTCTCGGTCAGCAGTGCCGGCAGTTCATGGACCATCAGCACCGCCGCGATGCCCGCTGCCCGGAGCGGCGGGATCACCCAGGCCGACGCCGCGGAATTGACGATGGCCGCGGAGAAGCCCCGCGTTGCCCATTGCCGGGCAAGCTGCCCGACATGGTCCACGCTGCGTTCCGCCTCGCCGAGTACGACGCCGGACGCTGATGCGGCATAGTCCGGCGCCAGCGCGCCGCCATCGAGAAGGAGGTATTCGGCCTCGACGCCATGGCCTTGGCGCAGCCGCCTCAGCAGATGCAGCAGTAATTGTTGGGCGCCGGCGGGGAAGGCGTCATGGCCCACGAGCAGCAGGCGGCCTTCCGCGCTGCGGCCGGGCAGGCGCACCACGGCGCGGGCGGTCGCGTTGAGGTAGGCCGCGCCGAAATGCTGGTCCGGCTCGAGATAGGCGCCCTCCGCCCACTCGTTCCAGGCGTTGACGCAGACGATCGGCGCGCCCAGCGGCGGCTCCGCCGCGGCGCGGGCGACCAGTTCGCCGAGCCAGGCCTGATACTTCGCCGGCGTTGAACCCTGCAGGACCAACCCGGCCCCCTGGCGGCGGGCGTCATTGTCCCAGCTCGGCACGGCGGTGCGGATCAGCGGGAACTCGGGCGGCGGCGCGGTGAGCGAAGCCTGCACGATGTCGTCATAGTCATAGACATGGGCGGTCAGCCTTGGGTCGTAGAGCCGCAGACCGGCATTGCGGCGCTCCAGGCCGCGGGCGAGTTTGTGCGGCGGGAATTCCACCGCGGCGTCGAAGCCGAATTCCCTGGGATCATAGGCATCGAAGCTCTGCGCCATCACCAGCAGCGGCGCCTCGCCGTGGCGCTCCTGGAACAGCGCCCGCCAGCGCGCCAGCGTTGCGGCGGTGTCCGGGATATCGGCGGCGCGATAGATCATCAGCAGCGGGCGGCCGTCGATGCGGATGTAGCGGCGGTCCCGGAAGTGCCGTGCGAGGCAGTCGACCAGCCCGGCATCGTCGGCCGTGTCGTAGTCCTGGCTGATCAGCACCTCGTGCTCCGAGCCATCCCATCGTCTGGTCCAGTTCTCATTCGCCCACATCAGGCAGAACGGGAAATCGATGCCGTCATCGGAGAGCCACGCCTCTACGGGGGATTCCAGCAGGCGGCGGCCGTTGAACCAGTAGAAATAATGGATGAACCCGGCGAGCCCGGCGGCGCGTGCCATGGCGGCCTGGCGCCGCATCACCGCCCGGCCCTCCGGCGTATCACCAAGCCGGTAGTGGCCGAGGTCGCGTGGGATGCGCGGCTGATAGTGGCCGGCAAAGCGCGGCAAGGCGCGGCCCAGCGCGGTCCATTCGGTGAAGCCGGCGCCCCACCACTGGTCATTCTCTGGCACCGGATGGAATTGCGGCAGGTAGAAGGCCAGCACCTGCGCGTGGCGTTTCGCGCTTGGCGGCAACGTCTCCACGGTCTCGAACAGCGGGCCGGGCGCGGCATGGCGGCGCACGTCACCGAAGACGCCGGTCTCCGACGGTGGCGCGCTGGTGTGGAGCCGGATCACGTGGCGATGGCGGCGGTAATGCAGGATTGGGTTTTCCGCCGTGCCGGGCTCGAGGTAGCGGTGGATGTAGTACTGGGTATCGAAATCGGCCGAGGGGTTGCGGCCCTCGCGGAAGCCGTACAGCAAATAGTGCTCGCAAGGATCGACGCCGGCGGCCGCCACGTCCGGGTAGGTGGCGAGGTAGTAGGTGGCATCGAACTCCGGCAGCGGGCTCGCGGTGCCATCGTGGCGCCGGAGCAGGAAATGGGCGAGCAGGGTACGGCCGGGCTCGCCCTCATGGCGCGTGCGGTACCAGGCGAGATCGAAGAACTCGCTGGGCTGCCGCCCCTCGCTTTCGCCGGCGTAGACGTAGTGCAGCACCGGGTTCACCCCGGCGCGCGAGACGTCGGGGTTGCTGGCGCGATACCAGAGGGGATCGAAGTAGAAATTTGGCCGCCGCCCCTCCACCCAGCCCTGGGCGACGAAATGTGTCGCGGGGTCAATGCCGTGCGCCGCGACGTCGGGGTAGGCGCGGAGATACCACGCGGGATCGAACAGGTCGGACGCGGCGAGGGTGGCGAGATCGCTGGCGAGGGTGCTGCCCAGCGCCTCGCTGACGGCCCATGCCTCATTGCCGGCCCTGAGGCCGCGGGGTTGAATGTCGTTCACTTCGGCTGGCCCGATCGATAGGGTCTCGTCGCGCACAGCATCCACGGCACGCGGCGGCGCGCCATAGAAATTGATCGTTAATCGAAAGATTTTCGGCGAATTAACGCCTACAGCATCGCCAGCGACTGCTTGCGCCGCGGCGGCGGGTAGGCGGCGTCAATTTCGGCGAGATCGGCGGGCGTGACGGTGATATCTGCTGCCGCCGCGTTGAGGCGAACATGGGCCGCGTCGCCGGCCTTGGGGATCGAGATGATGCCGGGATGGCGCAGCGACCAGGCGATGGCGATCTGCGCCGGCGTGGCGTTGTGCCGCGCGGCGATTTTCGTCAGTGCCGGCGCGCGCAGCAGCCGGCCGGCCTGGCCGACCGGGGAATAGGCCATGATCGGCATGGCGCGCTTGGCGCACCAGGGCAGCAGGTCGAACTCGATGCCGCGATGCTCGGGGTTGTAGAGCACCTGGTTGGTGGAGCAGGCGGGGGAAACCTCCGCAAGCTCCTCCATGTCATCGGTATCGAGGTTGGAGACGCCCCAGGCGCGGATCTTGCCGGCGGCCTTCAGCTTCTCGAACTCGGCGACCGTCTCCGAGAGCGGCGCGCTGCCCATCCAGTGCAGCAAATAGAGGTCGATATGCTCGGTGCGCAGGCGCTTGAGGCTGCGCTCGCAGGCCGCCGCGGTGCCGCGCCGCGTGGCGTTGTGGGGATAGACCTTGGTGACCAGGAAGACGCGATCGCGCTGGCCGGCGATGGCATCGGCGACGACTTCCTCGGACGAGCCTTCGCCATACATCTCGGCGGTGTCGATCAGGGTCATGCCGAGATCGATGCCGAGGCGGATGGCGGCGGCTTCGTCCTTCCGCGAGCGCTCGCCCTCGCCGATCTTCCAGGTGCCCTGGCCGAGGACCGGAACCTCCGTGCCATCGGGCAGGCGGAGTGCGCGCATCGCTACTCCGCCAGCGCCTCGGCGCGGCGGAGCAGGCGCAGGAAGTTGCCGCCCCACAGCAGCGCGATCTCCGGCGCGCCATAGCCGCGGCGCACCAGCTCGGCGGTGACGCCGCCGCATTCGCTCGCATCATGCCAGCCGACGAAGCCGCCGCCGCCGTCGAAATCGCTGGAGATGCCGACATGCTGCACGCCGATGCGCTTCACCGCGTAGTCGATATGGTCCACGAAATCGGCCACCGTCACCTCGGCCTCCTTCTTGCCGGCCTTGAGGAAGGCCGGCACGGCGGTGACCTGCACGACGCCGCCGACATCCTTCAGCGCGTCGAGCTGCTCGTCGTCCATGTTCCGGGCGTTGTCGCACAGCGCCTTGATGCAGGAATGGGTAGAGAGCACCGGGGTACGCGACAGGCCGGCGGCCTGCAGCATGGTCTTCTTCGAGGTGTGCGCGACGTCGACAAGCATGCCGAGGCGATTGAGCTCCACCACCGTCTGGCGTCCGAGGGCGGAGAGGCCGCCGTGTTCCTCCTCGGGGTCATTGAGGTCACGGCGGGGGTTGGAGCTGTCGGCCAGCGCGTTATGGCCGAAATGGGTGACGGTGAGGTAGCGCGCGCCGCGATCGCGGAAGGCCTTGAGGCGCAACGGATCGCCACCGACGGCGTGGCCGTTCTCGACGCAGGGCATGATGCCGGTGACGCCATCGGCAAAGGCGCGCTCAATGTCATCGGCGCTGATGCAGACCCGGCTGTCCGGGCCGGAGCCCATGACGTTGATGGCATCCAACATGGCGCAGGCCCGGGCGAAAGCTGCCTCATTGGCCTCGGGCGAGCGCGGCACCTGGGGCACATAGGCCGCGAAGCAGCCGGTGGCCATGTGGCCGCGCCGCATCTTCGGCAAATCCACCCGCCGGCGGGTCTCCTCAAAGAAGGACGGGCCCTCGGGCCAGGGGATATCGATATGGGTATCGATGGTGACGAGAGAGCGGTGGAGCGCGGATGTGTCGGTCATGCCCGCACGGTCCGACGGGCGGCGCGCCACGTCAAGCCCAGGGCCGGCGACGGGGCTACTTCACCCCCGCTGGGCAGGGTCGGTCGGGCCGGGTGGTGTCGCAGGCGATGACCGGACGGAGGAATTCGGCGGCCGGCTGCATCAGTGCGGCCGAGGGCATCTCGCGGGCGGCGTATTGGATGACGTAGAGGGCCTCCGCGCCGGCGATCGCCTTCAGCCACATGGTCTCCGGCTTGCGCGTCGCGGCGAGCAGCGGGCAGGCATAGACGCGCACGGCGAAGGGGAAGCCGCTCTCTTTGCCCTCCCCGAGTTTGCGGCTGTCCGCACCGGGGCAGCTCTCCGCCCATTTGCCTCCGATGCGCTCGGCAAAGCTGTCGGGGTTGACGTTGCTGAGCCCGCGAAAGATCTGGATGGTGATGAGCCGGGTCCAGTTTTCCACCGTCTCGGGGGCACGGACGAATTCCTGGGTGTGGCCGTCCTGGCTTTTCCAGCCGAGCGCGAAGCCGGACGGTAGCGGGGTTATCAGCTTCTCCGTCGCCGGACTGGTCTTGGGCTGTGCCGTCGCCGTCGCACTGAGCGCGGCCGCCAATGCCACTCCGAGCCACCATCCACGAATCCGCATCGCTGCCCCATTCCGCTCATGCCAGAGCGGAGCGTGGCCCCTCGGTGGCGGGCGGGCAAGCCGCCCGGCGCGCCAGGCGCAGGCGCAGGCGATCGAGCACGGTGCCCGAGCGGCATTGCGGGGCGCAGGCCTGGGTGCGCCAGATCTCGTCGGGCGTGAAGTCCGGGTGCAGGTTGGTGACCTCGGCGTTGTCGAAATCGCGGCGGTTGTTGGTGTCGAGATAGGACTCGCAGGCGGCGCCCTCGGCCAGCACCACGTCGTGCTGCGGGAGTTCGAGGTGGAAATAGGTCACGCGGTCGCAGTGCGGTTGGGTGATGGTGAGGCCGTTGATGAGCAGGCCAGCGGGGATGAGGTGGCCGTCGAGATGGAGCGCGTGATCCGGGGAGACGAAGAGGTCTCGGCGCGGCACGCCATCCGCGAGGGCGCCGGCGGCGATGCGGATCGGCCAGACTGTCTCCGGGCGGGGATGGCGGGCGGCTTGGGCGCGGCGGTGGCCGATCCATTGGATGGGCACGCTGCCGCCGAAGGCCGACAGCACTTCGTCGCCGATGCGCAGATGCTCGACGGCGACGGTGCCGCTGGGGGTGGCGATGCGTGTGCCGGCGGCGAAGCAGGGGATGGTTTCGCTGATGGTGGTGTTGGCACCGGCGGTGGCGGTGAACTGAGCATTTCCAGGGACGTCGGGCATGGCGAAGGTGGCGAGCGTGATGCCGCTGGTGCTGATGGTCAGCGTGCCGCTGCTGAAGGTGACGTCAGCCGGGGTGCCGGTGAGCACGATGCTGTCGCCGGGCGTGAAGCCGGTGATGGTGTTGGTGCCGCCGATGGCGTTGAAGGTCAGCACGTTGCCGGTGCCGTGCAGGGCGAAATGCTGTTGGTCGTAGAGGCCGCGCAGGTTGGCGGTCCCGCCATTGGCGAGGTCGATGGTGCCGGTGCCGGCGATGTTGCCGTTGACGGTGATGGTGCCGCCGGTGGCGGCAATGGTGCCGCTATTGGTCACCACCGTGCCGCCGACCACCTGGCCGCGGCCCTGGCCGTTGATATCGAGCAGTCCCGCTCCGGCGGTGAAGGTGCCGGAATTGTTGAACACGAGTGCGGAGACGTTACGGTAGCCTGATGTGTCAGGTAGCACGATGCCGGTGTTCGTTACATTGGTGCTGCCCAGCGTGAGCGTGCCACCACCGCCGATGGTGCCGTTGTTGATGAAGGTGGTGGTCGAGATCAGCAGCCCCGCATTGCCTGCTAGCGCGATGATGCCGTTGGAGACGATGGTGTTACCCTCGACGATATTCGTCGAGACCAGTGGCGCGGACAGGCCGAGCACCGGCACGGTGGCCAGCACGGCATGGGTGCCGAAGGTCAGGGTCTGGTCTACCTTTATGGCGTAGAACGGGGAAGTAAAGCTGTAGGCCCAACTGCGCAGGTTGATAGTAAGGTTGTCGAGCGTCTCGCTGTCGATCACCTCCATGCCGACGGCGCGGGTGTTGGTGAATTTGTCGAATACCGCAGGCCCGATGGACAACGTGCCCGGCCCGGTTCCCGCGGCATCGGTGATGGTCAGGCCGTTCTGCACGAAGGGCTGGAACAACCCGCCATAGCTGCCCCGCAGCGTTACCCCATCGAGCAGCAGGGCGGTGGGCATGCTCGCATCGGTGGCGAAGGTGAGGTGGCCGTCGACGAGGATGGTGCCCTGGTGGACGGTGCCCTCGATGAACAGGCTGCCGGCGCCGAACTGGCCGGCTGAGAGGGTGGCGCCGGCATTGTCGATCGAGCCGCCGAGCCGCAGCGTGCCGCCGTTCATCGCGATGCTGCCGAGGCCGCCGGCGGGGACGATGCCGAACAGCGTGAGATCGCTGGTGGCGATACCGGTGATGGTTCCGGTATTTGCGAAGGCTACGGTGGCGGCGCCGGCGCCGGTGTTGTTGTGCCCGAGCGAAACCTGCCCGGAGACCGTGAGCGTGCCGGCATTCTGCACCGCGCCGGCGGGCGAGAAGCCGATAGTCCCGATGATCGCCAGGTTCGCCGAGGGGGCGGTGACGATGAGTTGGTCGACGCCGCCAACCCCGGAGACGGCGTAGGCGCCGCTGGAGGCGAACAGCGCGGTATCAGCGGTGCCGGGAATGCCGCCGGTGAGGCCGCCATTCACCCGCCAGAAGGAGGCGGCGGAGAAGGGGCCGGAAACGCCGAGCCACGTATAGCTGGTCATGGTCTGCTCGCCCTTCAGTGACACCGAGGCCGTTACGGGAGCTTAGCAGCTTTACCCGGCGGGTGCCATCAACGCGAAATATTGGCCGATCCCGGCAATCCAGGGGCTTGGCCATTTCGGCGTAGTGGCCGATTGTGCCGGGATCCAGCGCAAACGACGTAACGTAGCGAAGGTGGCGCAGTCTTGATATCATGGCGGCTCAGCCGGGCCGCCGGTTCAAACCCGAAGGAGGCAAGTGACATGCCCGCATTCACCCGCCGTGCCGTGCTCGGCGCCGCCGGAGGCCTCGCGATGACGCACGCCCATGCCGCCGACACCCTCGCCTGGGAGTTTGCCTTCCCCGATATTGACGGCGGCACGCTGAAGCTCGCGCAGTTCAAGGGCAAAGCCATCATGGTCGTGAACACCGCCAGCTTCTGCGGCTTCACCTACCAGTACGAGACGCTTGAGAAAGTGCACAAGGCGCGCAAAGCGGCTGGCTTCGCCGTGGTCGGCGTGCCGAGCCAGGATTTCAACCAGGAATCGGACAGCAACGCCAAGGTGAAGGCGTTCTGCGAGGCGACCTTCGGGGTGGATTTCCCTCTGGCCGGCATCTCCAAGGTGACCGGGGAGGGGGCGGCGCCCTTCTACAAATGGGTCAAGGCCCAGCGAAGCTGGGAGCCCTCGTGGAATTTCAACAAGGTGGTGATCGGGCGGGATGGGCGTATCGTCGCCTGCTTCGGCTCGGGCGATGAGCCGGACGGGCTGAAGGTGCAGAAGGCCATCGCTGCGGCGCTGGCCGTAGCCGCCTGAGGCCCGCCATGCGCAAGCTGCTCGCCGCCCTCCTCGCTGTTGTTCTCGCCACCCAAGCCGGTGCGCCGGCGACCGCGCATGATCCGATCGATCTCACCGAGTTGGCCGCCCGGCTGCTGCCGAGCGTGGTGAGCATCTCCACCATACGCCTGATCGATACCCCCGCGCAGAAGGGCCAGGCCGCCTCGGTCGCGCGCAAGCGCGGCATGGGCTCGGGCTTCGTGCTGACGGAGGATGGCCTCATCGTCACCAACCGCCACGTCATCGAGGGCGCCAGCGAAATCACCGTCACGCTCACCAACGGCACGAATCTCTCGGCGACTCTGCTCAGCAAGGCCGCCGTCGACATCGCGCTGCTTCAGGTGCAGCCTGAGCATCCGCTGCCGCCGGTGAAATGGGGCGATTCGGGTGCCGTCAAACAGGGCATGCCGGTGGTCGCGATCGGCAATCCGCTGGGCTACAGCAACTCGGTGACCTCCGGCATCATCAGTGCGCTGGAGCGCGACATCCGCACAACGCCGGTCGACGACTACATCCAGACCGACGCGCCCATCAACCAGGGCAATTCCGGCGGCCCGCTTTTCAACCTCAAGGGCGAGGTGATCGGGGTGAATACCGCGCTGCAATCGCAGGGCGATGGCGGCTCCATCGGCATCGGCTTCGCCATTCCCTCCAATGACGCGCAATTCGTCATCGACCGGTTGCAGAAATTCGGCCGCATCAAGCCAGGCTGGGTTGGTGCGCGGGTGCAGAAGCTGACGCCGGCGATCGCCGACGCTGCCGGCATGCCGCGCAAGGAACGCAATGCCGAGGGTGTCATCGTCACCGGGCTCGACATCGATGCGCCGGCCATCGGCATCCTGCGGCCTGGCGACATCATCACCGCCATCGCGCAATCCACCCTGAAGGATGCCCGCACTTTCAATCGTGCCGTCGGCATCCTCGACGTCGGCTCCACCGCCGCGTTCGAGGTCTGGCGCGGCGGCCAGAAAACCTCCATCGCGCTGCAGATCGGCGACAACCCCTTCGATCTCAAATTCGGCCAGGGCACTGCGATGGCCGACATGGCGGCCGATTTCACCGACCCGCCGGATCTCGGCCTCGGCCTCGGCCCGATCACCGCGGATCTCCGCACCCGCTTCGAGATCTCGGCCGATGTCGCCGGGATCGCCGTGGTCACCGTCGATCCGCGCAGCCGGGCCTCGGAGGCCGGCATCGAGACCGGCGACGTGATCCAGCGGGTGCAGATGGAGCCGGTGGCCTCGGTGCGCGAGTTCTGGTCGCAGGTGGATGCGGCGCGGCGCAACCGGCACACCCGCATCATGCTGCTGGTGCGCGGCCCCACCGGCGAACGCTGGGTGACGCTGCCGAGCGCGTGATGTAGACCGGCGGCGAACCTCGACGGAGACGCCACCGTGCCACGCAACGAAACCTGCGCCGTGATCGGCCTCGGCAATATGGGTATCGAGGTCGCCTCGCGCCTCGTGCTTGGCGGCCCGGTGCGCGGGTTCGACCTTTCGGCCGAGCGGCGGGCGCTGGCCGCCGAGCGCGGGATTGCCACCACGGAGACGCTGGCCGAGACGGTTTCCGGCTGCACGACGGCGGTGCTGAGCCTGCCTAATCCCGGCGCCTCGCGCGCCACCGTGGCGGCGCTGGCCTTGCTGCTGCCGGCGGGGAGCCTGGTGATCGAGACCAGCACCGTCACCCCCGCCGATATCGCCCATATGAACGCGCTGTGCGGCGCGGCCGGGATCGGGTTCGTCGATGCCGCCATCCAGTCGGGCGTGGAGATCATGGCGCGCGGTGGCAGCGTGCTGCTGATCGGCGGCGGGGCGGCGGAACTCGCCCAGGCGCAGCCCTGGCTCGACGAGCTCTCCATCAAGCAGACGGTGATGGGCGCCACCGGCGCCGGGGCGGCGGCCAAGGTGATCAACAATGCGGTGGCGCATGCCGTCTACGTCGTGCTCGCCGAGGCGCTGGCGATGGCGCGGGCGAACGGGATCCAGACCGAGACATTCGTCGACATGATGAAGGGGGCGGATGCCGGGCTGCTGCGGCCGCTGACGCACCGGATTGGCGAGCGCACGGCGCAGCGCAATTTCGCGCCGGGCATGCCGATGGATGCGGCGCGGAAGGACAGCGTGCTCGCGCTTGAACTCGCGCAGGCCGACGGCATCCCGCTGTTTGCCATCCAGGCGGCGCATACCGTCTACGAAATGGCGGTCGCCGCGGGGATGGGGCGGGACGACTACGCGGCGCTGACCACGCTGTGGGATAGGTGGATCGTGCGGGAGTAGGCGGCCTCACTCCAGCGCGCGTACCATGTGCTCTTTCAGGCGTTGCGCCGGGAGGTTGAGGGCGCCGGTGTCGAGCAGGGCGATCTCGGTATCCTTCAACTCGGGGAGTCGGGCGTCCCGGCAGACCTCGATGCCCGCGGGCACCATTTCGCGTGGCAGCACCGCGACGCCGAGCCCGGCCTTCACCGCGGCCAGCGTGCCCGACAGCGCGCCGCAGGTATAGGCGATCCGCCACGCAAGCCCCGCGCGTTCCAGGGCATCCACCGCGCGCTTGCGATAGACGCAGGGCTCGGGTGACACCACGAGGCTCACCGGGCGGCCCGGATCCGGGTTGCCGCCGACCCAGACCAAGGCCTCGCGCCATACACGCACGCCGCGCCGCGCGGCCTGGGTGTTGGGGGCCCGCTTGGCCAGCACGAGATCGAAGCTGCCGGCGTCGAACCCTTCCAGCAGGTTGAGCGTGAGGTCGCACGTCACCTCCAGGGCCACCGCGGGGTAGGCGCGGGTGAAGCGGGCCAGCACGTCCGGCAGGCGGGTGGTGGCGAAATCCTCGGGGGTGCCGAGCCGCACCGTGCCGGCCATCACCGGCTCCTGCAATTCGGCCACCGCGGCGTCATTCACCGCCAGCAGGCGCTCGGCATGGGCGAGGAAGCGCTCGCCGGCCTCGGTCAGCCGCAGGCTCTGCGGCGAGCGCTCCAGCAGGCGCGCGTCGAGCGCCGATTCCAGGCGGGTGATCTGCAGCGAGATCGTCGATTGCTGGCGCCCCAGCCGCGTCGCGGCGCGGGTGAAGCGGCCGAGGCGGGCGATGGTGACGAAGGTGCGCACGAGGTCGAGATCGAGGTTGGTGAGGGGGCGGGGCATGAGCAATCTTCAATTTTATTGAATATGAATGTTTGAATTATCAAATTCCATCATTGCGCGCGATCCCTATGGTGCGGCCGGCAACAGGAGCCCGCCATGATCGCCGACCTCGCCTTGCAGAACCTGTCCTCACCGCCCGTGCTGTTCTTCGTGATCGGCGCCGGCGCCAGCCTCGCCCGCTCCGACCTCGCGGTGCCTGACCAGGTGGCCCGGCTGCTCTCGCTCTATTTGATGATGTCGATCGGCTATCGCGGCGGGCTTGAGATCGCCCATCACGGGGCGAGTGGCCTGCTGCTTGGCGCCATCGCGGCAGGAGTGCTGCTGTCTTTCGCCATGCCGTTCCTGGCCGAGCGAATGCTGCGCGTGCTTTCGCCGCTCGGCGTGGCGGATCGCGCGGCGGTGGCCGGGCATTACGGCTCGATCTCCGCCGTGACCCTCGCGGCCGTGCTGGCGGCGGCCAGCCAGCTCGGCATTGCCGCCGATGGGTTCATGGTGGCGGTGGCGGCGGCGATGGAGACGCCGGCGATCCTGGCCTGTCTGCTGCTGGCCGGCGGCGGCACGCGGGGTGGCATTGGCGGAAGGCGGTTGCTGCGCGAGGTGTTCCTCAATGGCTCCGTGGTGGTGCTGATCGGCGCGCTGGCGGTGGGCGCGTTGGCCAGGGGGCCGGCCGCGGCGGGGGTGAAGCCGTTCCTGGTTGATCTCTTCCCGGGCTTTCTCTGCCTGTTCCTGCTCGAAATGGGGTTGATCGCCGGGCGCGGCCTGCGGGACTCGCGCAGCCTGGCGCCGGGGCTGGTGGTGTTCGCGCTGATCATGCCGCCGATCGGCGCGGCGCTCGGGGCTGCGCTCGGCCTCGCCCTCGGCCTTTCCGCCGGCAATCTCGCGGTGCTGATGACGCTCGCGGCCTCCGCCTCCTACATCGCGGTGCCGGCGGCGCTGCGGATTGCCCTGCCGCAGGCCAATCTGGCGGTGGCGCTCACCATGTCGATCGGTATCACCTTCCCGTTCAACCTGCTGATCGGGATCCCCCTCTACACCGCCGCCGCGGGAGCCCTGCGGTGAGCGCCGCCATGGCGATGCCGCGCGGCTCGCGGCTTGACCACCTGGTGTCCGAGGCGATCCACATCATCCGCGAGGCCACCGCGGAGGCGCGCAACCCGGTGATGCTGTTCTCCGCCGGGAAGGACTCCACGGTGATGGCGCATCTCGCGCTGCGGGCTTTCTACCCGGCCCGGCCGCCCTTTCCGCTGCTGCATGTCGACTCCACCTGGGAATTCGCCGCCCTGCTGGAATTCCGCGACCGCTTCGCCGCCCGGCACGGCTTTCGCCTGGTCGTCGCGGCGAACGAGGCCGGCCGCGCCGAGGGGATCAACCCCTTCGATCACGGCGAGTACTACACGCGGGTGATGCGGACCGACCCGCTGAAGCTGGCGCTCGACGCCGGCGGGCATGACGTGATTTTCGGCGGCGCCCGGCGCGACGAGGAGCGCTCCCGCGCGAAGGAACGGGTGTTTTCGGTGCGCGACGAGCACCATGCCTGGAACCCGCGCGACCAGCGGGCCGAGTTCTGGCGCCTCTACAACACCCGCCTGCTGGCCAACCAGTCCGCCCGCGTCTTCCCGCTCTCCAACTGGACGGAGATCGACGTCTGGCACTACGCGCTGCTGAGCGGTGTGGAGTTGGCGCCGCTCTATTTCGCCACGCCGCGCCCGGTGGTGGAACGCGGCGGCACGCTGATCGCGGTGGATGACGCGGCGCGCATGCGCTGGCGGCCGGAAGACCGCCCGGTGCGGCGCCAAGTGCGGTTCCGCACGCTGGGGTGCTGGCCGGTCACCGGCGGCATCGAATCTGAGGCGACCGATCTGCGCGGAGTGCTGGCCGAAACCCTCTCCTCGCGCAATTCGGAACGCCAGGGGCGGATGAGCGACGGCGAGGAGGGCAGTTCGCTCGAGCGCAAGAAGCGGGAGGGGTATTTTTGAGGGCTTGGCGGGTGAAGGGAAGGCAAGCAAGGCTCCGCCGGACAAGGGCCGAAGGCCCTTGGAACCCGTGGCTGCTGGCGGCCGGGGGGGTGGCCTTGGTGTGCCTCACTTGGTGAGGCGCTTCACCCCACCCTTGATCCGCTTTGCGACCCATGGCTGCAAACGCGGGGGGACGGCTGTCGCGGAGGCTGATCTCGCCGTCTTGTTGTTCGACTTTTCCTGGGCTGCGACGGGCGGGATGCCTGGGCCGTGGCTTGGACTTGCTCCGGGCTTCGCAGGGTTGCCATGGATCGCTTCGGCTGCGCCTCGCGATGACGGTCCTTGCGAGCGCGACAGATGGTGTAAAAAATCCGCTTAGGTGATTGTTTTCCTTGACCTTGGTTGACGGGCGAGTTATTATTCGCATCATGAATGGTGTGACGACATCTCCTGTGCCTGCCGGCCTTGCGCCGGACCGAACCGCCGAAATGGTGGCGGCGGTGCTGTGGTTTGTCGCTCGGTTGGTGGTGGCGGGTCGTGTCCCCTGTCGGGGTGTAGGAGGTGACTGACTGGCCTGCCGGAGGGACCGTCGAGAGTCTGGCGTAGGCAGGCCAGTCAGTGGCCATCGCGATGGCCGTGGGTAGGGTTGGGTTGCGACACGCAACTCTCACCTGAGGACCACCACGATGACCGACGACAAGATCGCCCTTCGCGCGCTTCTGGAGAAGGGCTCCGACGCGACATTCCTGCGCGAGATGATCGGCTTTGCCGCCGAACGCCTGATGCAGCTCGAGACGAGCGAACTGTGCGGGGCCAGCCACGGCGAGCGCAGCGAGACCCGGCGCAATCAGCGCAACGGCTACCGTGACCGCGACTGGGAGACCCGCGCCGGCACCGTCGAACTGCGGATCCCCAAACTGCGACGCGGAAGTTACTTTCCGGCCTTCCTCGAACCCCGCCGGATGGCCGAGAAGGCGCTGACCGCTGTCATCCAGGAGGCCTACATCCAAGGCATTTCCACCCGCTCTGTGGACGACCTGGTCAAGGCGATGGGGATGGAGGGG
>CAIPLM010000038.1 GCA_903865895.1 uncultured Rhodospirillales bacterium | reverse complement strand
GGGGCGGAGGAAGCAGTGGCGCGGCGCTACCTCGGCCAGCTCCAGCAGATCGAGGCGGCGATCCCCGCCGCCTCGGACGGGTTGGATATCGCGGAGGCCAGCAGCTTCGTGCGTAACCCGAACGAGCTGCGGGAACGCGGGCGCCTGCTCGATGGCTGGCGGCGGCGGCTCTGCGGCTTCATCGGCGTGCCGCCCGGCCCCGATCTCGGCGATGGCGGCGTGAGCTTCGTGGTATGAGCGGGGCACGGCTGGATGACCGCCTGCGCCGCGCCCTCGGCCGCGCCGGGTTGGCGGCCGGCACCTGGTGCGACGCCTACCGCCCCATCGGCTCCGGCCCGGCATTGGATGCGGCCAACCGCTTCCTCCGCCTGCCCGCTGCCTTTTTGGCCAAGGGCGACGCCCAGGGCGGGCTATGGCACGGCAGCTTCGATGCCGCCTACACACGGCCCGGCGACTACCTCCGCCGCGACGATGGCGCCATCTGGTTCATCGCCGCCCGGGAGCCGCTCGCGCCCATCCTGTGCATCCGCGCCGACCGCCTGCTCGACATCGCCCGTCCCGCCGGCGCCACGCGCCCGGGGGTGAACAGCTACGGCGGCGTGGCGCCGGAAACCTCGGCGCCACTGCTCACCCAATGGCCCGCCAGCATCGCCGCCGCCTCCGCCACCGGCACCGCCAACCCCGGCCTCCCCGCCGGGGTGCCGCCCGGTAGCTGGACGGTGCTGCTGCCGGCGTGTGGTGTCACGCTGCGCCCGGGCGATGTGCTGCGCGACGATCTGGGCCGGCTGGCCGTGGTGTCAAACGCCGAGGCCTCCGCCCGCGGCTGGCGCCTGCTCGCGCGGCAGGCCGGGTAGGCGTGGAGCGTCGCGAAGCAAGTAAGTTTCACCACAGAGGCAGTAAGGCAGTGAGGGAGAGGAGGCGCGAGCGTGCCTCGGCGTCTCACTGTCTTACTGCCTCTGTGGTGGCTCTTCACTTCCAGATATCAAACGTATTCATAGCAATAGGAGGCTTCGATGGCCGATCAATCGGACGTCGAGGATGTGCTCGTTTCGCTGATTGGCGGGGTGCTCTACCCCGCCGGGGCGGATGCCGTTTCGCTGTTGGGGCCGGTGTGCCGCATCTACCGGGGCTGGCCGACGGCGGCGGCGCTGGAGGATGATCTGGCGGCTGGGGTGGTGAATGTCACCGTGTTCCCCGAGGCCGCGGTGCAGAGCGTCACCACGCGGTGGCCGGATGAGTGGGCGGTGGTGGCGGCGGTGACGCCGACGCTGACGGCTGCGATCAGCGGCACGACGGTGAGCTTCGCGGGCGCGGCGGGGCCGGGGCAGGTCGCGGGGATATTGGCGGATAATGTGGCCGCGGTGCATCGCACCGAGGCGGGCGACACGCCGGAGCGGGTGGCCGCGGTGCTGGCGAGTTATCTGGCGACGCAACGGATTGCGCTCGCGGCTGGCGCGACGGTGCTGGTGCCCGGCGCGGCGCGGCTGGAGGCGCGGGTGATGGCGGATCAGCCGGCCTTGCGCGAGACGAGGCGGCAGCGCCAGGGGTTTCGCGTCGCCTGCTGGTGCGCCGATCCGCTGACGCGCGATCGCGCGGCGGGGGCGGTGGATGCGGCGCTCTCGGGGATGGATTTCATCGCGCTGCCCGATGGCACGCAGGGGCGGCTGCGCTTTCACGCCGGCCAGGTGTTCGACCACGCGCAGAACGCCCAGCTGTATCGGCGGGACCTTGTCTACAGCGTGGACTACGCGACGACGCAGGCGGCCGTGCTGCCGTCGATGATTTTCGGCGCCGGGGCGGTTTCGCCCGAGGGCGCCACGGTGTTGACGAAGATTTCCTGAGGAAAATCAAAAGTCTCACCACAGAGGCGGTAAGACAATGAGGCGATGCGGCGCGAATGTGCCGCCGCCCGCGACGCAATAATACTCGGGAGCGTTCTGAAGGAAATTCACCAGGCGCGTAAGTCATCGAGGCACGATGATCCGTTCATGCGGGCACATCTCACTGTCTTACTGCCTCTGTGGTGATACTTTTCCGGCCCATTGCTCAAAATAAACAGGAGTCATCATGCAGTTTCATCTCGTGGTCGTGCGCCCGTTCGGGGCGTACGCGAAGGGCGTTGTCATCACCGATCAGAGCGTGGTGGCGGAAGTTCTGGCCGGCGAAAACGCGGCCGACGTGGTGCGCATCGTCATCCGGGAGGGCTAAGCCATGCCGATTGTGCAACAAGGCTCCATCAACACCACTGCCCTGGTGGTGCCCGATCTCTACGTGCAGATCGTGCCGCCGCAGAACCTGGTGCTGAACGGGGTGCCGACCAATGTGGCGGGCGTGGTGGGCTCGGCGAGCTGGGGCCCGGTGGGCCAGCCCGTCATCATCGCCACCATGAGCGACTATGCCCGCACTTTCGGCCCGATCGTGGCGCGGAAGTATGACATGGGCACGCAGGTGGCCACCGCCGTGCAGCAGGGGGCGGCGAATTTCCGCTGCGTGCGCGTGACGGACGGCACCGATACTGCCGCCGCGTTCATTGTGCCCAACACCAGCTTTCTGGTGACGGCGCTCTACACCGGCTCGCTCGGCAGCCAGATCGTGATTTCGCTCGGCGCCGGCGCGAAGGCGGGCACCTGGCGCTTCACGGTGACGCTGCCGGGCATGGCGCCCGAGGTGTTCGACAATATCGCGGGCACCGGGGCGGCGTTCTGGACGGCGCTGGCGAGTGCCATCAACGCCGGCCAGGGGCCGCAGCGCGGGCCGAGCCAGATCGTGGTGGCTAATGCGCAGGGCACCACCGCCACCCCCGTGGCCTTCACCTGGCCGCTGAGTCTGGGCGCCCAGGGCAGCGACGGCGCCTCGGGCGTGACGGCCGCCACGTTGGTGGGCAGCGATACGGCGCCGCGCCGCGGCATGTATGCGCTGCGCGGCCAGGGCTGCTCGCTCGCGCTGCTGGCGGACGCCGATGACGCGACGCAGTGGACGACGCAGGCGGGCTTCGGCCTGTCGGAGGGCATCTACATGGTGCTCACCGGCCCGGCTGGCGACAGCATCGCCAATGCCGTCACCGCCAAGGCCAATGTGGGGCTCGATAATTACGCGGCCAAGCTGATGTTCGGTGACTGGGTGTGGTGGAATGACCCGGTGTCCGGCGTGCTGCGGGTGGTGTCGCCGCAGGGGTTTGTGCTCGGCCGGCTGGCGAACCTTTCGCCCGAGCAGTCCTCGCTGAACAAGCCGCTCTACGGGGTGGTGGGCAGCCAGAAATCGGGCGCGCCGGGCTCCGGCCAGGCCACCGCCTATTCGGCTGCCGAGTTGCAGGCTCTGTTCAATGCGGGGATCGACGTGATCGCCAATCCGCAGCCGGGCGGGGCCTTCTGGGGCGTGCGCGGCGGGCACAACTCCAGCTCCAACGCCGCCACCAACGGCGACAACTACACGCGGCTGACCAACTACATCGCGGCCTCTCTGGCCGCGGGCATGGGCCAGTATGTCGGCCAGGTCATCAACCAGGGCCTGTTCCGCCGCATCCGCGCCACGCAGCTTTCCTTCCTGCAGAATATGCTGGGCCAGGGGCTGCTGGGCTCGCGCGATGGCAGCCTGCCTTTCTCGGTGATCTGCGACGCCACCAACAACCCGCTGGCGCGCACCGGGCTCGGCTACGTGCAGTCCGACGCGCAGATCCAGTATCAGGCGATCAACGAGAAATTCATTGTCAACATGGAGGGCGGCCAGACCGTGCAGGTCTCCCGCCAGGTGCTGCCGGGGGCTGCGGGCGGGCTCGCCGCCTAGCCTCCTAGGGCGGGTGAAACCCGCCATTCTCCGGCTGCATCAAAGCCAGATTCACCACAGAGGCAGTAAGGCAATGAGTCGCTGCGGCACGATCCGTCCTCCGCGTCTCACTGTCTTATTGCCTCCCTGTGCAGCTTTCTTCGCTGCCACGCGGCAGATGTCGGATTTCATCCGCCACGTGCGGCCGAAGGCAAGTATCACCACAGAGGCGGTAAGACAGTGAGGCGCTGAGGCCAAATCGTGCCACGGCGCCTCACTGTCTTATTGCCTCTGTGGTGAATCTTCCTTCCCCGAAATGCGCGATTTAGCGGGCTTCGTCCGCCCTCCGGGGCGCGACGTTTTCATTATGGAGACATATCAATGGCCAGCAACACGTTCTCCGTCGGGCGGGATTGTCAGCTCGTGCTGATGGGCCCCTATGGGCGGATTGATCTCACCCATGTCACCGGCTTCGAGGCGCGGCAGTTGACCGCGCCGGTGCGGGTGGACCGCATCGACGGCACCCAGCTCGCCGCCGAGCTGCCCAAGGGGTGGGAGGGGCATTTCGAGATGGAGCGCGGCGGGCCGGCGGTGGATGATTTCGCCGCTCGCGTCGAGGCCGCCTATAACGCCGGCCAATCAGTCGGCGGCGGCACGCTCTATCAGTATGTGACGGAGGCGGACGGGTCGCTGTCGACCTATCAGTTCGACGGCGCAGTGTTCAAGCTCGCCCATGCCGGCGCCTGGAAGGGCGATCAGTCCGTGAAGCAGCGGCTGGAGTTCTTCGCCAGCGGGCGGCGGCGCATTTGATGGGCACCCCCTCGGCCCGGCTGATCGCCGCCGCCCAGGCGGCGCCGGAGGTGATGGACGATGAGGGGCGCAGCCTCGCGCTGCGCCGCCTCACCGCGCTCGACAAGCTGCGCCTGTTCAAGGCGGCGGGGCCGCATCTGGCGCAGAACCAGATGTGGCTCGGCATGGCCGTGCTGGCGGCCTCGGTCGCCGCGATCGACGGCGTGCCGGTGCCGCTGCCGGGCAATGAGGGTCAAATCGAGGCGCTGGTGGCCCGGCTCGGCGATGCCGGGATTGCGGCCGTCGCCGCCGCGTTGGGCGATGGCACCGAAAGCATCGACCCGGCCACCGCAAAAAACTGAGCGAGCACCCCGATCTGGTGGATAGCCTGTTCCTGTGCCGGAACGGGGTGCCGTTTGACGTCGCCTTTTCGCTGAGCCCCGACGAGCGCCTCGCCTTCGTGGTGGCGTTGGGGCGGCTGGATGGGCGGAGCTTCGATTTCGCAACGATGACGTGGAAGGAGGCGCCATGAGCGAACGCATCATGGACGCTGCCGAGGCCGGGCTGCGCCGTGGCGCTGCCCTGGTCGCCGAGGCGCTGGGTGGGACGGCTGATGGGTTGGTGGTGCGGGTTGCCGCCCCCGGCGAATTCGGCGCCCCGGGCCAGCCGCCACGCCCCGATGTGGGGGCGGCGGTGGCGCGGCTGGGGCCGCAGGTGGCGGCGCTGGTGGCCGCTTCAATCAAGGAGGGCCGATGATGGATGAACCCTATGTGATCGGCGTCCGCCTGGCGCTGGAGGACGGGGTGAGCGGCGGGATGGCGCAGATCGGCGCCACGCTGCGCGCCACCCAGGCGATGGCCGAGCGCCTCGCCGCCGCCATGCCGCTGTGGAACCCGCCGGGCAAGGCGCCGGCTTTCGTCTCGGCCGCGTACATGTCGGCCGCGCTGATGGCGCAGGCGAAGCTCGCGGCGCGGCACGTGCTGCCGCAGGCCCCGGAGGTCGCGGAAATGGCGGCGCCGGCGGAGAAGACGCGCGAGACGGTGTTCGAACGGATGCAGTCGGTGACGCGGGACATCGAAACCGCGCCCGCCGCTGCGCCCGAAGCGGCGCCGCCGCTGCCCGGCCCGCAACCGGTCTCCCGCGTGGTGGAGCGCCTGGTGCGCCGCATTGTGCCGGTGGCGATGCCGTGGTCGGCGGAACCCGCGCGACAAGCCGCGCAGGCGCCTTTGGCCGAGCCGATAATGCTGCCGCAGCGCGAGGGGCGGTGCGAGGCGTTGTCCTTCGCCGCGCCCATGGCGCCTTCGGCCGCTGCGCCGGAGATGCAATCGGCGCCCGCGATCGCCGCCCCCCTGGCCCCCGCGCTGCAATCGGTGGCGCCGGTGGCGGAGGCCGGGCAGGAGGGCGGGCGCGAGGGCGGCGCGGTCTATCTCGACGGCATGCTGGTCGGCCGCTGGATGGAGGAACGCCTGGCCCGCGCGGCCGGCCGCCCCTCCGGCGGCGCCACCGGGTTCGATCCGCGCATGGGCCCGTCCTGGCCCGGCGCCTTGCAGGGGGGCTGAACCATGGCCGGAATTCTGCTGCTGGGGCCGGTGTTGTTTCGCGATTTCGAACTGCCCGCCTCCATCGCCTGGGGCGGCCGCCAGCGCCTCGCCGTGCACCAACTGCCCGGCGGGCGGCGGGTGATCGACGCGATGGGGCGCGATGACGCCGCCATCATTTGGTCCGGCACTTTCTCCGGCGCCGATGCCGCCGAACGGGCGCGGCTGCTCGATCTCATGCGCGCCGAGGGGGCGGCCTGGCCGCTCACCTGGGGGCGCTTCCTCTACAGCGTGGTGATCCAGGATTTCGCGGTCTCCTATGAGCGCGCCAACTGGATGCAATACCGCATCGCCTGCGCCGTGCTGCGCGACGAAATCGAAGGGCTGGTTGAGGACGCATTGTCCCTCGCGCAATCCGCCGCGGCCGATCTCGATGCGGGGAGCGCGTTTGGCCTCGATGACGGCGGGAGCCGCGATCTGCTCGCCACCCCCGGCGCCGGCACGCTGGGGACGGATGCGCATGGCTTGGCGCTGGCGGGGCTGGGCGGGCTCTCCGCCGGGGCGGATGCCCGCTTCGCCGCCGCCGATAGCGCGGCCTCGACGGCGGATTTCGCCGGGATTGCCGATGCCGCCGGCGAACTGGCGAATGCGGCGTTTGCGCGGGGGTATGCGGCGCGGGCGTTCTCGGCACTGGCGTCCGCGAGCAGTTGACGGCCTGAAAAGCCCTCTCCCCCCCTGGGGGGAGAGGGTTGGGTGAGGGGGCATTCCGCGGCCCGGCCGGTGCTCTCCCCCCTCACCCCGGCCCTCTCCCCCCCTGGGGGGAGAGGGAGTCGGCACTTGCGGCATGGTTGGATTTCACGGAGACGCAGATGCGCACTGTGACTGTTGCTGGCGGCACCCTGTTCAGGGTGGCGGCCGATGAGCTTGGTGATGCGACGCAATGGGTGCGGATTGCCCAGTTGAATGGGCTGAGCGACCCGATGCTGGTCGGCGTCGTCACGCTGAAGCTGCCGCCGAAGGTCGCGCGATGAGTGGGCTGCTCAACGGCGGGCTGCGTTGGCCGCGGCTGCGGGTGCTGGCCGGCGGGTTGCCGCTGGCGGGGGCTTTCGAGGCGGATGTGGTGTCCAACAACCATTTCGCGGCTGACCGGTTCATGGTCGGCCTCGCGGTGGGGGCGGACCCTTTCGCGCTGCTCGATACCGTCGATCGCACCAGCATCGAGATCGAGATTCTCGTTTCGCTCGATGACGGCGCCGGGTTCGAGAGCCTGATCACCGGCGAGGCGGATCGGGTGGAGTATGACCCGATCACCGGCACAATTCGGCTGGAGGGGCGGGATTTCTCGGCGCGGCTGATGGAGGCGCGGGTGGGGGAGAGCTACGTCAACCTCACCGCCTCCGAGATCGCGCGGAAGCTGGCTTCGCGGCATGGGTTGCTGGCCGATGTGCAGGCGACGAAAGCCCCGGTCGGGCGGCTGTGGGAGGGCAACCACCAGCGCAGCCTGCTCGATCAGTTCTCCCGCGCCGCCACCGAGTGGGATTTGCTGGCGGCGCTGGCGGAGATCGAGGGGTTTGATCTCTTCGTGCAGGGCAACACCCTGCATTTCCGCCCCGGCGATGCCGCCCCGGCCCTGCCGCTCGCCATCAGCGAGGCGGGTTCGGTGCGGCTGGAGCGGGCGCTGACGCTGGCCGGCGGCATCGAGGTGGTGGTGCGCTCCTGGCACGCGGAGCGGCAGGAAAGCTGCGAGGAGACGGTGCGCCGGCCGGGCGATCGGCCGCGCCGCTACGTCTACGTCGTGCCCAACCTCACCGCCGCCGAGGCGGCCGTGCTCGCGCAGCGGCGGCTGGCGGCGATCGGGCGGCATGAGCGGATGGTGAGCCTGGAGATGCCGGGCGAGCTCGACATCCACCCGCGCGGCCGCATCCGCCTCGGCGGCAGCGGGACGGGGTTCGACCAGGTCTACTGGGTGGACCGGGTGGAGCGCCGCATCGGCCGCCACGGCTTCCGGCAGACGGTGCAGGGACGCAATGGGAATGCGGAGGAGGGCGGATCATGGAGCGATTCCTGAACGCGATGAAGGGCCACGCCGCGGCGATGGACCGCAGCGCGGGCCAGCCGCGCTTCGCCACCGTGGCGAGCTACGACCCCGCACGGGCGACCGCCCGGGTGCGCTTGCAGCCGGAGGGCGTGCTGACGGGCTGGCTGCCGGTGCTGACCCCCTTTGTCGGCAATGGCTGGGGCATGGTGGCGAGCCTCTCGCCGGGCGACCAGGTGCTGGTGCTGGCGCAGGAGGGCGATGCGGATCACGGGGTGATCGCCGGCGCCGCCTTCTCCCGCGCCGCCTCGCCGCCCGCGGTGGCCGCCGGGGAGCTGGTGTTGCGGCATGCGACGGGGGCGGAGTTTCGCCTCGCCAATGACGGCACGGTGCGGATCAGCGGGGATCTGCATGTCGATGGCGACGTGTATGACCGCATCGGCGCGCTGGATCGGCTGCGCCAGCATTACAACGGCCACGTCCATGGCGGACCGGGGTCACCGACCTCGGCGCCGGATTGAGACGGCGGCGCCGCAAATATCACCGCAAAGTCAGAAGTATCACCACAGAGGCAGTAAGACAGTGAGTCGGTGCGGCGAAATGCTGCCGCTGCGACTCACTGTCTTACTGCCTCTGTGGTGACGCTTTCTTGCCCCCACGAAGGACCCAAATCATGACCGACGCCTGGCATATTTTCGGGGCCGATCTCGCGATCTCCCCCTCCGGCGATCTCGCGCTTGCCCCGGCAATGGAGGCCGGGCGGCAGCGGGTGTTGCGGCGGTTGCTGACCAATCCCGGCGATTACCTCTGGGCGCCGACCTATGGCGCCGGGCTCGGCCGCTTCGTCGGAGAGCCCGTGGAGGCGCAGCGGATCGAGGCGGTGATCCGCGGGCAGATGTTCAAGGAGGCCGCCGTGGCGCGCCGGCCGGAGCCGGCGATCAGCGTCGTGGCGGACCAGGCGGGCAGCGTGTTCGCCGATATCCGCTACGCCGATGCGGCAAGTGGAGCGGCGGCGGGCGGCAGCGTGTCGGTTTCATTCAATCTGAATAACGGGTAGGGCGCCATGCAGTTGCAGCTTCAATCCTTTTCCGCCCTGGTGGGCGCCGCGGCCTCCGCCGTGCAGGGCACCGCGCGCGGGCTGCTCGATCTCACCGCCGGTTCCACTTTGCGCGCCATGCTGGAGGCGAGCGCCTCCATCGGGCTGTGGGTGCAGTATCTGGTGGCGCAGGTGTTGCAAACCACCCGCGCGGCGACCTCGGCTGGGGCCGATCTCGACACCTGGGTGGGCGATTTCGCCCTTGCCCGCCTGCCGGCCGTCGCCGCGCAAGGGAGCGTGACGTTTGCGCGCTATGCGAGCGGCCCGGCCATCACCATCCCCGCCGGCACGCTGCTGCGCAGCGCCGATGGGGCGCTGAGCTTCACCACCACGGCGGACGCAACCATGGCATCCGGCGCTTTGAGCGTGAGCGTGGCGGCGGTGGCGGTCACGCCGGGGGCGGCCGGCAATGTGCAGGCGGCCAGCATCACGCTGATCGCCGCCGTGCTGCCGGGCGTCGATACGGTGAGCAACCCCGCCGCCTTCCAGGGCGGCATCGATGCCGAGAGCGATGCGGCGCTGCGGGCCCGCTTCGGCCTGTTTCTCGATAGCCGCAGCCGCGCCACCTCCGCCGCCATCGCCTTCGCGGTGGCGGGCGTGCAGCAGGGGCTGCGGCATGCGCTGCAGGAGAATATGGCGGCCGATGGGTCGCCGCTGATTGGCGGCTTCACCGTCACGGTCGATGACGGCAGCGGTTCGCCCTCGGCGAGCCTGCTCGCCGCCGTGGGCACGGCGATCGAGGCGGTTCGGCCGATCGGCACCATCTATGCGGTGCGGGCGCCCGCCCTGGTGCCGATCGCCGCAGCACTCTGGGTGGACGTCGCGCCCGGCGCCAATGGCGGCGCGGCGCGCGATGCGGTGGCCGCCGCGGTGACGGCCTATATCGACGGGCTCGGGCTCGGCGAGGCCGTCGTGTGGTCCCGCCTGTTCCCCGCCGCCTATGCCGCCTCGCCCGATATCACCCGCGTCTCCGCCGCCACGCTGAACGGGGGCATGGTGGATGTCGCCATCGGCCCGGCGAGCGTCGCGACCATCGCCAGCGTGTCGGTGAGCTGAGATGATCGGGGATCAGAATGACATGGTGGCGCGGCTCAAGGCCGCGCTGCCCGCCCGCTGGTTCGCCGACAGCACGCCGGTGCTGGATGGCGTGCTGGCGGGGCTCGCGGCGCCCTGGGTGGCGCTCTACGCGCAGCTGCAACAGGCGATCGCGCAGACCCGCATCGCCACCGCATCGGGCGGCTTCCTCGACCTCATCGCCGCCGATTTCTTCGCCCGCCGCCTGCCGCGCCGGGTGGCGGAAACCGACACCCCCTACCGCGCCCGCATCCAGGCCGAGATGACCCGCGAACGCGCCACCCGCGCCGGGCTGGTGGCGGCCCTCACCGACCTCACCGGCCGGCCGCCCGCGATCTTCGAACCCGCCCGCCCCGCCGATACCGGGGGCTGGAACGGGCCGATCGGCTACGGACACGCCGGGCGCTACGGCAGCCTGATGCTGCCCCGCCAGGTGTTCGTCACCGCCTATCGCCCCCTCGGCACCGGCATCGCCACCATCGCCGGCTGGGGCGCGACCGAGGCCGGATACGGCCATGGCGCCCTTGCCTGGGGCGACGTGTCGCAAATCGCCGGGCAGGTTACCGACGCCGAAATCGCCGCCGTCACCGCCGCCACCATGCCGGTCGCCGGCATCGCCTGGCTCGCCATTTCGAACTGATCCCCGGCCGTCATCGCGCGGCGGCGCGGGCGTAAGGGTTCACCACAGAGGCAGTAAGGCAGTGAGGGGCGCGTGCCGGATGGCGCCGCCGCGGCTCACCGTCTTACCGCCTCTGTGGTGACGCTTCTTCTCCTGCCGCCGCGATCCGCAACACCGGCTTGTCTCAACAAGGAGACCAATATGGACCGCAATATCGTCTACCCCGGCGCGATTCCGCTCGATACCGACCTGCTGACCGCCAATAAGGACGTCATGATGGCGATCGGCGCCCTGCTCGCGGCCACGCTCGGCAGCGGGCCGGTGATCGATGGGCTGCAAGTGGCGCCATCCGTGCCGGCCTCCATGGCCGTCACGGTGGCCGCCGGCAGCCTCACCACCACCTCGGTGGCCGATCAGGCGGCCTATGGCTCGCTGCCCGCCGACGCCACGCCGCTGGTGAAAATGGGGGTGAACCCGCTGCCGACCAGCTTCACCCTGGCCGCGCCGGCCACCGCCGGGCAGTCCGTGATCTATCTGATCCAGGCGGCCTTCGGCGAAACCGATGACGCCGCGGCGGTGCTGCCCTACTTCAACGCCGCCAACCCCGCCGTGCCCTATCTCGGCCCGGCCAATGCCGGCACCGCGCAGCCCACCCGCCGCCGCCAGTTCGTCCAGCTTCAGCTGAAAGCGGGCGCCGCGGCGACCACCGGCACACAAACCGCGCCGCCCGTCGATGCGGGATGGACCGGGCTCGCCACCATCACCGTGAACGCGGGCCAAACCACGATCACCTCGGCCGCCATCACCGCGCTGCCCTCCGGCGCGCCGCTTGCCTATAAGCTGCCCAACCTCAAGCCCGGCTTCACCGCGCTGGCGAGCTTCACCACCTCCGGAACCTTCACCGTTCCCCCCGGCATCACCACCGTCAAAGTCACCGTCACCGGTGGCGGCGGGGCCGGCGGCACCCACTCCAGCCAGCCCTCCGGCGGCGGCGGGGCCGGCGGACGCGCCATCAAAATCATCACCGGACTCACCCCCGGATCCACCATCGCCGTCACCGTCGGCAGCGGCGGCGCCGCCTCCGCCAGCCCAGCCTCCGGCGGCTCCGGCGGCACCTCCGCCTTCGGCGCCTACGTCTCCGCCACCGGCGGCGCCGGCGGCATCGGCGGCACCGGCGGTGCCGTCAACGCCGGCGCCGCCGGCGGCATCGGC
>CAIPLM010000037.1 GCA_903865895.1 uncultured Rhodospirillales bacterium | reverse complement strand
GTCCTCGTCGGTTCGGGTTGAAGCTTCGCAACTCCACCTTAGCCACACGATCCGATGGCCACCCCGATCGACACCCTCAAGCCGCTTGAATTTCCACCACCAACGCGGACGCTACCGCCTCCCTACACCACCAGCGGGGACACGACCTCAGCGAGAAGCTGAAGGAATGGGCCGGCAAACGGAACATCCCCCTACAGCACATCCTGCCCGGCCAGCCGCAGCAGAACGCCTACATCGAGCGCTACAACCGGACGGTCAGACACGAATGGCTCGACCAGCGCATCATTGCAACCATCGAGGAGGCACAGGATTTCGCCACACAGTGGCTCTGCACTTACAACAATGACCGCCCGAACATGGGCATCGGCGGCATCACACCTGCCCAAAAACTGAAATTGGCCGCGTGAAGTCTACGAGCGCACCCCATTAGAAATGGGGGGATTACCCTATCGCAGCCTCACCGATTCTCACTGCGGCCGAGCGCATCCAGGCTGAATTGACGATTGCGCTTCACCAACTCCAGATAACCTTCCGGCAGCAGCGGCGAGGCGAGCAGCCGGTCATTTACCGCGATCGCCTCCTCATGGCGGCCGATCCAATAGCAGGCCACGGCATATTCCACCGGCAAAAGGTATTCGTAGACGATCGCCTCGATGAACAATCGGTCGCTGCCGGGCATCGGCACCTGCATGGCACGGCTGAGGAAGGTGAAGGAGATGTGGTGCTGCGCCTTGTGCTGGTAGTGCATGCCGATGTTGTAGAGCGGCTCGGCGCGCGCTGGCTCATACTGCCAGGCCGCGAGATACTGCTCCATCGCCTCCGGCCAGCGCGCCGTATCCTGCTCCATGGCGCGGCCGATCTGGTACATCGAGACCCAGATCTCCTCCCGCCAGCCGCCCATTTCGATGCGCCGGCGGTAATTGCGGATGGCGAGTTCGCGCTCCCCGGCGTCGCGGTAGCTTTGCGCAAGATAGAACACGTAGCGCGCATTATCGGGCTCATCGAGCAGTGCCTGCTCCAGCACGATCGCGTCACGGCGATAGGTGTTGGGATCATGCGCGCGGGCGCCGTCATGATGCACGATGGTGCGCAGGCCGGGCAGCGTGCCCTCGGTGAGGCCGGGTTGGTCGCATGTCATGTATTCGTGCAGCACGCCCTCGTAGCGCCAGGGCAGCCCGTCGCGCACGAGTTGTTTTCGCACGTAGCTCGAGGCGCCATAGCGCACCGCGCAGAGGTAGGAATCCTGCATGAGATGCGGCAGTTCCCAGCCCGGCGGCAGGTCCAGCATCTCGTCGGCGTCGATGACGAAGATGTAATCTGCGCGACCGCGGGCGAGGTTTAGCGCCTCGGTGCGGTTATGCGCGAAGTTCTTCCATGGCCGTTCGAACAGTGCGCCCGGCACGTCGTGGTAGTGGGCGCGGATGATGTCCTGCGTACCGTCGGTCGAGCCGGTATCGACGATCACCCAGTGATCGACGAAGGGCCGCAGGGAATCGAGGCAGCGACGGATCACGTGCGCCTCGTTCTTCACGATCATGCACAGGCAGATGGTTTGGCGTGGAGCGTTCATCGTGGCGCGAACCTAAGCCGGGCGGTCCGCAAATTCCAGCCTCCGGGCATCACGAGATCTTGCCGTTGGCCAAATGCACGGTGGCATTGACGAAGCTGATTGTCGTGCCGTCAGACAGCACCGCCTGCGAGCCGGCCTGCGCGAAGGGACTGGCCTCGGGCGAGGCATAGAAGGTGAGGCTCTGCACCGTCGGTTGCCCGGCGCTCAGCGTGAGATCGAACACATCGAAGCCGGACAGGAAGTCCCCGATGACATGGCTGCCGCCCGAGGCCGCATCGAAATAGGTGTTCCCGGTGAGCCCGCCGGGACCGCCGACATTGTGCTGGCCATAGACCGTCGAGGTTCCGGAGCCAAACTTGATCACGTTGAGCCCGCCCAGGGCGCCGATCACCGTGGTGGCACCGCTGCCGGTGATGAAGGTGTCACCCCCCGTCGCCGCGGCGGAGGCGAACAGCACTTCGGTGCCCGAACCGGCGATCAGCAGGTCACCGGCGGCATTGGCCTGCAGCACGTCGCCATTACCACCGCCGATCAGGGTCGCGGCACCGGGGATGGTGCTGGTCTGCATGTTGTTGCCGCCGGCACTGCCGCCATGCAGCCAGCCCGATCCGGCGAAGACAGTGGCGGAGCCGGTGAACGCATCAGCCGAGAGCACAACACCGCTGACAGTCGCGCTGCCGCCATACAGCGTCTCATTGCCGCCATTGCCGGCGAGGATGATCACGTTGCCCGCACCAGGCGCAATCTGCCCAGCCCCGTGGTCTGGGATGTAGATCAGGTTCACGCCCCCCCCGCCGCTGACCGAAACCGGCACAGTGGACGGGCCGCTGACCGCGATCACGTCTGTGCCGCCCTGGCCTTGGACCTGGATGGACCCGCCGGCAATAACGTCAACCAGCGCATTGGGATACACCCGGATGGTGCTGCTGCCCTGCGACGCATCGATCAACGCCGCACCGCTCCCCAGATCGCCGCTCGGCCCGCCGTCAACGGTGATCAACGCCCCCGCGGTGCTGAACGCCTGGCGGATGTAGTTGTTGCCACCGCCAAGGTAGATTTCACCGGCCGCTGATGTGTTCTGGTAGATCAAGGTACTCTGATTGCCCGAAACCACCGTGGTGTTGGCGCCGCCGATCGCCGCAACGATGCCGGTGCTGGCGTTTACGAGCGAGTAGTAGGTGGAGGGCAGCAGCCCAAGATTGCTGTTACCAGCGACGGTGACAACACCGCCGCCCAGGAACGCCGGCACCACCGGCGCAGGGAGCACTCCAGACCCGCCGGCCCAGTTCACCTGCTTGAGGAAGCCCGACTTCACAACGGTGTTGACCTGGTCAAAAGCCTGCTGGGCCACGGCGGCATTGGCGGGCGAAGTAATGGGTACCCAGATGCTTGCTATCGCGGAGGTGGATACATTCACCCCCGTCGGCCCACTCGCCCCCGTTGCACCGGTAGTGCCGGTGCTCCCGGTCCCGCCATTGACAACCCCGGTACTCCCCGTCCCTCCAGTTGTCCCGGTAGCGCCCGATCCGCCCGTAGTGCCGGTCGAACCAGAAGGGGCAGTCCCACCGGTTGCCCCGGTAGCGCCGCTCGACCCAGTCGATCCGGTTCCACCAGTCGAGCCAGTGCTACCGGTCGAACCAGTCGCGCCGGTAGAGTCGGTCGAACCAGTGCTTCCAGTCGCACCCGTCACGCCAGTAGCGCCGGTCGCACCCGTAGACCCAGTCACACCGGTCGAACCGGTAGCACCCGTCTCACCAGTCGAACCGGTCACGCCGGTAGAACCAGTAACGCCAGTCTCACCGGTAGGGCCAGTGCTACCGGTCACACCCGTAGACCCAGTCTCACCGGTAGAACCAGTCACGCCGGTCGAGCCGGTCACGCCAGTCTCACCGGTAGAGCCGGTAGCACCAGTGCTTCCCGTCGCACCCGTCACGCCAGTAGCGCCGGTAGCACCCGTCTCACCAACAGAACCAGTCACGCCGGTCGAACCGGTAGCACCAGTCGAACCAGTCGAACCGGTAGAACCGGTAGAACCAGTGCTTCCCGTCGCACCAGTCACGCCAGTGTCGCCGG
>CAIPLM010000036.1 GCA_903865895.1 uncultured Rhodospirillales bacterium | reverse complement strand
GTGGTTGCAACCACGGAGTAGGCCCCCTCTCTCTCTTCTCACCCTCTTAGTGGATGGGGTCTGGGGGATCATCCCCCAGCGGGGTCAAGGGGCAGCGCCCCTTGCCTTCCTTCCGCACCGCCCCACCGGGCCAGGGCATTACATCGTAGCGCCGAGCACCCAGGGTGCGAACTCGGCGGCGCCGAAGTCGAATTGTTCGGATTTGGTGGGGGTTCCGGAGGCGGTATCGAGGATGAGTTGGAGGATGCGGTCGCCGCAGGCTTGGACGGATTCGTCGCCGTCGGCGATGGTGCCGCAGTTGATGTCCATATCCTCTTCCATGCGGCGGAACATGGCGGAGTTGGTGGCGAGTTTGATGGAGGGGGCGGGTTTGCAGCCGAAGACGGAGCCGCGGCCGGTGGTGAAGCAGACGAGGTTGGCGCCGCCGGCGACCTGGCCGGTGGCGGCGACGGGGTCGTAGCCCGGGGTATCCATGAAGACGAAGCCGCGTTCGGTGACGGCTTCGGCGTAGTTGACGACCTGGACGAGGTTGGATTTGCCGGCCTTGGCCATGGCGCCGAGGGATTTTTCGAGGATGGTGGTGAGCCCGCCGGCCTTGTTGCCGGGCGAGGGGTTGGCGTTCATTTCGGCGCCCGCGTTGGCGGTGTAGTTTTCCCACCAGCGCATGAGGCCGACGAGCTTCTCGCCGACCTCGCGGGAGACGGCGCGGCGGGTGAGGAGGTGTTCGGCGCCGTAGGTCTCCGGGGTTTCGGAGAGGATGACGGTGCCACCGTGGCGGACGAGGAGGTCCGAGGCGGCGCCGAGGGCGGGGTTGGCGGTGATGCCGGAATAGCCGTCGGAGCCGCCGCATTGCAGGGCGATCATGAGTTCGCTGGCGGGCACGGTGGTGCGGCGGGCCTGGTTGGATTCGGCGAGGATTTCGCGGACGAAGGCGATGCCGGCCTCAACGGTTTTGCGGGTGCCGCCCATCTCCTGGATGTCCATCGCACGCAGGCGGCCGGCGAGTTTCTGCTCGTCCATGAGGCCGCCGATCTGGTTCACCTCACAGCCGAGGCCGAGCACGATGACGTGGGAGAAGTTCACGTGGCGGGCGTAGCCGCCCAGCGTGCGGCGCAGCACGGTGAGAGGTTCGAGCTGGGTCATGCCGCAGCCGGTTTTGTGGGTGAGGGCGACGACGCCATCGACATGGGGAAAGTCGGCCAGCGGGTCATGCCCGGTGAAAGGGTTCTTCTTGAAGGCGCCGGCGACCATGTCGGCGACATGGGCGGAGCAGTTCACCGAGGTGAGGATGCCGATGTAGTTGCGGGTGGCGACGCGGCCATCGGGGCGGCGGATGCCTTGGAAGGTGGCGGGGACGGGGAAGTAGTCGGTGGGTTTGGCGTCCACGCCGTAGGCGTAGTCCTTGGAGAAATCGCCCATGCCGCAGTTGTGGACATGGACGTGCTCGCCGGGGGTGATCGGCTGGGTGGCGAAGCCGATGATTTGGCCGTAGCGCAGGATCGGCTCGCCCTCGGCATGCGGGCGGATGGCGATCTTGTGGCCGGCGGGGATGCGGCCGATGGAGGTAACGCCTTGGACGACCGGCGTGTTGGGCATCAGGGTGGCGCGGGCGATCACCACGCCGTCATCGGGGTTGAGCGACAGGACCAGCGGTGCGGACATGGAGGGGTTCCCCGGCGTTTGGATGGACGTTGCTGCCTCACTACCACGGCCGAGCGGGGCTTGCCACGCGGTGGGGCGGGTGTGGTGAGTTGTTGAAAGTTTTCCAAAATAGGGCTTGACTCTTATTAACTCATGAATCATTTATAAGGACATGAACCACGCCGCCTCCCCTTCCCTGGCCTGCCCGGCGCCGCATTCCGCGGCGGAGGCCGTGTGCGCGCTGTTCGAGGCGCTGGAGGGGCTGTTCGGCCTGCTGGCGCGGTTCATCCCGGGCTTGCGGGCGATGATGGAAGATTTGCGCGCCATGTTGCTGCGCGCGGCGGCGCGGGCGGCGACGCAAGCCGATCAGCCGGCTCCGCGCCCTGGCCTTGTCACGGATCAGCGTGCCACGCGGGCCAGAGGCGGACTGGCGCGGGAGTTTGTGCGAGGGACGGGGCGGACGCCGGCTGTTCCCTATGATGACGACTCTGCCCCGCTGCTGCCCTCGATCGTCCCGCAGCGGAGCCGGGCTGAAGCGAGCATCGCCGCAGACCGCGCTCAGATTGCCGGCGGGTTTGGCATGATCGCGCCGCATACGCGCGCGCCGCTCGCCCCATTTCGGATTGCGCGCGCGCCGCCTTGCTGCCCCTGTGCCGATATTTTCGCAGAGAACCGCGATTTCCGCGGGCGTTGGCGCATGTACGGATTGCACAACAAGACAGGCCGGGCATCGCTGCCCGGCCTTTTTGTCACGCCGCCCAGTGGATCAGGCGAGGCCCTTCGCGCCCTTGCGGGTCTCGGCGATGCAGGTCTTGGCGAAGCTGGCCATCATGCCGCTGTCGTTCATCAGGGTGGTGAGGCGGAAGCCCATGGCGATGCAGCGCGCGGCGTCCGCCGAGCCGCCGGTGTGGATGCCGGCGTAGATGCCGCGTTTGGAGCATTCCTTGAGGATCTTGTCATAGGCCTTGAGGATTTCGGGCTCCGAGCGGTCGAGCTTCGGCGGCAGGCCGTAGGAGATGCCGAGATCGGACGGGCCGACATAGACGCCGGCGATGCCCTCGACATCGAGGATGGCCTCGAGGTTCTTGATCGCCTGCTTGGTCTCGATCATCGGGATGCACAGCGTCTCGGTATTGGCGGTGGCCTGGTAGGAGGTCGCCTCGCCATACATGCCGGCGCGGAACGGGCCGTTGGAGCGGGCGCCGAGCGGGGGGTATTTGCAGGCGGTAACGAGCGCCTCGGCCTCCTTCTTGGTGTTGATCATCGGGCAGATCACGCCCATGGCGCCGGCATCGAGCACCTTGCCGATGATGCCCGGCTCATTCCACGGCACGCGGACCATGGGCGTGACCGGATGGGCCTGCATGGCCTGGAAGCATTGCAGCATGGATTGGAAATCCTGCGCGCCGTGCTGCATGTCAACCGTGACGCTGTCGAAGCCGCACTGGGCCATCACTTCGGCCGCGAAGCCGGAGGGGATCGCGAGCCAGCCGTTCATGACGGCCTTTCCCGATTCCCAGATTTTCGCCACTTTGGTTGCCATCGATCGTATCCCCTTGTTTCTTCACTTGACCAAAGGCTAGGCGCCCGCGCCATTGGGGTCAATTCGCGGAGGGTTTCCATGTACGCAGGTCCCATCATCGACGCGCACCATCATTTGTGGGATCTGGCGCTCGGCCGCCACCTCTGGCTGGCCGCCGACGACAAGAGCCTCGCCGCGCTGGGCGACATCTCCTACATGCGCCACACCTATCTGCCGGCCGATTATCTGCGCGATGTCGGCGACAAGAACGTGGTGGGCTCCGTGCATATCGAGGCGGTGTGGGACCGTGGGCGGGACCCCGTCGAGGAGACCGAGTGGCTCGACACGCTCGATAAATCACGCGGCGTTGCCACCCGCTACATCGGTTTCGCGCCGCTGCAGGACCAGGATGTGGAGCGCATCCTGGAGCGGCATGCGGCGTCAGGCCGGGTAGTGGGGGTGCGGGAGACCATCCGCTGGCACCCGGACCCGGCCAAGCGCTGGACGGAGAAGGGGTTGGTGGAGACCCCCGCGTTTCGCCGGGGGGTGGGGCTGCTGGCGCGGCATGGGATGGCGCTGGAGTTGCTGATGAACCCCTGGCAGGCCGAGGAGGTGGCGCAGTTGGCCGGCGATTATCCGGACCAGATGTTTCTCATCAACCATTGCTGCACCCCCAATGATCGCGACGCCGAGGGCATGGCGCGCTGGCGGCGCGGGTTGGCGCTGATGGGCGCGCATGACAACGTGGCGATCAAGGTCTCGAATTTCGGAGCCTATTCGCCGGATCGCTCGATCCCGGTGCTGCGCGAGACGGTGATGGGCTGCATCGAGGCGTTTGGGACCAAGCGGGCGATGTTCGGCACCGACTATCCGGTGGCGCGACGGAATATGACGTATGGCGCGATGGTGGAGGCGTTTGGCGAGATCATCGCGCCGTTCAGCGCCGATGAGCAGCGCGATTTGTTCCACGATAATGCGCGGCGGTATTACCGCTTCGATTGAGCGGCGACATTGTCGAGCGCGACGCCGACGCCGAGTTTTGACATGGCATCGGCCCGCAGGCGGAAATGGGCGCAATTGGCCCGACCGTCGACATCGACGATCCACATTTCGTGGCCGCCGAGATAGCCGAAGCGGACGGTGATGTCGTGGCCCCTGACCTTGGTGCGGGCGACGCGGAACTGGTCCTGCCCGGAGACGTGCCATTGGAGATCGGGGAGCGCGAGGGGATCGCCGGTGGGGGCGGGGGAGCGGTGGCGTTCGGCGAGCACGACGGCGATGCGGGCGGCATCCTCATAGGCGTCGCGGCTCTGGATTGCCGAGATGTGGCCGAGCCCGTGCAGGATGGCGCCGAAGGCATCGAAGACGGGGGGAAGGTCGGTCTCGTCGCGGAGGTAGAGGATGTTGCCGCTCGCCTCCGCCCCGCTGGCGCAGAGGGGGAGGGCGCGGGAGTGCACGAAGGCGGCGACCTCCTGCTGGGATTGGCCGGGGACGTGGTCGTCAAACTCGAAGCGCATCCGCCAGGCCGCCCAGTCGCACCGCCAGCGATAGGTGTCGGTGACCATGAGGCGGAGGATGCGCACGTGGTCGGCATCGTGGCGGATGGGGGCCGGCACTGGCGTGGGTGGGGCCCGGCCGGTGAGGGAGACGAAGATCGACATGGCCGCGAAACTAGCGCGATAATCCTAACCGGTGGTAAAACGAACCGGCTGGGAGGGCCGCGGCACGATGACCGACGTGACCTATACGCGGGATGCCCTGAAATACTGGGTGGATGTGCATGGCTACGAGATCGGCGAATGGTCCTACGGGGTGCCGTCGATCGTGTGGGGCCAGTCGGCGCGGCTGATGATGGGGAAGTTCTGTTCGATCGCCAATGGCGTCTCGATCTATCTCGGCGGCAATCACCGGCCGGACTGGGTGACCACCTATCCGTTCTCCGCCCTGCCGCAGATCTGGCCGGAAACCGGCGGCATCGTTGGGCATCCGCATACCAGGGGCGATGTGACAATCGGCCACGACGTTTGGATCGGCAACAACGCCACGATCCTCTCGGGGGTGACGGTCGGCCATGGCGCGGTGATCGGAACCCATGCGGTGGTGACCAAGGATGTGCCACCATATGCGATTGTCGGCGGGAATCCGGCGCGGGTGATCCGGCTGCGCTTCAACGAGGCGGAGATCGCGGGGCTGTTGCGGTTGGCCTGGTGGGACTGGCCGGTGGAGCGGATCCGGGCCGCGCTGCCCAAGATGTTGAGCGGGGATGTGGCCGCGATGCTGGCACTCGCCGAGGCGAACCCTCAGCCGCCCTCGGGGTGATGGCAGGCGGCGCCGTGGCCGCCGGCGTCGTTCCATTCGGGGTAGGTGGTGCGGCAAATCTCCGTGGCCTTGGGGCAGCGGGGATGGAAATGGCAGCCGGGGGGCGGCGCAGCCGCGGAGGGGATCTCGCCGATCACGCGGGGCAGTATGCCACGGCGGGAGGGATCGGGGATCGGGGAGGCATCGCGCAGCATGGCGGTGTAGGGGTGGCGGGGGGTGGCGAAGACCTGGGCGACCGGCCCTTGCTCGACGATGCGGCCGAGATACATCACCGCCACCCGGCTGCAGAACCAGCTGATGACGCCGAGATCATGGCTGACGAACAGGAAGGCGAGGCCGCGCCGCCGCTGCAAATCCTTCAGCAGCAGCAGCACCTGGGCCTGCACCGAGACATCGAGTGCCGAGACCGGCTCATCGGCGACGATCAACTCCGGCTCGAGCGCGAGTGCCCGGGCGATGCCGATGCGTTGGCGTTGGCCGCCGGAGAACTCATGCGGATAGCGGCCCATGGCGGCCGGGGGCAGGCCCACCTCCTCCAGCAGCGCGATGGAGCGCGCACGTGCCGCCTCGCCGCGGGCGACGCCGTGCACTTCCAGCGGCTCCATCAGCGTGCGGCCGATGGTGCGTCGGGGGTTGAGGGAGGAATAGGGGTCCTGGAAGATGATCTGCATCCGCCGGCGCAGCGCCACCAGGTCGCGCCCGCTCGCGGCCCGCACATCCTGCCCGGCGAAGCGGATCTCGCCATCATCCGGCTCGATCAGCCGCAGCAAAGCGCGGGCCGCGGTGGATTTGCCGCAGCCGGATTCGCCGACCAGCCCGAACGCCTCGCCGGGGCGGATGGAGAAATCCACCCCATCCACCGCCCGCACCGTGGTGGTCACCGGGCGGGGGAACCCCTTGGTCTGCACGAAATGCCGCCGCAGGCCGGAGACGGTGAGGATCGGCGCGCTCATGAGCCCGACAGCTTCGGGTCAGTCGCGTCCCGCAGCCCGTCGCCCACCATGTTGAGGCCGAGCACCAGCATCAGGATGGCGATGCCGGGAAACACCGAGAGCCAGGGCGCATCGAGGATGGAGTCGAACCCGTCGCGCATCATGCCGCCCCAGGTCGGCGTCGGCGGTTTCACGCCGAGGCCGATGAAGGAGAGCGAGGCCTCGGTGCGCACGGCGGTGGCCATCCACAGGCTGCCCATCACCAGCACCTCGCTGAGGATATTGGGCAGGATATGCACGAACAGCACGCGGGCATGGGAGAAGCCGAGCGCGCGGCCGGCCTCGACGAAGGCGCGCTCCTTCAGGCTCAGCACCGGGGCACGGGCAATGCGGGCGAAGGGGGCGATGGCGGTCAGCGTGATGGCGATGATGAGGTTGTGGATCTCCGCCCCCAGCAGCGCCACCACGATCAGGCCGAGGATCAGCGCGGGGAAGGAGAGCAGCACGTCCATCACCTGCATCACCAGCAGATCAAACTTGCCGCCGATATACCCGCTGACCATGCCGATGGCGCCGCCGATGACGATGGCAAGCGCGATCGAGGTGACCGCCACGACGAGGGAAATCCGGGCGCCCCACAGAATGCGGCTCAGCACGTCCCGCCCGAACACGTCCGAGCCAAGTAGGAAATCACCGCCCGGCGGTTGCATGCGGTCGAGGATGTTCTGGTCCACCGGATCGAATGGCGCGAGCCAGGGGGCGAGCAGCGCGGCCGCGACGATCAGCGCGCACATGATGGCGCCAATCGCGGTGGTGGGGTTGCGGAGCAGGGCTTTCATGCCTGTTTGACCCGCGGATCGATGAACCCATAGGCGAGATCGGTGATCAGGTTCACCACCACGATAAGGAAGCAGTAGATCACCATCAGCCCCTGCAACATCGTGTAGTCCCGCTGGTTCAACGCCCCGACGATGATTTTGCCGAGGCCCGGCCGGTTGAACACGATCTCCGTCAACACGGAATTGCCGATGAGAATGCCGATATAGAGGCCGACCACGGTGACTACCGGCAGCCCCGCATTGCGCAACCCATGCCGCCACACCACCCGCTTCCACGGCACGCCCTTGGCTCGAGCGGTGCGCATATAGTCCTCATCGAGCACCGAGAGCATTGAACTGCGGGTGACCCGGGTGATGTAGGCCGCCATCACCAGGCCCAGCGTGATTGACGGCAACACGAGCTTGAGCAGCCGGTCCCCGGGGTCGGACAAATTGGCGTTGCCGATCACCGGGAATATCCGCCAGTGCAGCGCGAAAGCCAGCAGCAGGAAAATTCCGGAGACGAACACCGGAAAGGACAGGCCGACCAGCGAAAGCATCCGCGCCAGCACGTCAATCCAGCGGTTGCGATGCAGCGCCGCCCAAACGCCGGCGGGAATGCCGATCACCACACCGATCAGCATCGCCGCCAAGGTGAGGTCGATCGTGTGCGGGATCACCGCGCCAACGTCCGCGAGAATCGGCCGGTTGGTCACCATCGAAGTGCCGAAATTCCCCTGGGCGGACTGGCCGAGGAAGCTCAGATATTGCTCCCAGATCGGCCGATCCAACCCAAGCTTGGCCTGCAATGCCGCCACCGCCGCCGGAGTCGCGCGATCGCCGAGGATGGCTATCGCCGGATCGCCAGGGACGATGCGGACCAGCACGAACACCAGCGTCAGCACCGCCCATAGCGTGGGTACGGCCGCAAGAAGACGGCGGGCGATGTAGAAGATCATTGGGGACGAAGGGGTTCTTTTTCGAAAAAAAGAACCAAAAAACTTTTCCCCGTTCGGCTTCGCATCCTCCACGGAGAGCACGAAGCCATTGGATAAAAAGTTTTTGCTTCTTTTTTCAAAAAGAAGCGCTTCCCTCCTTCACCTATACCATCGGCAATTCGTATCACTTGAAATACGTCTGCTCGGTGATCAGAGGGCCGAGGGAGAGCGAGCCCTTAAGGTCATAGCCATAGACCAGCGAGTCCTTGTGCACCCAGGCCTGCAACGTCTCGATCAGCGGCACCGCGCACATCTGCGCCACGATCTTCTTCTGCGCGCTTTGCCACAGCGCGATCTGCTTGGCCTGATCGGGCTCGGTACGAGCCGCGTCGATCTCGGCGTCGGCCGCCGTGCAATGCGAGAAATTGGCGACGGCGGTCGGCGTCTTCACCGTGCTGCGGGAGTGGTAGAATTGGCTGAGATACACGTCCGCCACCGGGAAGCGGGCGGCGGAGTAGAACACGATCGCCGAGAGATCCTGACGGATCATCTGGTGGAAAGTCGCGTGCTCCACCACCTGGAGATCGAGGTTGATGCCGGCGCGCTTCAACTGGGCCTGCACCACCTGCATTTGCGCGAGCATGTTCGGCAGCTGGGTGTGCACCACCTTCAGCGTCAGCCCGTCCTTGAAACCGGCCTCGGCCAGCAGGGCCTTGGCCTTGGCAACATCGTATGCGGGGAGCCCGGCATCGACGTAGCCGAGATTGCCAATCGGGATCACCGAACCCGGGGTGCGCGAAACGTCGGCTCCCTGGAACTTCAGGATTTCCGGCCGGTTGATCGCATAGGCGATCGCCTGACGCACGCGGAGGTCATCGAGCGGCTTCTGCGCCTGGTTGAGATGCAGGATCGCCTCTTCGCCCGGCTCGAACACGTCCACCACCGCGCCCGGCAGCTTCTTCATGCGGTCCACCCAGGTCTGATCCTGGTTGCCGAATTCGAGATCGAGCTCGCCGTTCTGGAACGCCAGATCGCGCGAGGCGTTGGAGGGCAGGAACCGGTAGCTGATCTTCTCGATCTTCGGCGCGCCGCGGAAATACGCCTTGTTCGCGATCAATTCGAGGGACTGGTTGGGCGTATTGGCGGCAAAGGCGAAGGGACCGGTGCCGACCGGCTGGGCGGCGAACTTGTCGCCCAGCGCCTCGACGGCCTTCTTCGAGACGATGAACCCGCCGCCATAATTGGTGATGATGCCGAGCAGGCTGGGAATGGTCTGTTTCAGCGTGATGCGCACCGTCAGCGGGTCGAGCGCCTCGACCTTCTCGAAGGAGGCGAAATCACCGGAGGAGGCGGAGCGCTTGGGGTCGGCCGCCTTGCCGAGGCTGTAGACCACGTCATCCGCGGTCATCTCGCCGTACTCGCCATGGAATTTCACGCCGGGACGCAGCTTGAAGGTCCAGACCTTCTTATCCGGCGAGGAGTCCCAGCTCACCGCCAGATCGGGCTCGATATCGGCGGGGCTCATGCTGCCGGGCTTGAAGCGCACCAGGCCGTTGAACAGCCAGGCCACCACCGTGCGATCGATGGTGGAGACCGCGAGATGCGGATCGAGCTTGCCGACATCCTGGGCGGCCATGCCGATGATGAGATCGGTCTTGGCCGCCTGGGCGGCGGGGGCGGCAAGGGCAAGCGCCGCCGCGAGGGCGATATGGCGGAATTTCATGCGAAGTCTCCCGAATTCGCGCCAGCATACAGGCGCGCGCTCGCCGGTGAAATGGGGTTAGCGGCGGCCGAGTAGCGCGCGGATCGGGCCGCGCAATGGCGCCGCCAGCCGCCAGAGCGGGGAGCCGCGCAAGGCGGCCACCGCACGTCGTGCGGCGCTGCCCTGGAACGGCGCTGTCGAGTCGGCACCGAGCTTGAGAGCGGACATCGCCGGCAGCACACCGGGATAGCGCCCCTTGGTGATGATCAGCAGGCAGGAGGTGCTGACATGGCCGGAGAGCATGAGCTTCAGGTGCTGCCGGCCATGCGTGTAGAAAGGCTCGTAGTCGTAGTCGATGTCCTCGGCGTCGGTGCCGGCGAAATCATCGAAGCGCTCCATCGCGCAGCCGATCAGCCGCAGCCGGTGCGCGAGGTCATCGATGTCACGGCCGCGATAGAGCACATTGTCGCCGACGGACACAGTGTTGTCCCGCGCGGAGAGATTGAACTCCGTCGTATGCACCGCGATGCCACCGGGGCGCAGCAACTCGCTGCTGCGCAGCACGAACTGAATTCCGGCTTCGAGCGTGCCGAGATGCTCCAGGCTGCAGGAACTCCACAGGAAATCGAACGTGCCGAGTTCAGCCGGCCGCAGCGCCCGCATATCCTGCGGCATGAAGCGCACCCGCGCGTCGAAATCCGCGCGATCGATCAGCCCAGGCCAATGCAGCGCATCGAGACTTGCGGCATGCTGGCCGGTGGCATCCCATGCGGCGGTCGAATTGCCGGCTGCAACACCCAGATCCGTGCCGAGAATCTCAACGCCGCGATTGGCAAACAGACTGGCCAGCGGCTCGCGCCCGACTGCGAATCCGCAGCCGCGCCGGCCCTCCGCCAGCATGCCGCGCTCCTGGAGCGCCTGGGCGATGACCACCCATTCCCAGATCTTGCGGTGATAGCGGACGTGTTCCGGAGTGGCGCCCGGCCCGCCGGCGGAAGCGCGCTGCAGGAGCGTCTCCCATTCCGAGAACCACGGTGCATCAAAATGGGCTCGGCGGCAGACCACCGAGCCCAATAAAGCGGAGGTGCTATCCATGCCCTACCGTACCACGGCCAAACGATGCGCGGAAGGATGGGCGGATGCGGTTTCGGCCGCGCGGCTCAGGCCGCGGCGGCTTCCACCATGGCGCGAGCGGACTGGATGCGATCCATCGCCGCGTCGAGCAGCACCACGTCAGACTTATCGGCCGCGGCGTAGTCAGCCTCGGCCGCGGCGAGGCGCTTCTCACCCTCGGCGCGGGAGACGTCGGCAGCCGGTGTCGCCTCTGTGGCCAGGACTGTGACCCGCTCCGGCGTCACCTCGGCGAAACCGCCGGAGACGTAGAGCTGTTCCTTCACCTGGCCACCGTCATAGAGGCGGATCATGCCGCCGCGCAGCAGCACGATCATCGGCGAGTGCCCTTGCAGCACGCCCATTTCGCCTTCGTACGCCGGAAGCACCACCATCTCCACGGGACGGGAGAGGAGGAGCTTTTCCGGGCTCACGATTTCCAGTTCGACCGGCATGGTCCTACTCCCCGTTGGTCGATCAGGCCGCGGCCTTCATCGACTCGGCCTTCTTCACGGCCTCCTCGATGGTGCCGACCATGTAGAAGGCGCCCTCGGGAAGGTGATCATACTCGCCGGCGACGATCGCCTTGAAGCTGCGCACGGTGTCAGCGATCGGCACGAACACGCCGGGGAAGCCGGTGAAGACTTCGGCCACGTGGAAGGGCTGGCTGAGGAAGCGCTGGATCTTGCGGGCGCGCGCCACGACCAGCTTGTCCTCTTCCGAGAGCTCGTCCATGCCGAGAATGGCGATGATGTCCTGCAGCGACTTGTAGGTCTGCAGCACGCGCTGCACTTCGCGGGCGGTGGTGTAGTGCTCGTCACCGACGATGCGCGGGTCAAGCGAGCGCGATGTCGAGTCGAGCGGGTCCACCGCCGGGTAGATGCCGAGCTCGGCGATCTGGCGGGAGAGCACCGTCGTCGCGTCCAAGTGGGCGAAGGAGGTCGCCGGCGCCGGGTCGGTCAAGTCGTCGGCCGGCACGTAGATGGCCTGCACCGAGGTGATCGAACCCTTGTTGGTCGAGGTGATGCGCTCCTGCAGCGCGCCCATGTCGGTGGCGAGCGTCGGCTGATAGCCCACCGCGGAGGGGATACGGCCGAGGAGGGCGGACACTTCGGCGCCCGCCTGGGTGAAGCGGAAGATGTTGTCCACGAAGAACAGCACGTCCTGGCCTTCTTCGTCGCGGAAGTATTCGGCCACCGAGAGGCCCGAGAGCGCCACGCGGGCGCGGGCGCCCGGCGGCTCGTTCATCTGACCATAGACCAGCGCCACCTTGGAGCCTTCGGTCGAGCCGTTCTCGCCGAGCTTGATAACGCCGGCATCCACCATTTCGTGGTAGAGGTCGTTACCCTCGCGGGTGCGCTCGCCGACGCCGGCGAACACCGACACGCCGCCATGCGCCTTGGCGATGTTGTTGATCAGTTCCTGAATGAGCACCGTCTTGCCAACGCCGGCGCCGCCGAACAGGCCGATCTTGCCGCCCTTGAGGTAGGGGGCGAGCAGATCGACGACCTTGATCCCGGTGACGAGAATTTCCGTCGCCGAAGCCTGCTCCTCGAAGGAGGGGGCGGCGCGATGGATCGGGTAGGTCTTGGTGTTGCCGACCGGGCCGCGCTCGTCGATCGGCTCGCCGATCACGTTGAGGATGCGCCCGAGGGTGGCGGGGCCGACCGGCACCGAGATCGGCGCGCCGGTATCGACCACTTCCTGGCCGCGCACCATGCCGTCGGTGCTGTCCATGGCGATGCAGCGAACGGTGCGTTCGCCAAGCTGCTGGGAGACTTCCATCACCAGCGTGTTGTCGCCCATCTTCGTATGCAGCGCGTTCAGGATGAACGGCAGCTCGCCGTCGAACTGCACGTCAACGACGGCGCCAAGAACCTGGCTCACCCGCCCGACAATATTGCTGGCCATTCTAGTCTCCTGTCTCTGTCACGCGATCGATCAGACGGCTTCGGCGCCGGAGATGATCTCGATAAGTTCCCTGGTGATATTGGCCTGACGCGCACGGTTGTAGTTCTGCGTCAGCCGCTTGATCATGTCGCCCGCATTCCGCGTGGCGTTATCCATCGCCGTCATCTGCGAGCCGAAGAAGCCCGCGTTGGTCTCGAGCAGCGCGCGGTAGATCTGGATCGCCAGATTCTGCGGCAGCAGCCGGGCCAGCATGGTTTCTTCGTCCGGCTCGAACTCGTAGGACGCGCTGCCGCCGGCTTCATTGCCTTCGGGCAGCGGCGCCGGGATCAGCCGCATCTCGGTCGGGATCTGCGCGATCACCGACTGGAAGCGGTTGTAGATCACGGTGCAGACGTCAAACTCACCGGCATGAAGCATGCCGACGATGCGGTTCGCGATCGCCTCGGCATCGGCGAACCCGATGCTTTTGCGGCCGACGAAGTTCACATCGCCCACCATGCGGCTGGCAAGCTCGCGACGCAGATAGTCGCGCGACTTGCGGCCGATGGCGAGGATCTTCACCGTCTTGCCCTCGGCCTCAAGCTGGCGGGCAAGCCCGCGCGCCATGCGGCCGACGTTGGAGTTGAAGGCGCCCGCCAGGCCGCGGTCACCCGCGACAGCCACCAGCAGATGCACCTTGTCGCTGCCGGTCCCGACCAGCAGCTTGGGTGCGGTCGGGCTGCCGGCAACGGAGGCGCCGAGAGAGGCCATCATCCGGGCCATCCGCTGGGCGTACGGCCGTGCGGCCTCGGCCTGCGTCTGGGCACGGCGCAGCTTGGACGCCGCGACCATTTTCATGGCCGAGGTGATCTTCTGCGTCGACTTCACGCTGTTGATGCGTACGCGCAGAGATTTCAGGCTAGGCATCGCTTGCCACCTACACGGAGGTTGGGATCAGGATCAGGCAAACGTCTTGGAGAAGGCGTCCAGGAACGCGATCAGCTTCTTCTCAACGTCCGGCTTGATCTCGCGATCGCTGCGGATGGAGTTGATGATGCTGGGGTCCTTGGCCTTCAGTTCGCTCAGGATCTGGCTCTCGAAGCGGCCGATGGCGCCAACCGGGATACGATCCAGATAGCCGCGCACGCCGGAGAAAATCGCCACAACCTGCTCCTCGACCGGAACCGGCTTGAACTGCGGCTGCTTCAGCAGCTCAGTCAGACGGGCGCCACGGGCCAGCAGCTGCTGGGTCGAGGCGTCGAGGTCCGACGCGAACTGGGCGAAGGCGGCCATTTCGCGATACTGCGCGAGCTCGAGCTTGATGCGCCCGGCCACCTGCTTCATCGCCTTGATCTGCGCGGCAGAGCCGACGCGCGAGACCGAGATGCCGACGTTCACCGCCGGGCGGATGCCGCGGAAGAAGAGCTCGGTCTCGAGGAAGATCTGGCCGTCGGTGATCGAGATCACGTTGGTCGGGATGTAGGCCGACACGTCACCGGCCTGGGTCTCGATGACCGGCAGCGCGGTGAGCGAACCGGCGCCAAACGCGTCGCTCATCTTCGCGGCGCGCTCAAGCAGGCGCGAGTGGAGATAGAACACGTCGCCCGGATAGGCTTCGCGGCCGGGCGGACGGCGCAGCAGCAGCGACATCTGGCGATAGGCGACGGCCTGCTTGGACAGGTCGTCGTAGAAGATGACGGCGTGCATCGCGTTGTCGCGGAAGAACTCGCCCATCGTGCAACCGGTATACGGCGCGAGGAACTGCATCGGCGCCGGATCAGAGGCCGTGGCGGCCACGATGATCGAATACTGGAGCGCGCCGTTCTCTTCGAGCGTGCGGACCAACTGGGCAACCGTGGATCGCTTCTGACCGACGGCGACGTAGATGCAATAGAGCTTCTTGCTCTCGTCGTCCCCGGCGTTGATGCCCTTCTGGTTGATGATGGTGTCCAGGATCACGGCGGTCTTGCCGGTCTGACGGTCACCGATGATGAGCTCGCGCTGGCCGCGTCCGATCGGGATCAGGGCGTCGATCGCCTTGATGCCGGTCTGCATCGGCTCATGCACGGACTTGCGCGGGATGATGCCCGGCGCCTTCACCTCGACGAGGCGGCGCTCGACGTCCACGATCGGGCCCTTGCCGTCGATCGGGTTGCCCAGCGCGTCAACCACGCGGCCGAGCAGGCCGCGGCCGGCGGGCACGTCCACGATGCGACCGGTACGGGCGACGGTGTCGCCTTCACGGATCTGGCGGTCATCGCCGAAAATCACGACGCCGACGTTGTCGGTTTCGAGGTTCAGCGCCATGCCGCGAATGCCGGCGGACGGGAACTCGACGAGTTCGCCGGACATCACGTTCTGCAGGCCGAAGACGCGGGCAATGCCGTCGCCAACGCTCAGAACCTGGCCGGTCTCGGCAACATTGGCCTCGGTATCAAAAGAAGCGATTTGCTTCTTGAGAATCTCCGAGATCTCGGCGGGGCGGATCTCCATATCAGGCGGCTCCCTTCATGGCGTACTGCAGTCGCTGCAGCCGGGATTTCAAACTGGTATCGTAGAGGCGGGCACCGATCTTCACCACCAGGCCGCCGAGCAGACTCGGGTCGACCGACTTGACGATGTTGACGTTGCCATAGCCGGCCTCGATGAGGCGGGCACGCAATTGCTGTTCCTGAACCTCGCTGAGCGGCTGCCCGGTGGCAACCTCAGCGACCACCACGCCGCGCTTCTCGGCCACCAGGGCGGCGAAGGAGGCGACGATGGCGCGCAGCGCGGCGAGACGGCGGTTGGAGGCCACCACGCTGACGAAGTCCTGCACGATCTTGCCGAAGCCCTGGGCTTCCAGCACGGAGCGCGCGGCTTTCTGGGCCGTGTTGACATCGACCAGCGGGCTGCCGAGCAGGCGCCGCATATCGGCGCTGGTGTCGATCAACTCGCCGAGCTTGTCCATCTCCGCCAGCACGGCATCCAGCGCATGCTGGTCGCTCGCGTGCGAATAGAGTGCTGCCGCGTAGCGGTCGGTAAGACCGCCGCCCGAGGAAATCGTGTTGCCGCCAGACGCCAACGGTGCGGTTCCATATACTGTGCCACGCCGAGGCGTGGACGATGATCAATACCAGCTACTTCTAGCCGGCGGCGCGGCACTAGCATGGCGTTCGTACCCGCGCAACACGTGACGGGGAGATGAATGCAACGCCGGTGCAGAAACACGCAGGGCTCCGGAACTGACCGCTCCGGAGCCCTGCGTCAAGTCTTGACTCCCGACGCTTAATCGGCGGCGAGGGCCATCGCCTTGCGGGCCATGGTCTTGCGCACATAATCCTCGACGGCCTCGGACACGGGGTCCGCATGGCTGGCGAAAACATGGTCCGCACCTTCGAAGACGCGGTAGTCAATGGTCACGTTCTTCTGGGTGTTGAGCTTGTCGACCAGCTTGCGCACCGCGGGCTCGGGCACCAGTTCGTCGGTGTCGCCGTGCACCAGCAGGCCGCCACACGGGCAGGGCGCCAGGAAGCCGAAATCATAGTGATTGGCCGGCGGGGCGACGCTGACCCAGCCGGACACTTCCGGCCGGCGCATCAGCAACTGCATGCCGACAAACGCGCCAAAGGAGTAGCCGGCGATCCACAGGCCGCCATGGCTCGGGTTGACCGCCTGCATCCAGTCCAGCGCCGAGGCGGCATCGCCGATTTCGCCGATCCCCCCGTCATAGCGGCCTTGGCTACGGCCGACTCCGCGGAAATTGAAGCGCATCACCGAGAATCCGAGCCGCTGGAACGACTGGTACATCGTGTAGGTGATACGGTTGTTCATCGTCCCGCCGTGCAGCGGGTGGGGATGAAGGATGAGCGCCAAGGGGGCGCCCTGCTCCTTCGAATGGTGGTAGCGACCTTCCAACCGCCCATCCGGGCCGGCGAACATGACTTCAGGCATGACGATCCGAAATCCGTTTCCTGTCTGCGCGCAGCCCGGAGGGCCGCGCCTGCGATGAACTACTATCCTGGGGAGGCGCCCGGCCGATGGCCAGCACGCGCCGCGGGGAATGCTTGTCGAACGGAAGCGGCCTGCTTCTGGCCGCGTTCGAACCTCCTATCCGGCTCATTCGGCGGAACCTCGCAAACCCGGTCGGCGACCAGGCCCACGCGGGCCGTTTCAATTGGACTCATGTGCCTCTATATCCGGCAGAACGGCTGCGCCGCCCACCTGCCCCGGCCGAGGCGCCTCTGACCGGGCCGAACGCAACTATAGGTCGCCGCAGCCCTCATTCATAATAGAAAAGTCACATGCACCCGCCCTGGCTCGCCAAATACGGTCCGCCCGCCTTACCGCCCGGCGCCAGCCGCGGGCTGCGGTTGGACGCGGCGCGACTCCGTGGAAAATTGCGGGAAACCAGAGACTCTCTGGTGGAATCGACGATCGTCCCTCACAAGCGCGCGAGGATGTGCGGTGCCGTTTGGTTCTCCAAAGGAATAACAATTCCGCAATCTTCGCGACTCCGCCATGCGCGACGGGCAGGGGTAGATCTACCAGGTCAGTGCCGATGACCTATCTTGATGCCAATGCCACCGAACCTTTGCGCGACGAAGCCCGGGCGGCGGCGATTGCGGCAATGGCGGTGACCGGTAACCCCGCCTCCGTGCATGGCGCCGGGCGGGCGGCGCGGCGATTGATGGAGGGCGCGCGCGAGGCGCTGGCGGCGCAATTCGGTGGGCGCGCTGCCGATCTCGTCTTCACCTCCGGCGGCACCGAGGCGGATGCGCTGGCCGTGCACGGGCTCGGCACCGGCCGTCGGGTGGTCATCGGGGCGACCGAGCATGATGCCATCCGCGCCGCGGCACCGGGGGCGGATATCCTGCCGGTGGATGGCGACGGCGCGGCCGACCTCGACGCGCTGGAAACACTGGTGGCGCGCGGCCAGGCACTCGTCTGCCTGATGCACGCCAATAACGAGACCGGGGTGATCCACCCGATCGCCGAGGCGGCCGCGATCAGCCGCCGCCATGGCGCCTGGCTGCATGTCGACGCGGTGCAAACCGTCGGGCGCATCGGGGCCACTCTTGATGGGCTAGGCGCACACAGCATGGCTCTCTCCGCGCACAAAATGGGCGGGCTTGGCGGCGTGGGGGCGCTGCTGATGGCGCCCGAGGCGGCCGCCGCCCTGCGCCCGCTGATCCTGGGCGGCGGACAGGAGCGTGGCCGCCGGGGCGGCACCCCGCCGATCGCCGCCATTGCGGCCTTCGCCGCCGCCGCCGGCGCCTGCCGTGCGGAGGATCCCGCCCGCCTCGCCGCGCTGCGTGACGCCGCCGAAAAGGCCGCGCAGGCAGCGGGCGCCATCGCCATTGCCGCTGACGCGCCACGCCTGCCCAACACCACCAGCCTCGCCTTGCCTGGCGTGCGGGCGGAAACCCAGGTGATCGCGCTCGACCTCGCGGGCATCGCCGTCTCCGCCGGGGCCGCCTGCTCGTCCGGCAAGGTATCGCGGAGCCACGTGCTGGCCGCCATGGGGCTCGGCCCGCTTGCCGAGTCGGCCATCAGGGTGTCCCTGCCGTGGAACGCCACCGCAGCCGATATCGCCTCCTTCATCGCCGCATACCGGGATATCGCCGCGCGCCTGCTGCGCAGCGCCGCCTGAGACCCCATTATTCCTCCATGGACCCGCGCCCAAACCGCCCGATCTACCTCGACAACCAGGCGACCACGCCGTGTGATCCCCGAGTCGTGGCAGTCATGCTGCCGTTCTTCACCGAGCGCTTCGGCAACCCCCATAGCGCCGAACACGCGATGGGGCGCGATGCCGAGGCCGCCGTGGAAGCGGCGCGGGGTGAAATCGCCGCGCTGATCGGCGCTGAGGCGCGCGAGATCGTGCTGACCTCGGGCGCCACCGAGAGCAACAACATCGCCATCAAGGGCGCCGCCCGCTTCGCCGCCGGGCAGGACTCCCTGCGCCGCCGAATCATCACCGTCGCTACCGAACATAAATGCGTGCTGGAATCGGTGAACGACCTGGCCGCCGAGGGGTTCGAGCCGGTCATCCTGCCGGTCCGCGCCGACGGGCTGCTCGATCCGGCCGTGCTGGAGGCGGCGCTCGCGGTGCCGACGCTGCTGGTCAGCGTAATGGCGGTGAACAACGAGATCGGCGTGGTGCAGGACCTCGCCGCCCTATCCGCCCTCGCCCATGCCGCCGGCGCGCTGTTTCATACCGACGCGGCGCAGGGCTTCGGCAAAATCCCGCTCGATGTCGGCGCGATGGGGATCGACCTGATGTCGATCTCCGGCCACAAGATCTACGGCCCCAAGGGCGTCGGCGCCCTCTACGTCCGCCGCCGCCCCCGCGTGCGCCTCGCCCCGCTGTTCTCCGGCGGCGGACAGGAGCGCGGCCTGCGTTCGGGCACCCTGGCGACCCCGCTGATCGCCGGGCTCGGCGAGGCCGCGCGGATCGCGCGGACAGAGATGGCGGAGGATGCAGCGCGCATCGCCGCGCTGCGGGATCGGCTGTTCGACCGTCTGCGCAGCGCCCTCCCCGGCATCGCGCTCAACGCCTCCTCGTCGCAGCGCATTCCCGGGAACCTCAACCTCACCTTCCCCGAAGGCGACGCCCAGGCAATCATGCGGGCCGCGCCGGAGCTCTGCGTTTCCACCGGCTCGGCCTGCTCGTCCGCCGAGGTGGAGCCCTCCTATGTATTGAAAGCGCTCGGCATCGATGACGCGGCCGCCGCGCGCACCTTGCGCATCGGGATCGGACGCTTTACCTCGCCCGCCGAGATCGACAGCGCCGCCGACATGCTTATCGCGGCGCACCACGCCGCAACCAAAGGCTGAACCCAGCAATGCCGAAGATGACCTTCATCGAGCGCGACGGCTCACGTCGCGAGGTTGACGCCCCGAACGGGCTCTCAGTGCTGGAGATCGCCCATAAGCATGGCGTCGACATCGAGGGCGCCTGCGAAGGCTCGCTCGCCTGCTCGACCTGCCACGTGATCGTGGACCCCGACTGGTCGGAAAAGCTCGCCGACGCCACCGAGGACGAGGAGGACATGCTCGATCTCGCTTTCGGGCTGGAACGCACCTCGCGCCTGGGCTGCCAGATCGTGATGTCCGATGCGCTGGACGGTCTGGTGGTGAAACTGCCGGCCGGCAGCCGCAACATGATGGCGGGCTGAGCGGGCCATGCGCATCCTCGTCGCCATGTCCGGCGGCGTTGACAGCAGCACCGTCGCCGGCCTCCTCGCCGAGCAGGGGCATGACGTCATCGGCGCCACGCTCCAGCTTTACGACCATGGCGCCGCGGTGGTTCGCAAAGGCGCCTGCTGCGCCGGGCAGGACATCCATGACGCGCGCCGGGTGGCCGACCATATCGGCATCCCCCATTACGTGATCGACGCCGAGGCGCGGTTCCGCAGCGCCGTGATGGCCGATTTCGCCGATAGCTACGCCGCCGGGGAAACCCCCGTGCCCTGCGTGCGCTGCAACCAGACGGTGAAGTTCACCGATCTGCTCGCCCTCGCCGGTGATCTCGGCGCCTCGCACATGGCGACCGGCCACTACGTCCGCCGCGTCGATGGGCCCGCGGGCGCCGAACTCCATCGCGCCGCCGACCCCGCCCGCGACCAGAGCTGGTTCCTCTTCGCCACCACCCAGGCGCAGCTCGACCGCAGCCTCTTCCCCCTCGGCGCCATGCCCGACAAGGCCGCCGTGCGCGCCGAGGCCGTGCGCCTCGGCATCGCGGTTGCCGAAAAGCCGGACAGCCAGGATATCTGCTTCGTGCCCACCGGTTCCTACGCCGACGTTGTGGCCAAGCTGCGCCCGGATGCCGCCGCCGCCGGCGAGATCGTCACCACCGACGGCACCATCGTCGGCCGCCATGGCGGCATCGCCCGCTACACCGTCGGCCAGGCCAAGCGCCTCGGCAACGCCGCCCAGGACGGCACCACCCGCCGCGTCGTCGTGGCACTCGACCCGGCCAGCCGCCGCGTCGTCATCGGCCCGCGCTCCGGCGGCACCACCGAAATCCGCCTGCGCGACGTCAACTGGCTGACCCCGCCACGCCCCCTGCGCTGCACCGTGAAACTCCGCGCCCGCGAAGAACCCCACGGCGCCGGAATCATCCCCGAGGGCTCAGGCGCCATCGTCCAGCTCGATACCCCCGCCCTGCCGGCCCCCGGCCAAGCCTGCGTCTTCTACGACGGCAATCGCGTCCTCGGCGGCGGCTTCATCCGCGCCGGGTAGAGCCAGGCGCGCTGACCGGGGCCCGCGGAAAAGGAAGGCAAGGGGCTCTGCCCCTTGACCCCGCTGGGGGATGATCCCCCAGACCCCGTCCGTTTAAGATAGCTGGAGAAAGAGAGAGGGGGCCATCTCCGTGGTTGCTACCACTGAGTTGGCCCCCTCTCTCTTTCTCCAGCATTCCTTCAACTGCATGAGGTCCAGGGGCTCGGCCCCTGGCCGGGGTCGAGGGGGCGGAGCCCACCGCCTTTCTTCCTGCGCCCTGCTCAGCGCGCCCCGGTCTCACCCGATCGTGTGGTAGGCGCGGGCGAAGTAGAGGAGGCCTTTGTCGGCCACGCTGCGCACGGCTTCGACTTCGCAGAAGAAGACGGTGTGGGTGCCGACTTCGCTGGTTTGCACCACGCGGCAGTCGAACGAGGCGACGGCGCCTTCCAGTGCGGCGGCGCCGGTGACGAGGGTGGACCAGGTGCCGTGGGTGAAGCGGTCTTCGCCTTCCAGGCCGGTCATGCCGGCGAAGACGGGGGAGAGGTCTTCCTGGCCGGCGGCGAGGGTGTTGACGCAGAGGATGCCGTTGTCTTTCAGCGCCTGGTTGGAATCGCTGTTGCGGTTGAGGCAGACCAGCAGGGTGGGCGGCGTGTCGGTGACGCTGCACACGGCGGAGGCGGTGAAGCCGCGTGTGCCGCCGGGGCCGGTGGTGGTGATGATATTCACCGCGGCGGCGAGACGGGACATCGCCTCCCGATAGCTTTGCTTGTCGATCACCCGCCTGCGCCCCCGTGTTTTGCGGTGTTGATCATGCCGAAATCCGCCGGTGAGCAAAAGGTGCCCGCTGCGGGGGTGGATGCGACGGTGCGGCATGGTCTAGCCTCGGCGCAGCACGACCGGAGCATTGTGATGGATTTCCTCGCCGCCACTGAAGCCATGATCGAGACCTGGCATGGGGTGACCGCCCCCAATGAGCCTGCCCGCCGTCTGGCGGCTGATCTTGCCAACACCATCCGCGCCTTCGAGGCGCTGCGGGGCACGCTGGCGTTCGAGGAGGAGCCGGCGGGGTTCGAGGCGGCACTTCAGGCTACTCGGGAGAGCGGCACATGAGCGGGCTTGCGGATCTGCCGCTGGTCGAGGCGGCTGAGCGGGTCGCCAAGGGGGAGGTGACGTCGAGCGCATTGCTGGAGGCTTGCCTCGCGCGGCTCGACGCGGTGAACCCGAAGATCAATGCCCGCATCTGGGAAGATCGGGACCGGGCCCGCGCGGCGGCAGCGGCGGCGGATGCGAAGGTGAAATCGGGCGGGCAGCTCGGCCGGCTGCACGGCATCCCGCTGGCGCATAAGGACATGTATTACCAGGCGGGTCTGCCGAGCACCTGCGGCTCGGCGATCCGGCGGGATTTCGTGCCCGATATCACCTGCACGGTGGTGGAGCGGCTATCGGCGGAGGGGGCGTTCACCTTTGCCGGGCTGAACATGGCGGAGTTCGCACAGAACCCGACCGGGCATAACCGCGCCTTCGGCGACTGCCACAATCCCTGGAATCTGCCCTACATCACCGGCGGCTCGTCCTCCGGCTCGGGTGCGGTGGTGGCGAGCGGGGCGACCTATGCGTCGCTGGGTTCGGACACCGGCGGCTCCATCCGCCTCCCGGCCGCGGCCTGCGGCGTCACCGGTATCAAGCCGACGCAGACCCGCGTTTCGCGCTACGGGGTGATGCCGCTCTCCTTCACCCACGACAATGTCGGCCCCCTCGCGCGCTCTGCGCGGGATTGCGCGCGCATCCTCAGCGTGATCGCCGGGCATGACCCGAAAGACCCCACCAGCGCGCCCAACGCGGTGCCAAACTACGAGGCGGCGCTCGACGGCGATCTGCGTGGTCTGCGCATCGGCGTGCCGACGGATGCGCTGATGAGCGAAGCCGACGCGCCCGTACGCGCCGCGGTTGAGGCGTCGTTGCGGGTTTTGGAAGGGCGCGGCGCCACGCTGGTGCCGATCACCATGCCCTATGCCAATGCGGTCGCGACCTATGGCGCCATCATCTCCCGCGTTGAGGGCGGCGCCATCCATGCGCAATGGATGCGGGACCGGCCGCAGGATTATGCGCAGCATCTCTCCGGGCGGCTCTATCCTGGCCTCGCCATCCCCGCGACCTATTATGTCGAGGCGCTGTCCCGTCGTGGGCCGATCCTGAAGGCGTTTGCCGCGGAGGTGTTCGCCAAGGTCGACCTGATCGCCTCGCCGACCATCCCGATGGTGCTGCCGACTTTAGCCGCGACCGATATCGATAACGGGCCGCCGGAGGCGATCGGGCGGTTCATGGCGGTTTCCAACAACACCCGCCCGTTCAACTATCTGGGGCTGCCGACCATCAGCGCGCCCTGCGGGTTCGATGCCAATGGCTGCCCGATCAGCCTGCAACTCGCCGGGCGGCCCTTCGCCGAGGCGCGGCTGTTCCAGGCGGTCGACGCCTATCAGCGCGACACCAACTTCCACGCCATCCGCCCGCCGGTGGTGCGCGAGCTGGTGCCGATGGTGACGGCATGAGCCTCCCCAAAGTCGCCTTCATCGGCACTGGCGGCACCATCGCCTCGCTCGGCGCCACGCCGATCGAGGTGCTCGACTACGGGGCCAACGGGGTGATCATGTCGGCCGAGGAAATCCTCGCCCGCTTCCCCGAGGTAGCGCTGGTGGCCGAGGTGCAGCCGGTGCCGTTCCGCGCGGTGGTGAGCTCGCGGATCTATTTCGACGACTGGAAGGCGCTCGCCGCGCTGTGCCTGCGCCTGGAGACGGAGCAGCCGGACCTCGCGGGCATTGTGATCGGCCATGGCACCGGGAGCCTGGAGGAGACGGCGTACGTTCTCTCGCTGACGCTGAAGACGCGCGTCCCCGTCGTCATCACCGGCAGCCAGCGGCCGGCCTCGGCGCTCTCCACCGATGCGGGGCTGAACCTGGTCAACGCCATCCGCACTGCTGCCTCACCTCAGGCGCGCGGCATGGGGGTGATGGTGCTGCTGAACGACGAAATCCACGCGGCGCGGGACGTGACGAAGACCTCGACCGGGCGGATGCAGACCTTCCGCACCGCGGATTTCGGCGCGCTCGGCCATGCCGATGGCGATGCGATCGTGTTCTACCGCCGCCCGATCCGCCGGGCGGCGCCGGATACGGAGTTCGACATTGCGGGGCTGGACGCGCTGCCCCGGGTGGATATCGCCTATGGCTATACCGGCAGCGATGGCACGGCGGTGCGGGCCTTCATCGCGGCCGGCGCCAAGGGCATCATCTACGCGGGCTTTGCGCCTGGCATGTCGACGCCCGATGATTTCACGGCGATGGAGGCGGCGGTGGCGGCGGGCATCGTGGTGATGCAGTGCACGCGGGCGGGCAGCGGGCGGGTGTATCAGGGCAAGCGGCTGCGCGAGGCGGGCATTCTCACCACCGACAACCTCACGCCGCAGAAGGCGCGGCTGCTGCTGGCGCTCGCGCTGACCGTGGGCGGGAAGGACGAGGTGCCGCGGATTTTCGACACGTACTAGTCGCGCTGGCAGGCGATCAGGAATTCGCGGTTCCCCTCCGGGCCGGTGATCGGGCTTTCGGCGATGCCGAGCACGGTCCAGCCCGGCAAAGCGCGCCACCAGTCCTGGATGCGGGCGCAGACCTCGGCGTGGACCGCGGGATCGCGCACCACGCCGTTGCGGCCGACCTGGGACGGCCCGGCCTCGAATTGCGGCTTGATCAGCGCGACGGCCCAGGCGCCGGGAGCGCACAAAGCGAGCGGCTTGGGCAGCAGCGTGGCGAGGCCGATGAAGCTGGCGTCGCAGACGAGGGCGCCGATGGGGTCGGCGATCTGGGCGGCTTCGAGATGGCGGGCATTGGTGCGCTCATGCACCACCACGCGCGGATCGGTGCGCAGCTTCCAGGCGAGTTGGCCGTGGCCGACATCGACGGCGTGAACCTTGGCGGCGCCGTGGGTCAGCAGCACGTCGGTGAACCCGCCGGTGGAGGCGCCGACATCGAGGCAGACGCGGCCCTCGGGCGAGAGGGCGAAGGCCTCTATGGCATGGGCGAGCTTCAGGCCGCCGCGGGAGACCCAGGGATGGTCCTGGCCGCGCACCTCGAGGGCCACATCGAGCGGCAAAGCGGTGCCGGGTTTGGCGACGCGCTGCTCGCCGGAAAACACTTTTCCGGCGAGGATCAGCGCCTGGGCGCGGGTGCGGCTTTCGGCCAGGCCGCGATCCACCAGTAATTGATCCACCCGCAGGCTGTTGATGCGCTTCGACATTGCGCCAGTTTGCCCTACCCTGGCGCCGATGTCGCCCTCCATCGGGGAGGGCCGCGGGAGGCAGGCGTGGCCACAATTTCCATCGAGCACCGCGCCCAGGTGATCACCCTGGGCAATGAGAAAGGCGGCTCCGGCAAATCCACCTGCGCGATCCATCTCATCGTCGCCTTGCTGCGCGACGGCTATCGTGTGGGCGCGATTGACCTCGATGCGCGGCAATCCACCCTCGCCGGGGCGCTGGCCGCCCGCGCCGCATTTTCCGCCACGCATCATGTGCTGCTGCCGATGCCCGAATGGGTCGCCATCCCCGCCAGCACCGCCGATAGCCGCGCCGAGGCAGAAAAGGCCGACGCCGCGGCCTTCAACGCCGCGCTCAAGGACATGGCCGGGCGGCTCGATATCGTGGTGATCGACTGCCCCGGTGCCGATTCCTACCTCAGCCGCCTCGGCCACGCCGCCGCCGATACGCTGATCACGCCGATCAATGACAGTTTCGTCGATTTCGCCATGCTCGCGAAGGTGAACCCGGAGACCCACGCCATCATCGGGCCGAGCATCTACAGCGAAATGGTGTGGAACGCCCGCAAGCAACGCTTCGCCCGCGATCGCGGCAAGATCGACTGGATCGTCACCCGCAACCGCCTCGGCGCCAACGAGGCGCGCAACAAGCGCGACGTCGGCACGTCACTCGAAGCCTTCGCCAAACGCATCGGCTTTCGCACCGTGAAAGGCTTCGGCGAGCGGGTGATTTTCCGCGAGCTGTATTTGCAGGGGCTGACGCTGATGGACGTGCGGGAGGCCAATATCGGCATTCAGCTCGGCATGAGCCATGTGGCGGCGCGGGCGGAGGTGCGGAGCCTGGTCGGCGCCATCAACAAGCCGGCGCCTGGGGGATAGGGGGGGTGTTCTTTTTGTAAACAAAAAGAACCAGAAATTTTATCCGAGCTTACGGCGGGCGGAGGCGGTTATATTTCCCGATAGCGGAATGATCCATGCATCGCGGCCGATCTCGGCGCCGTAGAGGCGGCGAATGATGTGGCGTGCCATTTTCTGCTCGAACCAATTCCTCCACTCGGACCATTTGTAAGACGATGGTTTTTTTACTTTGTCGGACTCCCTGATCTCTATATCTTCAAATCCGGCACTGTACAATAGGAAATCCAAAGAGGATTCGGTGAAGCTGGAGTGATGCGTCGCGTCGATGTATCGAAAGCGGCCATTCACGATAGAATTCGCATTAGGTACTTGCATGACAACCATGCCATTCGGGCGAAGGAGGCTCAGAATTTCACGCAGGAATTCTCCCTGGTCAGAGATGGGTATGTGCTCGAAGACATCGAACAACAATATCAGGTCGAATTTTTCCCGATGATCCTGGGCGAATGCGGGAAAGCTGGGTATTGGCACATGCACGGCGGGCAAGGACCGCGCGGTTGCGGCGGCGATCTGGCCTTGATCGGAGTCGATTCCGATGACGTTCGAAACCCCCAGTTTCCGTAGCGCGCTCAGGCAGAAACCCATACCGCAGCCGATTTCGAGCACGGCAGGGTCGGTTGAGGGATCGACATAGGGGGCGAGGCGTCTTTCGAATATACGTGTCATCACATCGAAATGTTCGTCGCTTTGGTCATGCCACCTTCCGTAGTGACGACTATAGTCGTTCCGCGTCCTTGGAAGATGTTTTTCCCGCTCTGCCCGCGCCGAAGCGCGCTCTTCATCGCTTAGCTGCTTCGTGTAGGGCAATGAATGAGACATGTAGATGGGTCTTTCTACCTGTTGCAGAAACGTCGCCATCTATCTGCGGCCTAGGGCGGTCTTTGTCCAGCCGGCGCATGCGCGTGCCGTGCTCCCCTGAAATATGGCCATTTTTGAGTAGAGCCCGGCCATGAGGTGTCGGGCGGATGAAGCGCAGCAGGTTCAGTGAAGAGCAGATCATTGGGTCTTGAATGAGCAGGAGGCTGGGATGGCGACGGTGGAGGTGCCGCCGACCCGGGATCAGCCCGGCGACGTTCCGTCAGTGGAAGTGGAAGTTCGGTGGGCTGGAGGTATCGGAGGCCCGGCGGTTGCGGCCGCTTGAGGAGGAGAACAACCGGCTGATTGCGCTCAACCACGCCCGGGCCGCAGAGGAGGCGCGCGGCGAGGTGCGGAGGTTGCGGCCGGAGTACCAGATTCCCCAAGGGCGATGTGGCGCAAACGGCCGCCGTCGCGATGGCGCTCGCCGCCGCCATTGCTCCGCGTTCGGCCGACGCCATCGCGGCTGGCTTCAAGCAGGGGCGCAAAGTGGCGGCGCGTATCCAGGCGACGCTCAACGCCCTCGCCCGCATGGGGCATTTGGCGACGGCGGACGGGGTTCGCTTCGCGCGGCGCCGGGTGGCTTGATCGCCGGGGCGGCGCGCGCGGGCTGGGCGGGGCTTACCGCTGGTCGGATGGTGGGGATGGCTTCCTCTTGTGGTGCTATGTCGCGCTGTTGATGGATTGCTTCGGGTGTGCCTCGCAATGACCGGGGGTGGGGGGCTCGCTGGCCTTTGTGGCTCTCTGGGGATGGTTCTTGTTGCGGATAGGGGGGATGGCGGGTTGCACCCGCCCTACTCGCGGTGGCGGGAGGGTGCGGTGCGGTGGGACGACCCTCACCCCAACCCTCTCCCGCAGTGCGGGAGAGGGAGAAGACAGGGCGCCGTCATGGCTGAGCATTTTGTCTCCCTATCAGCTAAAAAATCTGCCGCTGCGGTGATTTTTGACTTGATTTAAATTCACCTCAGCGTTAATATGTCCGCCACTGGTGATATGGAGGATGAAGGAGTGACCCAGAGCTGATGCGCCGAGTTGCCGACCCTGATTTTGCGCCTGCCCCGCACGGCATTGCCGCCCTTATCGGCGGGATGCTGGGCGCGTTGCTGTACGCGCTGTTGGGTTGGTTGCGGGGGGAGCGTGAGGCGTGGGAGGGGCATGAGTTGGAGGGGACGTTGGCGCCGGTGTTGGTGGCGCAGGCGGAGATTTCGTTCGAGACCGAGCCTTATGTGGAGTGGGTGGCGGTGCCGGCGCCGTGGCGGAATGGGCGGTTGTTGCCGGCGCGGCATGCGCGTGGGGCGGCGCTGGTGCTGCGCGTCGCGCGGCTGCGCGTGCTTGGGCGGGGGCCGCCTTGGGGGGATTTCAGGTTGATCGCGTGGCGAACCGGCATGGCCTGAGGGC
>CAIPLM010000035.1 GCA_903865895.1 uncultured Rhodospirillales bacterium | reverse complement strand
CGCATAGTCGCGAAAGTCGCATAGGGGGTCAAACGCCCCCATCGGCAGATTTCTGCCAATCCGCAATCGAGGCGCCATGACAATTCCCGCTCCCGACCGCGTTCAGGCCGCCGCCACGGCCTGGCCCGCCGACCGCGTCGAGCGGTGGGATATCGCGCGCCTGACGCCCTACGTCCGGAACGCCCGCACCCACAGCGACGAGCAGGTGGCGCAGATCGCGGCGAGCATCGAGGCGTTCGGCTTCACCAATCCCGTGCTGGCCGACGAGGCCGGCACCATCATCGCCGGCCACGGTCGCGTGCTGGCGGCGCAGCGTCTCGGGCTGGCTGACATTCCCGTCATGGTGGCGCGCGACTGGTCCGAGGCGCAAATCCGCGCCTATCTGCTCGCCGACAACAAGCTGGCGCTGAACGCCGGCTGGGACACCGCGACGCTGGCGCTCGAACTCGGCGAACTCAATGCCATGGGGTTCGATCTCGCGCTGACCGGCTTCAGTGACGCCGAGATTGCCGATCTGATGGCAACACCCGAGACCGTCGCCGACGATGACGCCGCCGACGGCGGTGATGATCCCGCGGACGCCGATGCCGAGCCACCGCGCGCCTCGGTGACGCGCCCTGGTGATCTCTGGCTGCTCGGCGAGCATCGCCTGCTCTGTGGGGACTCCTGCGACGCCGCGGCGGTGAGCCGTCTGATGGGCAGTGACCGCGCCGCCCTGCTGTTCACCTCGCCGCCCTATGGCAACCAACGGAACTACACAACCGGCGGCATCGGCGACTGGGATGCGCTGATGCGCGGCGTGTTCGCCCGCCTGTCGGACGTCATGGCGCCGGACGGCCAGGTGATGGTCAATCTCGGCCTGATCCATCGCGACGGCGAGTGGCAGCCGTACTGGCAAGGCTGGATCGAATGGATGCGCACCGAGGGCTGGCGCCGCTTCGGCTGGTACACCTGGGACCAGGGGCCGGGCCTGCCGGGCGACTGGAACGGGCGGCTCGCGCCGTCTTTCGAATTTGTCTTTCACTTCAACCGCACCGCGCGGCAGGCCAACAAGATCATCCCCTGCCGCTGGGCGGGGCACGTCAACAGCGAGAAGGGCGGGCTGCGGGCCAAGGACGGCACCGTGGGCGAATGGACCCACGCCGGCCAGGGCGTGCAGGAGTTGCGCATCCCCGACAACGTGCTGCGCATCACCCGGCACAAGGCGCGCGGCATCGAGACCGAGCATCCCGCGGTGTTCCCGGTGAAGCTGCCGGAGTTCCTGATGCAGGCCTATGCCGACGAGGGCGATGTGGCGTTCGAGCCGTTCGGTGGCTCCGGCACCACCCTCCTGGCCGGGCAGCGGACGGGGCGGCGGGTCCGCGCGATGGAACTCGCGCCGGAGTATGTCGACCTGGCGATCGCGCGCTGGCGGATGCTGCATCCGGACCTGCCGGTGCGGCGTGCGGACGACGGCCGGGACTATGACGCCGTGGCGGCCGACCGTGCTGGCGATGAGGTTGCCGATGCAGCTTGATCTCGCAGTCGAGCCGGTGCCGCTGGCCCAGCTGCTGCCCTATGCCGCGAACGCGCGCACGCACTCCGATGAGCAGGTGACGCAGATTGCGGCGTCGATCGTCGCGTTCGGCTTCGTCAATCCCGTGCTGGTGGACGAGGCCGGCGTGCTGATTGCGGGCCATGGTCGCGTGCTGGCGGCGAAGACGCTGGGGCTGGAGACGGCGCCGGCGATCCGGCTGGGGCACCTGAGCGAGGCGCAGGCGCGGGCCTATCGGCTGGCGGACAACCAGATCGCGCTCAACGCCGGGTGGGATGCCGCGATGCTGCGAGCCGAACTGCTCGACCTCGACGCGATGGGGTTCGACATGAACCTCGTCGGCTTCAACCAGGCCGACCTGGCGGCGATGATGGCCGGCGATGGCGGCGGCGTCGACGAGGCAGCGGCTGATGAGCAGGCGCCCGAGCCACCTGCCGATCCGGTGAGCCGGCCGGGCGATCTGTGGATCCTGGGCGAGCACCGGCTGCTCTGTGGCGACGCCACCTCGGCGGCCGACGTCACCCGGTTGCTGGACGGCGCGAAGCCGCATCTGATGGCGAGCGATCCACCCTATGGGGTGAACTACGACCCTGCCTGGCGCAACCGGGCCGGCGTCTCGGCGACCGAGCGGACCGGCGTGGTGAGCAACGACCATCGCGCCGACTGGCGGGAAGCCTGGGCGCTGTTCCCTGGCGACGTCGCCTACATCTGGCACGCCGCCGTGCACGCGCGCACGGTGATGGAAAGCCTCGAGGCTGCCGACTTCGTCATCCGCTCGCAGATCGTGTGGGCCAAGTCCCGCTTCGTGCTGGGGCGCGGCGATTATCACTGGCAGCACGAGCCGGCCCTCTACGCCGTCCGCAAGGGCGCCACTGGCCACTGGCAGGGCGCCCGCGATCAATCGACGCTCTGGGCGATCGCGACGCGGGGGAACGACACCGAGGATCCCGAGACGGTGCACGGCACGCAGAAACCCGTGGAGTGCATGCGCCGGCCGATCCTGAACAACAGCGCTCCGGGCGACGCGATCTATGAGCCGTTCTCCGGCAGCGGCACCACCATCATCGCGGCCGAGATGACCGGGCGGTGCTGTCTGGCGATGGAGATCGATCCCGCCTACTGCGATGTCGCCGTGCTGCGCTGGCAGGAACTGACTGGCCGCCAGGCGGTGCTGGACGGCGAGGGCAGGGTGTTCAACGACATCGCCGCCGCCAGGGTGACCCCGGCGGCGGCGTAGGGTTGGCGGCGTCCGATCAGCCGGCCTTGTAAATGCTGAAGGATCCCTTCGCCCCCTCCTTGTTGGGGCCGACCATGCGGACCCGTTCCAGGGTCTCGACCTTGATGCCCTTTTTCTTCAGCCCGGCCAGGAAGCCGCGGCAAGTGTGACTGGCCCAGGACGTGGTCTCCATGATCTGGGCGATCGTCGCCCCTTCGGTGCGCCGGAGCAGGGTGAGGACCGCCTCCTGCTTGGTGCCCTCGCGTGGCTTGCGCGGCGTGCCGGCGGTGCGCGGCGCCTTCTCGGCGAGCAGGGCGCGGAGGGCGTCCATCGGTGCCTCGAGGGCGGCGATGATGTCGGTGTCGCGGTTTTCCTGGTCGTCCCAGGCGGCGAGCACCGCGGCGGCTGCGGTGCGGAGGTTGGCACGCGGCGTGGGCGCCACCGTGGCGGCGTCCAGGGCGTCGGCGATCGCGGCGGCTTCCTGGGCCACCGCCTCGGCTGAGGGCACCGTGGGCGCAACCGTGGCGGCGTTCGTGGCGGCGGCGGGCGGGTCGCGGTCGATGGCGCGGAAGCCGGCGTCGGTCAGGGCGAGGGTGGTGAGCATCAGCCCGGTGGCGCTGTCCTCGATCAGGGTCGAAGCGTCGCCGAGGCGGTAGTCGCCCAGGGTTTCGGTGATCAGGCCATCGCGCAGCAGGGCGTCGATCATCTTGTGGCGTCCGCCGGTCGGCAGCTTGCGATGGAATTGGAGGCGGTGGTCCGGGCGCTCGGCGGCGCGGGTCAGGACGATTACGGCGGCAGGGGATAGGGTCATCTGGCTTCTCCGGTTCGCGTCCCCTGACCATCAGGGGCTGCTACCACCCCGAGCCCCGCCGGGCTGAACCCTGGCGGGGCGGTAGAGGAAGTGCCCGTCTATTCGGGGCCGAATTCTCCGCGGTGGTGGTAGGCATCGGTGACCCGGGCCAGGATGGCGTTCCAGTGCTGCAGGGTGCCGGCGGTGCCCCAGAGCATGCTGTCGGGGTCGGCGCCGATGTGGTCGTCTGCCATCGCCTGAAGCTCGGCGACGTGGCCCCGGAACGCCTCCATCTGCTTCATGAACTCGGCCAGGCTGGCTTGCTGG
>CAIPLM010000034.1 GCA_903865895.1 uncultured Rhodospirillales bacterium | reverse complement strand
GAGAGGGTTGGGGTGAGGGTTGAGCCGACGCGTGAGCTTCGGCGCCTTCCGTCGCGCGGCACCACCCTCTCCCCAACCCTCTCCCGCCAACGCGGGAGAGGGAGAAAACGGAGCCCCCCATGACCATCTATTACGCGAGCGCTTTCGACTCCGCTGGCATCGGCAGCCTGCCCTCGGGCTGGGCCAATGCGGCCGGCACCTGGCAGGTGGGCACCACCGCGCCGACCGGCACCCATAGCCATAGCTTCGGCTCCGCCGGGCATGGCGATGGCGACGTCGCCATTCTGACAGGGGTGTCGGCGGTGGCGGATATGCAGTTGTCCTTCAGCCAGAACATCCCCGGCCTGACCGCTACCGCCGCGCCGATGATCGGCGCGTTGCTGCGCATGGATGCCGCCTATCAGAACGGCTACGCCATCCTGGTCGACCAGACCGGCACGCTCGGCGCGCTGCGCTTCCTGGTGTTCCGCCGCTCCGGCGGCGGCTACGGCTTCGTCGGCTCGTCCGGCCCGATCGCCGGCATCACCTTTGCGGCCAGCGATACGGTGACGCTGCGGGCGCAGATCGTGGGCAGCACGATCAGCCTGAAGCTGTGGCCGACCCGCATCGCCGAGCCCGCCGCCTGGCAGTACAGCGTGAGCGATGGCGGCATCACCGCGCCGGGCTATGCCGGGCTCTACTACGCGCTGGATACCGCGGGCAGCGCCGCAATGGGCGTGTGCGACGTTGTGCTGTCGGACCCGCCCGCCCTCACCGTCACCGCCCCGAGCGGCGCGGTGGCGGGGGCGGCGATGACGGTCTCCGGCGCCTACGCCGGGCAGGACCCTTCGGGGCTGAACCTCGCCTTCGATGGCGGCGCCTATGCGGCGGTGAGCAGCCCCGCGATCGGCGGCGGCAGCTTCAGCTTCAGCACGACGGCGCCCTCGGCGGGCAGCCATACGCTGGCGGTGCAGGAGGCGAATGACAGCAGCGTAACCGCCGGGGCTAGCTTCGCCGTGGGCAGCGCGCCGACCTACGTCGCCATCGCGCCCAACGACGCGGCGATGCTCTATTCGCCGCTGGGGTGGAATGTGACGGGCACGGCGGCGACGTCCGCCAATGCCGGGGCGGCCTTCCGGGTGCTGTTCAGTGGCGCCAGTTGCATGCTGGGCTTCGATGTTTCGGCCATGGTGAGCCCGGCGAGCCAGCTCTGGTGGCGGATCGATACCGGGGCCTGGACCCAGGCTTCGGTGGCGGCCACCATCACCTGCGCCATTCCGGCGGCCACTGCTGGGAATGCCGACGTGCCGTTCCATCTGCTGGAGGTGGTGGTGAAATCCATCACCGAGACGCAGAACCGCTGGAACGCCGGCGCCTCCGGCCGGGTGGTGTTCACCGGCCTCACCCTCGCCGCCGGCGCCACGGTGGCGGCGCCGCACGCCGCCCCGCTGCGCCTCGCGGTGTTCGGCGACAGCCTGGTGGAGGGGGTGCGCACGCTGGGCGAGGCGGCGACGCTCGATACGGATCGCAATGACGCCACGCTCGGCTGGGCCTACCGGCTCGGCGCGCTGCTGGGGGCTGAGGCCGGGGTGATCGGCTTCGGTGGCCAGGGGCTGCTGGCCGGCGGCTCCGGCAATGTGCCAGCGCTCGGCGGCAGCTATGCCAGCCTTTATGCCGGGGTGGCCCGCAGCTTCGCCGTGGCGCCCGATCTGCTGGTGCTCGCCACCGGCACCAATGACGGCCTCGCCGACACGGTGGCCGCGGCGACCGGGCTGCTCAACGGGCTGATCGCGGCCTGTCCGGGCAAGCCGGTCGCCGTGCTGCGGCCGTTCAACGGCGCCCAGGCGGCGAATTTGCTGGCCGCGATTGCCGCGTGTTCGGCGCCCGCTGCGTGCCACTGGGTTGATACATCGGGGGTTTTCGACCCCGCGCTGGGGGCGGATTCGCTGGGGCTGCACCCCTCCGGCCCCAACAACCAGGCCGCCATCGCGCCGCAGATCGCCGCGCTGCTGCGGCCGCTGCTCGGGGGCGGCATCGCCTCACCGCCGGGCTTCCGCGCCGGGTTCCGCCAGTCGCTGCTGGCATGAAAGGATCATCAAATGAACGACTTCGCCGAAAGTGACATCGCCCACGCCCTCGGCCGCCTGGAGGCCAAGGTGAGCGCGCTGGAAGACCGTATCGCCCGCGCCGAGGCCGGCGCCGAGGCCCGCATGCTCGCCTTCGAGCACAAGCTCGGCGGTATCGCCACCACGGTGGCGCAGAGCATTGGCGCGGTGAAGCTGGTGCATTGGGTGGCCGGCGCCATGGTGGCGATCGGCGGCTTCTTGATGAGCGGTCTGTTCCGCAGCGGCAAGTAGGAGAGAGCGATGGGTGCCTTGATTCCGCTGGCGATTTCGCTGGCCCCGGAGATCGGCAAGTTCCTGTTCGGCGCGGCGGGCGAGAAGACCGCGAGCGCCGTCGCCCAGGTGGTGCAGAGCGTCACCGGCACGACGGACGAGGCGGTGGCCAGCCAGGCCATCGCCGGCAACCCGCAACTCGCGGCGCAATTGCGGGTTCAGTTGGCCGAACTCGCCGCCGGCCAGGAGCAGGCGGCACGCCAGGCCGAGCTGGATACGTTGACGGCGCGCCTGAAAGACGTGCAGGACGCCCGCGCCCAGACCGTGAGCCTCGCCAAATCCGGCAGCGCGGTCGCCTGGGCGCCGGCGGTGGTGAGCTTCGTGGTGCTCGCCACCTTCGGCCTGGTGATGTGGGCGGCGCTGACCCGCGCCTTGCCGGCGGGCTCGGAGACCATCCTCAACATGCTGCTCGGCACGCTGGCGGCGATGGCGACCAGCACGGTGAGCTACTGGGTGGGCTCCTCGGCCGGGAGCGCGCAGAAGACGGATATGCTGTACCGGAGTGCGCCGGGGAAGGGAGACGCGACATGAACCTCGTGTGCGTATCGACACGGCTGTGGATGGTGCTAGGCTGAGACGGGTGCGCGGAGCGGCGCAGTGTGATGCCGCCCGCCACCATCTTCAAGCCGTCTGTTGACATAGCGTCAACATCTTCCCATTGTCTCAGCACGAGGCCGGCCCTGACGGACGATCAAACGGCGATGTTTCGCCTCAAGGCGATGGTGGTCGGAGGGAGCCGGATCAGCTGGGAGGTTCCGCATGCCAGGGAGCGCGCGCAGCAGCGCAACGTGCCGGTCTTCGTGGCCGAGCGCATCATTCGCGCCGCCCGGGCCGTGCGGGTCACCACCGCGGGTGACGGATCGGAGACCTGGCGCGTATCGGGCACCGATCCGGACGGACGGCCGATCGACGTGGTGGTGCATCCGGCCGCACCGGCGGTGATCCGCGTGATCACGGTCATCCGTACTGACGAGTAGAGGCTCAGCATGTTCCGCACGATCTCCCACTACGAAGAAGACGGTCTTGGGCTCCCCTATCCCGTTGTGCTGATCGACAGCGTGGAGGAGGAGCTTGATGCCGCGGGCACGCAGATCGGCGTCTCGATCCCCGATATGGAGCAACTGGTGGCCGCGGTGGCAATTGCGCGGGCGATCATCCCGCTTCGCCTGGATGGCCAGGAGGTCCGCTTCATGCGCCATGCGCTCGACATGACCGCGACCGCCCTCGCCGAGGCGTTGGAGATCGACAAGGCGACGTTCTCCCGCTGGGAGAACAACAAGCAGAGTCTTGGCGGCTGGGCCGACAAACAAATCCGGCTGATGGTCGTCGTCACGCTCGGCAAGTTCGTGCCGAGCTTGAATGTGGATGCCGAGCAGATTCCACGCATGCGCATCGCCGATCGCCCGGATGGTGTCTGGCCGCAGCTTGAGATGCGCCGCGTGGCCGCGCCCGGGGGTGGCGCGGATGGCGCCGAGCAATGGGACCGGCTGCGCCTCGCGGCCTGAGCCGCGTGACCTTCCCAAACCCCGGATCATCCGGCACCATCGCGGCCCCTCCATGATGGACCGCGCCGATGACCAGACCGATCGACCACACCTCAATCGCCGGCAAGCACTTCCCCACTGCGGAGCATGTGGCCCTCGTGGTGCTGGGCGCCGGGCCGGCGGGGATTGCCGCCGCGGTGGAGGCGGCGGGGCTGGGGGTGAAGGTGATGCTGATCGATGAGCATCCGGTCGCCTCGGCGCTGATGGGCATCGATGTGCCCTGGATGTTCGGCGAGCGGATGACGGCCGCCGTGCAGAACCAGGGGCGGATGCTCGAGCAGATCGTCGCCGCGCGGCCTGATCTGCAAGCGGCCTTCGATGCGGGCGTCGATGTGCGGCTTGGCGTTTACGCCTGGGGCGCCTTCGTCGAGGGGCCGACCAGCAAGGCGCTGCCGGGCTCGCTGCTGGGGCTGGCGGATGAGGAACGCTCCTGGTTGATCCGGTTTGACCGCATCATCGTCGCCGCCGGCGCGCGGGATCTCGGGCTGGCGTTTCCCGGCTGGGATCGGCCGGGGGTGATGGGGGCGCAGGGGTTTGCCGCCGCCACCGCGCTCTACGGCGCCTTCTCCGGCCGGCGCATCGCGATTATCGGCTCCGGTGCACTCGCCGCCCAAGTGGCGCGGCAGGCGGCGGCGGCCGGCGTCGCGGTGGCGGCGACCATCGATGCGACGCAGCGCATCACCGCCGTGCTGGGCGAGGCCGAGGTGGAGGGCATCGCCTTCGCCCGGCTCGACGGCTCGGCGCCCGCCAGCGTGGCGTGTGACACCATCGTGCTCGCCGTCGATCTCGTGCCCAATGTCGAGATGTTCGATCTGCTGGGCTGCAAGACCGTCTTCGCGCCGGAAAAGGGCGGCTACGTGCCGGTGACCGATGCGGCCGGGCGCTGCTCCCCCAGCGTCTATGCCGCCGGGGACTGCGCCGGCATTTGCGATGCCTCCATCGCCACCCCCGCCCGGGCGATCGCCAGCGGCCGCAATGCGGCGCGGCTCGCCGTGGCCGATGCCGGGCACGCCGCCCCCGCGGCCGACCCGATTCCCCCCGCCGATGCGGCCGATCGCGATGCCTGGCGCCGCGCCTTCCTCGCCGCCCACGCCACCGATCGCGCGCTGACCATCTGCCGCTGCGAGGAGGTGCCGCTCGAGGATCTCATCGGCGTCCGCCCGCCGCGCTACCTCGATTACGACGCCACCAAGTTCGAAAACCGCGATATCCGCACCCTCGCCGCCATGGGGCCGGTGAACCAGGACCAGGTGAAGCGCCTCACCCGCGCCGGCATGGGCCCCTGCCAGGGCCGCCGTTGCCGCGAGCAGGTGCAGACGCTGCTGGCCATGCAGGGCAACCAGGCGAGCGGCGACATCCCCATGCCCTCCTACCGCGCGCCGCTGCGCCCCCTGCCGCTCAAGGTGATCAACGCCGCCGACGAAACCGAGGAGATGCGCGCGGGCTGGACCACCTGGTTCGGCATTCCCGCCCAATGGCTCGCGCAATGGGAGCCGGCGCCCGAGGGGCTTTCCTGGCAGAACCGCCATAACCGCAGCTACGAGGGCTGAGCGGATGACCTCTCATGTCGTGATCGTCGGCGGCGGCGCCACCGGGCTTTCCTCCGCTTTCTGGCTGCGCCGCGAGGGCGTGGCTGTCACCGTGATCGAGAAGGGCATCGTCGGCTGGGAGGCTTCGGGCCGCAACGGCGGCGGCGCCACCCATCCCTATTCGCCGCTGTTCCGCGAGGAGCAGCGGCTGTGGCCAATGATGGATGATCTGCTCGGCTACCCCACCGAGCACCGGCCGCAGCGCGTGCGCATCGCCATCAACCAATCCCAGCTCGACATCATGCGCAGCACCGAGAACCTCGCGGTGCAGCAGGGCTTCAAGGTGGAGGAGCTCGACAACAAGGCGATGCGCGAGCTGATCCCCTGGGTGGGCGATGACGTCGCCGGCGGCGCGATCTACCATTATGGCGGCCAGGCCAATCCGCAGCGCACGCTCCAGGCCTATGCCTGGGCGGTGCAGGACCTCGGCGGCACCATCATGCAGCATACGGTGGTGACCGGGTTCGAGACCGCGGGCGGGAAGATCACCGGCGTGCAGACCGATCAGGGCCTGGTGGGCTGCGACGCCGTGGTGCTCGCCGCCGGGCCGCATACCTCCCAACTCGCCGCCATGCTCGGCATTTCCGTCCCCGTGGTGGCGGCGCGCGCCGAGATGATCGTCACCGAGCCGGTGCCGCTGATCTCGGTCGGCGGCTCCGACGGCAACGGGCTCTACGGGCGGCAGACCCTGCGCGGCAACCTCGCCTATGGCGGCGGCCCGCATGAATGGATCGACCTGCCGGACCATCGCACCCCCCGGGCGGTGAACTCGCCCGTCATGCGCTCGGTGGCGCGGCGGCTGTTCGAGCTGTTCCCCAAGCTCGGCCATATCCGCGTCATCCGCTCCTGGGCGGGGGTGATCGAGAACACGCCGGATGGGCGGCCGATCCTGGAGCGGCTGGATTCGCCGGAGAATGTGGTGGTCGCCTCGATGAGCAGCGTCGGCTTCGGCCTGTCGCCGGCCACCGGGCGCGCGATCATGCAGCTGGTGACGCAGGGGCGCTGCGATTTCGCCAATCTCGACTACCTCAAGCTCAACCGCTTCGAAGGGCTCGGGCCGAACTGGGCGGAGGAGGTGGGCTGGCGGCCGTGGTCGCCGGAAAGCGAGGAGGGGGCGGCATGACCGGCTCCAACCGCAAGCCCGGCTTCCAGACCCGCGCCATCCATCACGGCTTCAACCCCGCCGAGCACCACCGCGCCGTCACGCCGCCGATCTACATGACCTCGACCTACGCGTTTGACAGCGTGGACGAGGCGGAGGCGGTGGCCGAGCAGGCCGGCGCCGTCTATGCCCGCGAGCACAACCCCACCACCGCCATCCTCGAAGCCCGGCTCGCGGAACTCGAAGGCGCCGAGGCCGCCGTGGTGGTCGCCTCCGGGATGGCCGCCGTCGGCACGCTGCTGCTCTCGCTGCTCTCCCAGGGCGAGGCGATCGTGGTGCACTCCACGCTCTATTCCAACACCTTCGCCATGGCGCATGACGGGCTGCCGCGCTTCGGCATCAAGGTCATCCCCGTCGATCTCGCCAACCCCGCCAACCTCGACGCGGTGCTCGATGCCACCGTGAAGCTGGTCTATTTCGAGACCCCGGTGAACCCCACCGCGCAAACCCTCGATATCGCCGCCATCGCCGAGCGCGCCCACGCGCACGGCGCCCGCGTGGTGGTGGACAGCACCTTCGCCTCCCCCGCGGTGCAGCGCCCGATCGAGCATGGCGCCGATATCGTGCTGCATTCCCTCACCAAATACATCAACGGCCATGGCGACTTGCTCGGCGGCGCGCTGATCGGCGACGCCGCAACCATCGCCCGCATCCGCGGCACCGGGCTGCGCTACATCACCGGCGCCACCCTCTCCCCCATGGCCGCCTTCCTGGTGATCCGCGGGCTCAAAACCCTCAAGCTCCGCATGGACGTGCACGGCGCCAACGCGCTGGCCATCGCCCGCATGCTCGAAGCCCACCCGAAAGTCGCCTGGGTGCGCTACCCCTTCCTCGAATCCAACCCCGGCTACGCCACCGCCCGCCGCCAAATGAGCAACGGCTCGGCCATGCTCTCCTTCGGCCTCAAGGCAGGCTTCGAAGGCGCGCGCCGCATGATGGACGGGCTCTCCCTGATCGCCCGCGCCGTCAGCCTCGGGGACGCCGAAAGCCTCATCATGCATCCGGCCAGCCTCACCTACGCCCGCCGCCGCACCAACCCCGCGGCCAAACTCGCCACCGGGGTGAGCGAGGACCTCGTGCGTCTGTCGGTCGGGCTGGAGGATCTCGACGATCTGCTGGCCGATATCGAGGGCGGATTGGAGCGGGTTTAGGCAAAAAGCTGCACCACAGAGGCGGTAAGGCAGTGAGGGAGTGGAGGCACAATCGCGCTTCCGCTCCCTCACTGTCTTACCGTCTCTGTGGTAACTCTTGCTTCCCGTAACCCGGCTACCGCACCACCCGCCGCGCCAGCAGCAGGAAGGCGCCGATCGCCACCAGCGTCGAGACGTTCACTGCCGCGGCCACCGTGAAGGGGGCGTGGGGCGCGCCGGTTACGTCGCGCACCCAGCCGGCGAAGGGGGGCAACAGGCCGAGGCCGGCGTAGAAGATGCTGTAGAAAATGCCCATGCCCACCGCGCGTTGCTCTGGGCGCAGCACCCGGGCGGGCAGTGCGACGATGAGGCCGGAGGGTAGGCCGAGCACGGCGCCGATCAGGAACAGGGTGATCGCCGGATAGGCAGCGCCGGGCAGGATGAAAATGCCGGCTGACGTCAGCGCCATGCACAGCGCGGTGAGAGCCATGGGCGGCAGGCGTTGGCCGAGCCAGCCGCCGATTGGGCCGACGGGGATGGTGGCGAAGGAGGCGAGGCTGACGACGGCGCCGGCGGCGGCCAGGCTCATGCCTTGCTCCACGTAAAAAGCGGGGGCGAAGCCGAGCAGGATGATGTAGCCGGCGTTGCCGAGCAGCCAGACGAAGCCCGCCGCCACCACGGCGGCGGTGGTGCGGCCGGAGAGGCCGAAGCGGAGCGGGCCGGGGGCGCGTTTCGGCCCTTCCGGCACGGCGGCGATGGTGAGGGCGAGGAAGGCGGCGCAGCAGGCGGCGGCGAAGAACATCACGCCGCGCCAGCCCAGCGGCTCCACGAGGTAGGGCAGGAAGATCGAGCCCAGCCCGATGCCGAGCGGCCAGGCGCCGAGCAGCACGCCCATGGCGAGGCCGAGCGTGGCATCCTCGAAGCGGTCCATCACCATCTTGGAAATCACGATGTTGAGGATCACCGCGCCGATGCCGGCGAACAGGCGGAAGAACAGGGCGGGCGCGAAGGCGGGGGCGAGGCCGATGCCGACGCCGCCGGCCACCATGACGGTGAGCCCGGCGATCAGCATCCGCCGATCGCCGAAGCGGGCGCCGGCGAAACCGGCGGGGAGCGCGAAGATGGCGCCCAGCATCATGTAGCTGCCGGTGATGGCCCCGAGCCCGGCATAGTCGAGCCCGAGGTCATCCCGGATGGCGGGCCCCGCGGCGGCCACCGACTGGTATTGGATCCCCATCGCCACCCGGATGAACGAGAGCAGCAGCAGGAAGCCCCAGCGATTCGCCGCCACGGGGGATAGTCTTAGGCGGAGGCGGCGAGGCGGCGGGTGAGGGCGGCGAGGCCGGCCACTGCCTGCTTGATCAGGCCGCGGGCGGCGTCATCGGTCAGGCGGCCATCGGCGTCGAACTTGGTGGCGGCGTTCACCACGAAGACTTCCGGGGCGGGCAGGATCCACATGCCCTGGCCGGCGAGCACCTGGCGCAGCTGATACTGGGCGCGCGAGGCGCCGAGCCCGCCGCCGGTGGAGAGCATCGCCACCGGCTTGCCCGCCCAGGCGGATTTGCCGTAGGGGCGCGAGGCCCAGTCAATCGCGTTCTTCAGCACGCCGGGGAAGGAGTAGTTGTATTCCGGCACGGCGAAGAGGATGGCGTCGGCCTTCAGGATGCGCTCCTTGAAGCGCGCCACGGCGGCCGGCTGCCCGGCGGCTTCCACGTCACCATTGTAAAGCGGCACGTCGGAGTAGTCGTAGGTTTCGATGGCAACGTCGGTGGCGGCTTCCTCCTGGGCGGCGCGCAGCAGGGCCGCGTTGAAGGAGGCTTTGCGCAGGCTGCCGGAGATGCCGAGGATATCGAGCTTGCTCATTTTGTGTCCGTCTCGTTGTTGCGTGATGCCGGAAGCTAGGTGCGGCTTAGCGGGAAGGGAAGGGGCGCGGCGGCGGGGGCCAGCCATGCACGAAGCAGGCAAGCTTCACCACCGAGGCAGTAAGACAGTGAGGGGGGGCGAGATCGGGCTTCCACTCCCTCACTGTCTTACTGCCTCTGTGGTGAAGCTTACGAGGGGGGCGCCCACCCCGGCGGGGCCAAAGTGAAGCCGGCGAATTGGAAGGCCGGCGCCACCACGCAGCTCACCAGCGCCCAGCCGCCGAGCGGCTGCGCGGCCTGCCATGCGTCCTTCGGCACCACGCCTTGCAGGGCGTGGCCGGCGGCGAGATCGGGGCCGAGGAGGAGGCTGGTGCCGGGCATTTCCAGAAGCAGCGGCCCGCCGGCGTTCCAGATCCACAGCTCCGCCGCATCCACCTTGTGCCAGTGGCTGCGCTCACCTTCGGCCAGCAGGAAGAGGATGGAGGTCGCCGCGCCCCGCCCGCCATCTTCGGGGGCGTCGCGCCAGATTTCACGGTAGTGCCCGCCCTCGGGATGCGGGGCGAGGCCGAGGGCGGCGATCACCGCCTCGGCCGGGGTGGCGGGGGAGAGGAGGGTCATCGTTCGTCCCCCAAACAGTAAGCTTCACCACAGAGACAGTAAGACAGTGAGGGAGTGGAGGCTGGATCGGGCCTCAGGACCCTCACAGCCTTACTGCCTCTGTGGTGAACCTTCCTGTTCAGAACGTGTCTTTCCGCCCGCGCAGATCGGCCAGCGTGGCGACGTCGGGCGCGCGCAGGAAGGGGTTGGCGGCGAGTTCGTCGGCCATGAGGCTCGGCAGGCTCGGCTTCCCCTCGGCGCGCCAGGCTTTCACCTTGCCGGCATAGGCGACGAGGGCGGCATTCCCCGGATCGGCGTGGAGCGCGAAGCGGGCGTTGCTTTCGGTGTATTCATGGCCGCAGCACACCAGCGTCTCCGGCCCGAGCCTGGCCAGCTTGGCGAGCGAGGCGAACATCTCGGCGGCATTGCCTTCGAGCAGGCGGCCGCAGCCGAGGCTGAACAGGGTGTCGCCGCAGAGCAGCACGTTGCCGTCGGCGAAGTGGTAGGAAATATGGCCACGGGTGTGGCCGGGGGTGTCGATCACGCTCGCCGTGCTGGCGCCCAGCGTGACGGTGTCGCCTTCGGAAACCGCCACATCGAGCTTCGGCAGCCGGTGCGCATCGGCGCGGGCGCCGACCACCTTGGCGCCGTAGCGGGCGCGGATGTCATCGGTGCCGGCGATGTGGTCGCCGTGGTGATGGGTGAGCAGGATCATGTCGAGCCGGCCGCCGGCGGCATCGATCGCGGCGGCGACCGGGGCGACCTCGGCGGGGTCAACGATGGCGGTGGCGCCGGTGCTGCTGCAACGCAGGAGCCAGGCGTAATTGTCCGACAGGATCGGCACGAGTTGAGCTGTGATCATGGCGGGAGCCTAGCATCGGGCGGCCGATGCGTCACGGGGGATGGCGTTCCATGCGGAGGCCGCAAAAGGGATGGACATTCTCCCGCGCGGCGCCGGCGCGGCATGGCGTTACAAATTTACAAATCGGTTGCGATTCACGTTGACGCGGCGGCGCTGGCGGCGAAAGCTTGGGTCTGCCAATCACGCGGCTGGACCGGCGGACAACCCCGGCAAATCCTCTTTTTCATCGCTGTTTTCGCGAGGCGCACATGCACGTCCGTTCCATCACCCGTACTTCCCGCCGTGCCCTGCTGGCCGGCGCCGCGAGCCTGGTGGCCCTGCGTGCCCAGGCGGCCGACCCGGTGACGATCGGCGTCTCCGGCCCGCTCACCGGGCCGGCGGCGCAGTATGGCGCGCAGTGGAAGAAGGGGTTCGATCTCGCGCTGGAGGCGATCAACGGGCCGGAGGGCGGCATCAAGGG
>CAIPLM010000033.1 GCA_903865895.1 uncultured Rhodospirillales bacterium | reverse complement strand
CGAAGGCCAGGTCGATTGGCTGCGCGGCTACTGCCACCCCGTCCGCTTCAACGAAATGGCGGCGGCGACGAAGCTGCCGGCCGATCTGCTGAAGCCCGAATACAAGAACTCGGTCGCCCTCGCCGGTGATCCGCGTACCGCCTACAACGCCATTGTGGCAATCTACGCCGCAGGCCTCTCCACCGGCGCCAAGACGCCGGATGGTGCTGCGGATGCCGGGCTGAAATACTTCGCCGACCTCAACAAGTCCGGCAATTTCGTGCCCGTCATTGGCGCCGCCGCCTCGCTCGCCCAGGGCACCACCCCGATCGTGCTGCGTTGGGACTACCTGGCCCTGGCCGACCGCGACACGCTGAAGGGCAACCCGCCGGTCGAGATCGTGGTGCCGAAGTCTGGCGTCGTCGCCGGCGTCTATGTGCAGGCGATCAGCGCCTTCGCGCCGCACCCCAATGCGGCGAAGCTGTGGATTGAGTACCTCTATTCCGACGAAGGCCAGGTCGATTGGCTGCGCGGCTACTGCCACCCCGTCCGCTTCAACGAAATGGCGGCGGCGAAGAAGCTGCCGGCCGATCTGCTTGCCAAGCTGCCGCCGGCCGAGAACTACGCCAAGGCCGTCTTCCCGAGCCTTGCCGACCAGAACGTCATCAAGGGAGTCGTCACCAAGCAGTGGGACTCCGTGGTCGGCGCCAACGTCGTCAAGAAATAGCCTGACATTGACCACGACAACGCCAGGGGCGCTCCGGCTCCCCTGGCTCCGCCGCATCTGGCATAGCCGGCCGGCCAGCGCCGCGATGGGCATCGGGCCCTTCGCGGTGTTCGCCCTGTTGTTCCTGGTGCTGCCGACGGCTGGGCTGTTCATTGGCGCCTTCCAGGATGCCGAGGGCAACTTCACCCTTGCCAATATCGCCGGGCTGATGACGCCCATCGTCGCCAATGCGTTCCGCCAAAGCATTATCGTCTCCGGCGCTTCGGCGATCCTGGGAGCGGTGATCGGGTTGGCGATCGCCATGGCGCTCGCGGGTCCCGGCATTCCGCGCTTCATTCGCGATGGATTGCTGACCCTGAGCGGCGTGGCCTCGAATTTCGCCGGCGTGCCGCTCGCTTTCGCCTTCCTCGCCACCATCGGCCGGCTCGGACTGGTGACGATCCTGTTGCGCGATCTGCTGGGCATCGACATCTATGCCGCCGGGTTCACCATTCTCGGCACCACCGGGCTGACGCTGACCTATCTCTACTTCCAGTTGCCGCTGATGGTGCTGCTGATCATGCCGGCAGTCGATGGGCTGAAGAAGGAGTGGGGCGAGGCCTCCGCCATGCTCGGCGCCACCCCCTGGCAGCACGCCTGGCGCATCACCGCGCCGATCCTGTTTCCCTCCTTCGCCGGCGCGGCGTTGCTGCTGTTCGCCAACGGGTTCGGAGCGGTCGCGACCGCCTTCGCGCTGACCGGGAGTTTCATCAACTTGGTGACCATCCTGCTCTTCGCGGAAATCCGCGGCGAGGTGCTGCACGACCCCAATCTCGGCTATGCGCTGGCCTTCGGCATGGTGGCGATCACCGCGGTCTGCAACATCGTCTATCTCCGCCTGCGGGCCTTTTCGGCGCGGCGCTTCCGGTGAGCGCGCGGGGCCTGGCGCGCGGCGTCATCATCGCCTTCGGCGCGACCTATCTGCTGCTGCCGCTGGCCGGCGTGCTCGAATTCGCCATGCGCATGCGCCGCGGCGTCTACAGCTTCGATGCCTTTTTCACCGTTTTCGAGGACCATCGCTTCGGCGATACCTTCCTCTACTCGACGGTCATGGCGCTGGTGACGGTGCTGATCGGAATGCTGATCGTGCTGCCCGCTGCCTATGCGGTGCGGCTGCACGCGCCCCGGCTGCGCGCCACGGTGGAGTTCGTCACCCTGCTGCCCCTCGTGGTGCCGGCGATCGTTATCGTGTTCGGCTATGTCCGGCTTTACGGCTCGGACTCCTGGCTGCCGTTGACCGACAGTGATTTCGGCGCCGACGCGCTGCTCGCCTTCGGCTACGTGACGCTTTCGCTGCCCTATATCTACCGCAGCGTCGATGCGGGCCTCAGTTCGATGGATGTGCGGACACTGAGTGAGGCGGCGGAAAGCCTCGGCGCCCGTCCGGTGACGGTGCTGCTGCGCGTCGTGCTGCCCAATATCCGCACCTCCATCCTCAGCGGCGCCTTCCTCACCGCGGCGATCGTGCTCGGCGAATTCACCTTCGCGAGCCTGCTCGACCGGCCGGCCTTCGGGCCCTTCATGCAGCTGCTCGGCGCCAGCCGCGCCTATGAACCGGCGGCGCTGTCGCTGGTCGCCTTCGCCTTCACCTGGGGCCTGATGGCCCTGATCGGCGCCATCGGCGGCCGCCGCAAGGGAACCTGAGCAAACATGAGCTTCCTGTCCGTCCGCGGTGTGAAGAAGGCGTTCGGCCCGGCGGTGGCCGTGCAGGATTTCTCGCTCGATGCCGAACGCGGCGAATTCGTCTCCCTCCTCGGCCCCTCCGGCTGCGGCAAGACGACGGTGCTGCGGATGATCGCCGGCTTCGAGAAGCCCGATGCCGGCAGCGTGGTGATCGACGGCGAGGACGTGACGCATCTGCCCACGCGGGCGCGGCGCATCGGCATGGTGTTCCAGTCCTACGCGCTGTTCCCCAACCTCACGGTGGAGGGCAACATCGCCTTCGGCCTCAAGGTGGCGGGGGTGGCGAAGGCCGAGATCGCCGCGCGGGTGAAGGAGATGCTGGAGCTGATCGGCCTGCCCAAGCTCGGCGGCCGTTATCCGGTGGAACTTTCGGGCGGCCAGCAGCAGCGCGTCGCACTGGCGCGCGCGATCGCCATCCGCCCGCGCATTCTGCTGCTCGACGAGCCGCTGTCGGCGCTCGATGCGAAAATCCGCGTCTCGCTGCGCGAGGAACTCCGTGCCATTCAGCGCGAACTCGGCATCACCGCGATTTTCGTCACGCATGACCAGGAGGAGGCGCTGGCGCTGTCCCACCGGGTGGTGGTGATGAGCGCGGGGTGGGTGGAGCAGATCGGCACGCCGCCCGAGGTTTATCACACGCCGCGCACCCCTTTTGTGGCCACCTTCGTCGGCACCGCCAATGTGCTGCCCTGCCGGATCGAGGATGTGGCGGGGCGGCTCAGCTTCCACGGCGCGCCGCTCGCGCTCGATCACGCGCTGACCGGGGTGACCGGCGGCGAGGCAATGATGGCGCTGCGGCCGGAGGCGATCGCGCTCGCCCCGTTCGAGGGCGCGACGAACCGGCTGGATGCGACGGTGCGCGACGTCACCTTCCTCGGCCCGGTCGCCCGGGTGCGGGTGGTGCTGGCCGGCGAGATCGAGGCGCTGGTGGATCTGCATGGCGAGGCGACCCGTATTCTGCCGGAGCCGGGCAGCGCTTCCGTGCTGTATTTCCGCCCGGAGAGCCTGCAATTGCTTGATCGCCGCGATCGGGCCGGCTGAGCATTTACGGGGTGCGGGAAAGCGCTCTAGGCTCGCAGCCCTCAACCGGAGGGCCGCGCCATGGGATATCTGCTGCAAAATCTGTCGCTTCTGGAGCCTGAGACCGGCCATTTGCAGCCCGGCATGAAGATCCGCATCGAGGGCGACAAGGTGGTCGCCGTCGGCAAGCGCGTCGCGGCCGGGGGCGCCGAGGTGGTGGATTGCGGCGGGCGGACGGTGATGCCCGGCCTGATCGACAGCCACGT
>CAIPLM010000032.1 GCA_903865895.1 uncultured Rhodospirillales bacterium | reverse complement strand
GTGGTTGCAACCACGGAGTAGGCCCCCTTTCTCTTTCAGCGTCACGCCTTCAAATGCATAGAGGTCCAGGGGATCATCCCCTGGCGGGGGTCGAGGGGCAGCGCCCCTCGCCTTTGCTTCCAACCACCCCGTTCAACGAGCAGCGGTATCAGCCCCTCCGGGTCAGGACTGCGCGTCGGGGGAGAGGACGATGCAGCCGGCGCCCGATTTGGACAGTTTTTCGCAGGCGCCGGACGCTGCATCGCGCGAGAGGCCGGTGAGGCGGGCGCGGTAGAGGGTCGCGTTGGCTTGGCGCACCGAGCCAACGGCGGGGCGAGCCTGGGCCAGCATATCGGAGGCCTTGCGGCGAGCAGTGTCAGTGGCGGCGCGGGCTTGCGCCTCGTTGGCGAAGGCGCCGACCTGGATGGCCCAGTTGCCGGTGCGCGGCCCGCCGGTGGCGTGCGGCACGGTATCGGCCATCGCCGGGGAGATCAACGTGAAGCCACCGGAGCGGGACGGCGCGGGCGCCGGCGTGGCGGCGGCCATAACGCTGGGCGCCGGAGCGGGCGGCGCGCCGGGTGGTGCCGGGATCGGGGCGGCCAGCACGGCGACGCGGGCCGTGCTCGTTCCCTGCGTTCCGCGATCGGCCAGCATGACCGGCGGGGCCGACTGGCGATTGCGCGAATTGCGCGGGCCAGGCGGAATGTTGACGGGCAGCATGGCGTATTGCGGCGCGTTGGTGATGCGCTGCGGCTGGGTATCGCCGATCGCAGTGCCGATGCGCGCCACATAGCGGCGGGTTTCGTCCGGCAGGCCACGGTTGCGGGTCAGGTAGTCCTCGAGGCGCCCCGGGCCAGCATTATAGGCGGCGAGGAAGCCGGGCGAGCCATAGACGTCGTAGAGCTCGCGCAGATAGGCGGTGCCGGCCATGATGTTGTCATGCGGCTCGAAGGGGTCCTCGCCAAGATTATGGCGCAGGCGCAGCTCGTCATAGGTGGCAGGCATCACCTGCATCAGCCCCATGGCGCCGGCGCTGGAGGTGATCAGCTTCCCATTCTCGAACAGCCGCCCGCCGGATTCCTGGCGGACTACCTCCCGGATCCATTTCTCCGGCACGTCATACTTTGCGGAGGCCTCGACGATATAGGGCCCCCACGGGTCCGACGGCGGGCCAGGCGGGGCGTAGGAGCGCTTAGCCCGGCTGGCATATTCATTGGCCTCGACGGTCGGGCTCTGGGCGTGATGGGTCGAGCAGGCCGCCAGCCCGCACAACGCAACCGCGAGAATCACGAAGCGCTGCATGCTGGCAAGTACGTCGCGGGTCGGCATTCGTCGCAGGCCTCCGTCGGTCGTGCCTGGAGGCACGGTGCACGTCGGCCACGGGGCCGTCGCAAAAGCGTACTCGTCGCTTCCTGAACATAAAACACAGGAACCGCCGGTAACTCCTTATCCTAGCGCGCAGATCATGGCAAGATTACGATGATTTCATATTGCGAATCCCTCGGCGTCATGCTCCGCGATTGCGGATATGCTAGCTCTGGCTGCAATGGCACTGCCCGCCCGCATTGATGCGGTGCGCGCTGCCCCCGCGGAGATTGAAGATGCGTTTCACGTCCCTGTTGCTCGCCCTTTGCGTCGCGGCCGGCCTCTCCGGCTGCGCGCCGGCCAACACCAACACCACCTATACCGCGGCCGATATCGGCCGAACCGCACAAATCTCCTACGGGGTGATCGTCTCGATGCGCGAAGTGCGCGTCCAGGGCCAGTCGACCGGCGTCGGCACCGTGGGCGGTGCGGCGGCGGGTGCGGTGGCGGGCAGCTATATTGGCGGGCGGGACCCGCGGGCCAACGTGATAGGCGCCATCGGCGGCGCCCTGATCGGCGGGCTCGCGGGTACCGCTGTGGAGAATTCCGCAAGCAGCGGCGTGGCGGTGGAGTTCATCATCCGTGAGGATGCCGGCCACACCATCTCGGTGGTGCAGACCAACGAGGAGCAGTTCCGCCCCGGCGAGCGCGTGGTGCTGACCCGCGGTGCACGCACACGTATCGCCCGCGCTGCGCCTGGCGTGTGACCGGCGCGGCCGCACGCGGTTGCCGGCGGCCGACTAATCCGCTATCGCCGCCTCCCTGATGTCAATGACAACGCGACCCCGTGCCCGCGGCGCCCAGACGCTTGAGCTTACTCCCGGCAACTCCTTCAAGGAGCGCAACCGCATGGCGGTGCGCGACCTGCGCGAGACGCTCAGCCTGTGGCGCCTATGCTGGGCGTTGGCGCAGCTTGATATCGTACAACGATATCGCGGCTCACTGCTCGGCCCGTTCTGGCTGACGCTGTCGACCGGCGTGATGGTCGGCGCCATGGGCGTCATCTACTCGACGCTGTTCCAGATCGAGATGCATGACTACCTGCCCTTCCTCGCGATTTCCCAGGTGATGTGGGGCTATCTCGCGGTGCTGGTGGCGGAATCCTGCCAGGGCTTCACCATGAACGAGGGGATGATCCGCTCGGTTCGGATGCCGTTCATCCTGTATGGCGCGCGCATGGTGGTGCGCAACCTCATGGTGCTCGCCCACAATATCGTCGTCATCGTGGTGGTTGACCTGGTGCTGTGGAACTGGCCGGGGCCGGTGGCGGTCTACGCCATTCCCGGTTTTGCCCTATGGCTGATCGACTCTCTCGCCCTCACAATACTCCTTGGCGCCGTGTGCGCCCGTTTCCGCGACGTGCCGCCGATCGCCGCCAGCGTGATGCAGATGGCCTTCTTCATTACCCCGGTGATCTGGCGCCCGCACTTGATCGGCGACAAGGAGTGGATGCTGCCGTTCAACCCCTTCTACACCATGCTTGAGATCGTCCGCGGCCCGCTGCTCGGCACCGTGCCGGATGCGGTGGTCTATTTTTCGGCGATCCTGACGTCGATACTCCTGTGCGCTGTCACTTGGGTGTTCTTCGCCCGGGTGCGCGGCCGCATTGCGTTCTGGGTGTAAGCACCGTGTCCGAATCCCTCCCGGCGCTCATCGAGGCCAAAGGCGTCAGCCTCGATTTCCCGCTCTATCACGCCAGCGGGCGCAGCCTGAAAAAGACCCTCATGGGCTCCGTCACACGGCGCATGGGGCAGGATAACCGCCACCGCGTGGTGGTGCAGGCGCTGCGCGACATCTCCTTCCGCCTCGAAGCCGGGGATCGCCTCGGCCTGATCGGCAGCAATGGCGCCGGAAAGACCACCCTGCTGCGCACGCTGGCCGGCATCTATGAGCCCGCGGAAGGCACGATCCGCGTCCAGGGCAGCCTGAACGCACTGCTCGACCCCAATCTCGGCATGAACCCCAACCTCACCGGGCGGGAGAACATCATGCTGCGCGGCCTCTATTCGGGGCTGACGGGCAAGGAGATCGTCCAACTCGAGGCCGATGTCCGCCGTTTCGCCGAGATGGACGAGTTCATGGGCCTGCCGGTGCGTATCTACAGCGCCGGCATGATCATCCGCCTCGGCTTCGCGCTGGCCACCGCCATCCGCCCACAGGTGCTGCTGATGGATGAGTGGTTCCTCGCCGGCGATGCCAATTTCATGGAGCGCGCCCGCACCCGCCTTGAGGACATGGTGCGCGGCGCCGAGATCCTGGTGCTCTCCACCCACAACACCGATGCGCTGCTCGACTGGTGCAACCGGCTGATCTGGATGGAGCAGGGCCGCATCCACCGTGCCGGACCGACGGTGGAGGTTCTCGAGGAATATCTCGGCCACCGGGTGCAGCAGAAGGCGCACGGCTAGGCCTGCGCTGGCTCAGCGAAGACGGAAATTCGTATGACATGGCGGGGATGCAAACCCGGCGAGACGTGTAATATGAAGGCCTGTTGTCGTTCGGGAGACCTGCCATGCGCCTCACCACCCTTACTCGCCGCTCCGCGCTTGCCGCCGGGGCCGCCACGCTCGCCACGCTCGCCATGCCGCATATCGCCGGCGCGCAGACGGCGCCGATCAAGCTCGGCCTGATCCATCCCGTCACCGGCGCGCTGGCCGGCGCCGGCGGGCGCTGCCGCATGGGCGGGCAGCTCGCCATCGCCGACATCAACGCGGCCGGTGGCATCAAGTCGATGGGCGGGGCAAAGATCGAGGCGCTGCTGGGCGACGCGCAGGGCCGCCCGGAAATCGCCACCCAGTTGGTGGATCAGATGGCCGAGGCCGGTGCCGCCGGCTTCACCGGCTGCTTCGCCTCCGCCCTCGGCCTGGCCGCCACCCAGGCGGCGGCGAAGTACAACATCCCCTTCTCGATCGACAGCGGCATCGCGGATGCCATCACCACCCGCGGGCTGAAGAACACCTTCCGATTCTTCCCCAACAACACCACCGCGACGAATGACGCGATGGCCGCGCTCGACGCCATCAACAAGAAGGCGGGCAGCCCGGCCAAGACCGCGGTGATCGTGCATGAGGACAGCGAGTTCGGCACCAACTCGGTGAAGCTGCAGGCGGCCAAGCTGCCGCTGATCGGCATCGAGGTGAAGGCCCTGCTGCCGCACGCGACGCCGACGCGCGATTTCACCAACATCGTGCTGCGCATCAAGGCGGAGAAGCCGGATATCGTGCTGATCTCGAACTACGAGAACGAGTACGTGCTGCTCGCGCGAACCCTGGTGCAGCAGCGGGTAGAGCTGATGTCGACCTATTCGATCTCGGGCGGCGGCTTCAACCTGAAGTTCGCCAAGGAGGCGCCGCAGGTCGCCGAGAACATGATCGACTTCAACCACTGGCATAACCCGAAGGACCCGCGCGCCGAGGCCTTCCGCAAGCGGGTGGAAGACAGCGGCCAGTTCTATTCCTGGGAGCTGCCCTTCGGCTATTTTGCGGTGAAGCTGCTCGCCGATGCCTGGGAGCGCGCCGGCAGCGCCGACAAGGACAAGACCATCGCGGCGCTCAACGCCTCCACCCTGTCCGACCATTTCATGCCCTATGGCCCGACCAAGTTCACCGACGGGCAGAATGCCGGCGCGCATCCGGTGGCGCTGCAGATCCAGAAGGGCGACATGCACGTGGTATGGCCGGATGCCTTCGCCGATGTGCCGGCGGTGTTTCCGCGGCCGAAGGTCTAGCGGCTTGGCGGCACAGGTAAGCAAGCGGTTCTTTTTTGAAAAAAAGAACGAAAAAACTTTTACCCGTTGGGCTT
>CAIPLM010000031.1 GCA_903865895.1 uncultured Rhodospirillales bacterium | reverse complement strand
GGCGGCCGCGCCGCCGCCGGCCACCGGCATGATTGCGCCCGCCGCGCCGCCGCGCCTCGCCGCCATCATCGTCAGCCCCGCCGGGAAATCCGCTCTTTTCGTGCGCGCCCAGGATGGAAGCAGCCTCACGATCGGCGAGGGAGGGCGGATCGGCGACGAGACCATACTGCGGATCGAGCCCGGCATCGTCACGCTCGAAGGCCCCACCGGCCGCCGCGCCCTGCGCACCGCGATCGACCCGACCGCCCCGCCCACCCCACGGTCACCGGTCGAGGCACCGCAAGGCCAGGCGGCGCCGGCCCTCCCGCGCATGGGGCTAGGACGGCCCGGCGCCGGGCCGCCATTGCAGCAGCCCGAGGAATGAGTGATGACGTGCCCATGATTTCACGCCTCCGCATCACCTTCGTTGCGATCTTGCTCTCCGGCTGCGTGCGGCCCGCCGAGATCCGCCCGCACGTGGAGGTGCCACCTTTGCCGGCCGTGAACCCGGCAGTGCCCCGCTCCCCATCGCCCACCGACGGCCGGGTCGCCCCGCCGCAGGAAGCGTTCTCCCCCATCATCGTCTCCGGGCAGCGGCCGGACGGCGTGCCAGGCAGCCCCGGCGCCGCGGCACAAGGCGATATCTCGCTCGATTTTGCCGATACCGATATCCGCGAGGTGGTTGCCGAAATCCTCGGCCGTCAGCTCGCCGTCAACTACATCATCGACCCAGCGGTGCGCGGTACCACTACGTTGCGGACCGCGCAGCCGCTCGCGCGCAGCCAACTCCTGCCTGTGCTTAAGACCATCCTGGCGCAGAACGGCGCCAACCTCGTCGAAACCGACGGGTTCTACCGGGTGATGCCGAGCGCGGGCGCCGGCGGCGCCGCCTCGGTACTGGCTGGCACCACGGTGGTGCCGCTGCGCTACGCCATTGCCGAAGACCTCGCCCGCGTGCTGCAACCCTTCGTCGGCCCGGGTGGGCGCATCGTCGCGGAACCGGGACGCAACGCGGTGGTGATCGCCAGCGAGGCCGATACCCGCGAGACGCTGGTCGGGCTCGCCAAATCCTTCGATGTCGACATGCTGGCCGGGCAATCCTACGCCCTGTTCCCTGTGGTGAGCGGCGGGGTGAAGGATTTCGCCGCTGCCCTGCTGGACGCCTTTCGCAGCCCGCAGGGCAGCCCGGAGGGTCCGCGCGGCGGCAGTCTCGCGAGCTTCGTCCGTGTCGTGCCGATGGAGCGGATCAACGCTTTGCTCGTGGTCTCCGCCCAGGCCCGCTATATCGAGGAGGCGCGGCGGGTCTATGCGGTGGTCAATCGCGCACAACGGCAGACACTGCGGTCCTGGCATGTGACCTATCTGCGCAACAGCGACCTGATCGACACCGCCTACACCCTGCAATCCGCATTGACCCCTAATGCCATCACGGTCACTCCGCGCGCCCAGGCCGGCAGCCCCTTCGCGTCCAGTGGCTCCACCGGCCAGCACAGCCAAAGCAGCCCGGGCGGCGGGGTGCCGCCTGGCCAGGGCATCATGGGGGGCGCTGCCGTCGCCCCGGCCGCCACCCAGCAGCTCGGCAGCTCTCCCGGCGCCCAGTCTTCCCAGCAACAGACGGCAACCGGCCAGCAGCAGGCCCCCTCCCCCAACCCGCTGCTCGGCGGGCTCGATCCGCTCGGCGGCGCGTCCGTCGCCGTGCTAGACACACTGCGCATCGTGCCCAACGAACAGAATAATGCGCTGCTCACCTACGCCACCGCCCAGGAGCAGGACCTGATCACCGCAATGCTGCGCAAGATCGACATCCTGCCGCGGCAGGTGCGCATCGATGCCACCATCGCCGAGGTGACGCTGAACGATCAGCTGCAATACGGCACGCAATTCTTTTTCCGCTCTGGTGGCATCAACGGCGCGCTGAGCTACTCAAACGCCGCCATTGCCGACCCACGGCAACCCGCGCTGACCAGCCAGTTCCCCGGCTTTTTCCTCGGCGGAAGCGGTGCCGGCGGCGCACCGATCGCGCTCAACGCGCTGCAATCGGTCACCAGCGTCAACGTACTTTCCTCACCGCAGCTGATGGTGGTGGACAACCAAGTGGCGCGCCTACAGGTCGGCAACATGGTGCCTTATTTGTCGCAAACCGCGCAGAGCACCGTCTCCTCCGGGGCGCCGGTGATCAACTCGATCAACTACCAGCAGACCGGCGTGATTATGCAGATCCGTCCGCGCATCAATTCCGGCGGCGTGGTAACGCTCGACATCTCGCAGGAGGTCAGTGACGTCAACACCGACCCGACGATCGCAACCACCGGCATCACCTCACCAATCTTCCTCGAGCGCAACGTCTCCTCCCGCGTTGTTGTGCAGGATGGTCAAACCATCGGGCTGGCCGGGCTGATCCGCGATAATTCCTCGCGCGGCAATGAGGGCCTGCCCTGGCTGAAGGACGTGCCGCTGTTCGGCCTGCTCGCGGGCAAGCAGGATAATTCCCGTGCGCGCACCGAATTGCTGATCCTCATCACCCCCCATGTGATCGAAGACCACCGCGACGCCCGCGCGCTGACCGAGGATATGCGCGAACAGCTCGGCGCGGCCGCCGCGGTACCGCAGATTCTGGGCCGGCAGGTCCCTTCCGGCTCCAACGACCCGGGTGCGCCGCTTCGCAAGCCCCTTTCGCGCGCCCCATGAGCGCTCCCAGCGACCAGCGCGGCTTCGCGCTGCTGCTGGTGCTCTCCGTCGCCGCCGTGCTCGCCTTGCTTGGCAGCCAGATCGCCGCCGCCGGGCGGACGGAGGCGCTGATCGCCCGGAACCTCGCTGACCGTGCCGCCATGGAGCGGGCAGCCGATGGCGGGGTGCGGCTCGCGATTTTCCATTTGCTCGGCCCACCCGAGCAGGCCTGGCCGGCCGATGGGGCGCGGCGGATGGTAGTGGTCCGCGGCATCGCCGTCAGCCTGCGCATCGAGGGGCAGCGCCTGGGGGTTAACCCCAATACCGCCACCGCGATGGAACTGGCCACGCTCCTGACCTCGGCGGGCGTCGACGGAGTGGCCGCGCCCGGCATCGCCTTCGCCATCGTCGGCCAGCGCGAGCGCACCAGCGCGGGGCGGGCGACGGCCTTCACCAGCGCGGCGGATCTCGCGAAAGTACCAGGGGTCACGGCAGCGATCGCCCAGCGCCTGGCCCTGCTGCTGGCCTTTCCCACCGCCCAGCAGACGGCGCAGCCCGGCGGCGCGGCACGGCTCACCATCACAGCAGCCGCGGAGGATCAGGGCGGCACACGCGCGGCCCGGCGCGCCACCGTCAGCCTCAACCCCGCCGACCCGCGCCGACCTTTTCGGATTTTGACGTGGGACGTTCCCGGCGGTTAACATCGACCGAATGGCCGTTCCCTTCCTCGCCTGCATGGCAGCTGCCGCCGCATTCTACCACCTGCCGCCGCGCGCTTTGCCGGCGATCCATGCGGTGGAAGGCGGCGCCGTCGGCGTGGTTTCGCCTAACACCAACGGCACCGCCGATCTCGGCGTGATGCAGATCAACACGATCTGGTTGCCGGACATCGCGCGCGCCGCCAAGCTGCCGGAGCAGAAGGTGAAGGATCGGTTGGTGAACGACGGCTGTTTCAACATCGCCGCCGCCGCGGCGATCCTGCGGATGTACCTGAACGAGACGCGCGGCGATCTCATGCGCGCCATCGGCAACTACCACTCCCACACCCCCGCCCTGAACACCGCCTACCAGGAGCGCGTGCTGCGCGCCGCCGCCAAAATGTTCAAGCCGAAGGAATGACGTCCTCCGCCATCCAGGCCTGCAGCAGCGTGTAGGACACGGCGAGCACTGCCGGGCCGAGGAAAATCCCGACCAACCCGAAGGTCAGCAACCCGCCGATCACGCCGGCGAGGATCAACAGAATCGGCAGGTCAGCCCCCTTCTTGATCAGGATCGGCCGCAGCAGATTGTCCAGGCTGATCACCAGTACGGTTGCCACCAGCATGAAGATCGCCCAGCCGCCATGGCCACTGGCATAGAGCCAAATCGTCACCGGGATCAGCACTGGGGTGGCGCCGATCTGCGCGACGCAGAGCATGAACATGACGGCCGTCAGGATCGCGACGAATGGCACCCCGGCGAGCGCCATCGCGAGGCCGGCCGCCACGGACTGCACGATCGCGGTGACCACGACGGCAAGCGCCACGCCGCGGATCGCCATGCCCGCAAGTTGCACCGCCTCCTCACCGCGTATACCCCCGAGCCGGTAACCGAGGCGCAAGGCGAAGGCTGCCGACACCTCACCGCGGCTGTACATGAACCCCGCCAGCAACACCGTCAGCAGGAATTCGCCGAACACGACGCTGAGCGAGCCGACCTGGGCGGCGAACCAGTTGGTCACCCGTCCAGCATAAGGCACCAACTGCGGCCCGATGTCCCGCAGCCCCATATCGGCGGCATTCTCCCAGCCTTCGGCGATTTTTTCGCCGACCACCGGCAGCGCCACCAGCCAATCCGGCGCCGGCGGCAGGCGAAAGGTCTCAAGCCCGCGTACCACGCTGACGATCTGCCCGCCATGCTCGATGATGGTGCCGATGGCCAGCCAGAACGGGATAACGAACACCAGCAACAGCAGCGCCGTCATCACCGCCACCGCGAGGATGCGGATATTCCACAGCATCGCCTGCACCCGCAGCATCAGCGGGAAGGTGGCGATCACCAACGTGGAGGCCCAGACCACCGCGGGCAGGAAGGGGCCGAGGATCCAGAAACAGGCCAGCAGCGTGGCCCCGATGAACAGGACGCCGAAGGTGATACGCGGAAGATCATGCTGCATGGCCGCAGTATAGCCGCGCGGAGCGTCCCGGCGGTATCCCCTAGGCGGCCGCGCGGGGCCGCATCACCGGGAGATGCCCGAGCAGGGCCGCGATGGCGAGCGCCACCCCGCCTGTGATGAACAGCGCGTCATAGGCGCCGCCCCAACTGGCAAACAAATAGGCCATGCCATAGGCCGCCACCGCCTGAAACAGCGCGAAGCTCGCCGTCGCGGTGCCCCAGATCGCGCGGTGGCGCACCATGTCGCCACGGGCGATCTCCTGCGAGCGGCCGAGCACGAGGGAGACGATGCCCGGCGTATAGGCGCCCGCGAGTGCAGAGGAGAGGCCGAGCACCGCGTCCTGCGTCGAGAACACCGGCAGCACGGCCGCCAGCGCCATCACCGGGATCGCCCAATTCAGTGTGCGCCGCACGCCGATGCGGTCACACACGAAGCCGGCGATGCCCGGCCCCACCAGCGCGCCCGCACCGTAGATCAGGAAGAACACCGCCCCGGCGCCCATTCCGCGGCCACGGCCGCGGGCGACGAAATCCACCAGGAACACCATGTGCGGCACCAGGCCCATGGCGCAGAACCCGTACTGGAGGGCGAGCACCCAGGCCTCCGCCGGGCGCTTGCCCACCGGCAGCGGCACGGGCGGCGGGGGCGGCAGCCACCAGAACCAGCACAGCGACGTCAGCGCGAGGGACAGGCAGCCGAGACCGAACCAGGTGGCGACCACCCCGTTGGTCAGCAGCACCGGCACCAGCGTCCCGGCCGCCATTACGCCGAGCCCGACGCCGGTGAGGATCAGCCCGCCAATCCGGCCGCGCATCTCAGCCGGCGCATGGGCCATCACACTCGGCGCCGCCACCGTCATGATCACGGCCCCGGCGAACCCGGCGATGAAGCGCCAGGCGAAGAACCACGGGAAGCCTAGACGAAAGCCGCAGGCGATGAAGGACAGCCCCACCGCGATCATCATCGCGCGCACCACGGGGATGGCCGGCCAGCGGCGCACCACCGCGCCCGCCCCGAGCGCGCCCGCGAGATAGCCCGCCAGATTGGCCGCGCCGAGATAAGCGGCATCGCCTGGCCCGAACCAACCGGCGCCGATCAGCACCGGGATCAGCGGCGTATAGCCGAAGCGCGAGAGGCCGATGCCCACCAGATTGGCGCACATCGCCGCCCCCGCCGCCTGAAAGATGCGGCGGGCGGGCAGCGCCGCCTGCGCGGTCATCGTGCGCGGCGGCGCTGGATCACGACTTCAGCAGGACGATCGCCTCGACCTCGGTGGAGATATTGCCGGGCAGGCTGCCCATCCCCACCGCCGAGCGCGCCGGGCGGCCGTTCTCGCCGAATACCTCGACGAAGAGATCGGTGCAGCCGTTGATCACCTTGGGATGGTCGGCGAAACCCGGCTCGGCGTTCACCATGCCGAGCACCTTGAGGATGGTGTCCACCCGATCAAGCGAGCCGAGGGCCGCCTGCATGTTGGCGAGCAGATTCAGCCCGCATTGCCGCGCGGTGACATAGGCCTGCTCCACCGTGAGCGCCGAGCCGACCTTGCCGGTCATCGAGGTGCCATCGGGCAGGCGCGGGCCGACGCCGGAGAGGAACAGCAGCCCGCCACCGATGCGCCAGGGCACATAATTGCCGCCGGGCTTGGGCGGCGGCGGCAGGACCAGGCCGAGTTCGATAATCCGGGCGTCAACGCTCATGGTAAATTCCTTGTGTCAGGGTTTGGCGGCAAAGAAGCGGGCGAGATCGGCCACCTTGCCGGCGGGTGAAGTGGCCGCCCGGTCGGCGGCGAGCGCCTCGTAATGGCGGGCCATGGCGGCGTAGATCGGCGCGGCCGGACTTTCGCCAAGAAAGGCCGCGATCTCCTCCATCTCGGCCACCCAGCGATAGGCCTTGTCGAACATGTCGGGCACGGAGCGGGAGAAATAGCGCATCAGCTCGGGCTGGCTGGCCGAAAGCTCGGCGTGCAGCGCCGCAGCGGCGCCGGCGGAAACCGCGCCCAGCGCCATCGCGCTGCCGAGCGCAGTCAGCCCCTTGGTGATGCCGGCATAGCTCATCTTGAGCGCCGAGGCTGCGCCAATGCCGCCCGCGATGGCGCGCAGATCGATCCCCCAATCGCGAAGGGGCAGCAGCGCTTCGGCGTCCGCGCCCGAGGCATAGAGGCGCGGCCCCGGACCGGCCTCGCCGGGCGGGCCGCCGATGATGCCGATATCGACGAAGCGGGCGCGCGGCAGTTCGGCGCCGATCGCCTGCGCGGTCGCGGGACTCACCGCATTGCAATCGGCGTAAAGCGTGCCGTCTCGCAAGGCGGGCGCGAGCCGGCTAGCGAGCGCCAGCGCCTCGCCGGGCGGCAGGATGGAGAGCACCGCATCGGCCCAACCTGCCAGAGCCGCCTCACTCTCCATCACAGTGAGCCCGGCCGCGCGGGCGGCACTGCCAGCGCCGCGGCCCTCCAGCGTCACCGCCACATCGGCGCCGCGCGCGTGCAGCCGCCGCGCCACGGCGGCCCCCATGGCGCCCGGCGCGATGACGGCGATGCGCATCTCAGAACCGCATCGACAAGGCGAGCGAGCCGAACTGGTGCAGCCCGCCCTTCTGCGCTTTGAACTCGCTGGATTGCAGCACGTGCGAATAGGTCAGCCGCACGCCGGAGAAAATCAACGCGAATCCGGCATGGCCTTCGCCCACGAAGGGTTCATGGTGCACGTGCAGGCTGTGCCCGGTGAGGTTGCCATCGAGCGTGGCATCGCGCGCCACGCCCTTGCCGTCGACGCCGGCGAACACGTACCAGCCCGTCACGCCGCCGGATTGGAAAACGTCACCGCCGGAGGGGCCGGGCCGCACGCGGGCCACGCCGTAATCGGCATCCAGCCCCTGGCCGATGCGCAGCGTGACGCCAGTCTGCACGTAGGTGCGCAACGTGCCGAGCCCGGCGGTGAGCTCCGGCAGCATGTCGGTCTCGATGCCGCCGCCCTGCCACAGCTTCACGCGGTAGGTGCGCGATGAGATGACCTGCACCTCCGGCTCGTCGCGCAACTGGCTACTCCAGCCGCGGTTGCCGCGCTGGCTGATGATCTCGTGAAAGCCGTTCTGCACCTGCTCGGCAAGCGGGGAGGGGCCCATCACGCCAACGCCGACGGTGAAGATGCTGCGATGCGCCGCCGTGTCGGACAGCAGGCCAACCGTGCCCATCAGCACCCCGGCATATGGCCGGTCACCCCGCGGCGGTACCGCGAGGCTCGTGGCATCAGGGGTATAAATCTGCTGCGTGATGTCGATGGTGTAGCGGCGTTGCCCATCGCCCCACAGGCTGGCGGCGATATTGTCGAGCGCGGGCGGCATCACCCCGGTCGGTGAGGCGTAACCAAGGCGCAGGCCGTTGGTATAGTACCGATCGGTGATGCCGGCGGTGCTGATGGAGGCGTTTTCGTCCTGCAACGTCCACACCGCCGCCGGGTCGGGCGGCAGCGGCGCCGCGAGGGCTGAGGCCGCCACGGCGAGTGAAAGTGCTGCGAGCGAGGGCGCGATGGTGCGGTTCATGAGCATCCCGTTTCCTTGTTGGCGCGAGGCTAGCCGGATGCGGCCGAAGGGGGAACCCTTGATCAGAGGTTTGCGCGCGCCGCTGCCTTTCGCCAGCCGATGGAGCGCTGCGGCGGCAGTTGCCGACGGCCGGAGACGCGTTCGACGATGAGGCGCAGATCCTCCGCGGAGTCCGACTGCAAGGCCGCCTCGGCGAAGATCTGCTCCAGCACGTCCTGCTGTGCGTGGCTGCCACCGAGCCGGTACATGCCGCCGAGCGCCGGGCGCATCAACGCCACCGCTTCGGTTGCCCGCCCGGCCTTGAGCGCAACGAGCGCCTCCGAGATCGGCACCGCATAGTCCCGCACGATCGGCGCCATGGTGCCGTGGCCCTGCCCGAATTCGCGCATCCCCGCGATCATCCGCTCGGCGGCTTCGGTGCGGCCGCTGGCGGTGAGCGCCATGATCCAGTGCGGCAGGGTGAAGCCCGAGAGGCAGTCACCGATGCGCCCCTCAGCCTTATCCGCCAGTTCGCCCCAGCGATCGCCGACGTCGACGCCGAGGCGCTCGAGGCGAAACAACATGGCGGCGGCGTTCTGCACGTCGATGTAGACATCGGGCTGGGCGATCACCAGGGGCGAGTTCTGATTGCGGTAGCGGGTGTCGTAGAGATCGAGTACGGCCGCAGTGTCGCCCTGTTCCAGCTTGTAGAGGGCGGCATGCCACCAGAGGTGATGCTGCAGGTTGTTACCGCCCTCCCAGTTCGGTGCCAGCGCGGCCAACCATTGGAGGCCCTCGGTGCGGCGCCCCTGCATCTCCAGCACATGGGCCACCGCATGGGCGGCCCAGAGGTCACCGGGATCGATCTCGATCGCCCGCCGACCCGCCGGTTCGGCGGCGATCAGGTTGCCGGCCTCCTCCTGCGCGAAACAGTAGCAGGCGAGCATCGAGCCGAAGGGCTTGCCATCGGCGGATGACCAGGCCGGCATAACACGCTGCACCGAGGCCAGCATGTCCTGCGGCCGGCCGAGCCAGAAATTCACGAAATGGGCGAGGCGGAAGGCGATCACGTCACGCGGGTGGGCGGCCAGGATGTGCTCCCAGAGCTCCACTGCCCGATCGAGATCGCCGGCGATCCAGGCCGCCAGCGCCTCGACATGGGCGCGCTCGCGCGGCGTGGCATGTTCGGTGAAGCGCCGGGCCAGCGCTTCCGACTTCGCGGCCATCGGCACCACGGCCTGTTTGTAGGCGAGCATGGTGAAATAGCCCTGGATGCAATGGGCTAGGCCGAACTCAGGGTCCGCCTCCAACAGGGCCTTGAGGCGCTGCGGCAGGTCGAGCCTGTATTTCAGGTAGCCATTGACCAGATGATCATAGGCGGCCGCTGCGGCATCGGACGCGGTGCTGAGAACGAGGCCCTGGGCATCGTGGCGCATGGAAATCTCCCTGAAATGACGGTTCTTCTGATGGAACCCTTGGTCGGCGGAAGCGTTACACGTCCACCCAATTCCCACCGGCCCGCCGCGAGGCCAGTGCTGCCTCCACGAAGGCCAATCCCGCCTCCCCGTCCTCGGCGGTGGGGAAATCGAGCGCCAGCGGATCGGCGGCGTGGCCGGTGATGCGGGCGGCGATCGCCTCGGCGGCGTCGCGGTAGAGGTTGGCGAAGGCCTCGGTCAGCCCCTCGGGATGGCCACGCGAGACGCGCAGCACACGGGCGGCGGGGGGCAGCAGATCGGCATCGCCGCGGGCGAGGCGCTGGGCAGGGCGGCCGTTCAGCGCGAGTTCGAGGTGGTTGTTGCTGCGGTGCGACCAGGCGATGTGGCCGAGTTCGCCGTAGACCTTGAGGTGGATGTCGTTCTCGGTGCCGGCCAGCGCCTGGCTCGCGGTCAGCGTGCCGCGGATGCCGCCCTTGAGGCGGAGCAGGAAGGCTCCGTAATCATCGACCTCGCGCCCCGGCACGATGGCACCGAGATCGGCGGCGAGGCGCACCAGGGGACGGCCGGTGACGTAGCAGACGAGATGATGCACGTGGGTGCCGATATCGCCGAGCACCAGCGACGGCCCGCTGCGCCCGGCATTGAGTTTCCAGCGCAGCTTGTCGGTCAGCACCCCCTGCTCCACCGGGGTGCTCATGCCGGCCTGGAGATATTCCACCTGCACGGCCCGCAGCGCGCCGATAACGCCGGCGGCGACCATGGCGCGGGCCTGACGGATCATCGGGTAGCCGGTATAGGCGTGGGTGAGGCAGAACACCTTGCCCTCCGCCGCCGCCACGATGGCGGCCGCCTCGGCGCGGGTGTTGGTCAGCGGCTTGTCGCAGATCACATGCACGCCGGCCTGCAGCGCGGCCATACACTCGTCGTAATGGCGATCATTCGGCGTCATGATTGCCACCGCGTCGAGCCGCTCGGCGGCCAGCATGGTGCGCACGTCGGTGTAGGGGGTGATGCCGAGCTCGGCCGCACCTTCGCGGCAGCGTTCGGGGTTCGAGGACAGCACACCGGCGACAATCTCGTAGCGCCGGTCGAGCAGAGCCGCGGCGCGGTGCACCGGGCCGATGAAGCTCCCCGGCCCGCCGCCGATGACGCCGAGACGAAGCTTGCGGCCGAGGGCGGCGAAGGCCGTGGTCATGGGGGACTCCTTTGCGATTTAAGCAGAAAGGTTCACCACAGAGACAGTAAGACGATGAGGGAGCAGTGCCGAGGCCGGGCCTGCACGTCTCACCGCCTTACTGCCTCTGTGGTGAATCTTTTCGGTTCTAGTGCCTAGCCGACCCGCCGGGCCTGCCAGGCGCCCTCGCCGAATTGGCGGAGGTTCACGGCGCCCTGGTGGTGGTCGTTCTTGGTGCCGAACTCCACCGTGCCGCCCATTGCGCCGTCGGCCACTTGGCCAGCGAAGCTGTAGCGGATGATGCTGCCCTCGTAGCGCGTATCGAAGTTGAAGCTCACGCCATCCGAGGTCAGCCGCCCGGTCACCGGGCCGGAGAAGGCCTCGCTGTTTTGCTCACCGGTGATCTCGGCGCCGCTCTGGCCGAGGCGCAGCCGGTGGGTGCGGGCGCCGTGGAGGAACTTCACCGTCACGTCCCATTCGCCCGCCACTCCCGCGGCCAGCGGCGGTGCCGGCGGTTCGGCGGCGTTGACGGAGAGGGCCACCGCGATGGCATTCCCCACCGCCTCGGCCTCGCCGGGTTGCAGGCCGAAGGGCTCGATCTCGATGGAATTGGCGTTGGCCGACATATCATCGAGCATGATGCGCGGGGTGCCCTCGAGCAGCTTCAGACGCAGCGCCTCACCATCCATCCCCGTGCGCGCCGCATCCCAGCTCACGCGCAGCCGCGGCACCCGCTCCACCCCCGTGGGCGCCACCACCTCGCCCTTGGCGACCGTGCCGAGTTTGGCCGCGATGGCCGCGTTATCGGCGTCCCAGCGCCGACGCTCGGCGGCGGCGTCGCGGGACTTGAACCAGTATTCGACCGCGGTGACGAGGCCGACGATGTCCTCCTTGGACACTTTCATCGGCCGCCCCAGCGCCTGGTGCGGTGAGGCGTTGCGCCAGGCGGCCTTCACCAAATCCTTGCGGCCAAGCAGCAGGCCCGAGGTCTGCGGCCCGCGCAGGAACTTGCCGCCGGAATAGACGACCAGATCGGCACCGCGCACCAGCCAAGGCGAGGGGTTTTCGAGGTGTTCAGAGGCGGCATCGACCAGGATGGGGATGCCCATCGGCTTCACCACCGAGACGATCTCCTCCATGCGCAGGCCGGAGAGATGCTCATGGGTGCCGAGCAGGCAGACCATCGCCACCGGCAGCTTGAGGGCTTCGTCCAGCTCGGCGCGGGTCTCGACCTCGACGATATGGGTGCCGATCATGCGGATCGCCTGGTCATAGGCGAAGCGCTGGTTCTTCGGCATGATGACGCGGTTTGGGATGTCCTCGGTGAAGGGCAGTTTCAGCATCTTCACCGGATCATTGCCGGCCACGCAGGCCGCCGTGCCGAGCGCCACCGCGGCGGCGCTGCCGCAGGTGACGATGCCCCATTCCGCGCCGGTGAGTTCCGCGATGCGGGCCGAGGCGGCCTCCATCAGTTCATCGAGATTGACGAACATCCGCGATGCCGCCGCCACCGCGTCCCGCACCTCCGGCAGCATGAGGCTGCCGCCGTGGACGGTGCGCACCGAGCAGCAATTGATGAAGGGGCGAACGCCAAGATTGGCGTAGGGGTTTGCGGCCATGGCTTGATTTTCCCGCGCGGAGTTGTGGCGGAAGACTAGGGGGAAATTTGGGGCGGTGGGAAGGGGCCGCTCTACAGGCTGACCTCCGAGATGCCGACGCGCCCGGCGGCGAGATCGGCGAGAACCGCAACGTGGACGTCGAGGGCGTCGATCACGGGGAAACCGGGGTCATGCCCGTCGAAGGCGAGGCCGAGGTCGGTGCCGGCGAGGACGATCGCATCGGCGCCGGCGGCGATGAGGCGCCGGCCGGCATCAAAGAACAATGCCCGTTGCTCGGCCGTGCAGGCGCCGGAAACCGCGACGTCCTGGTAGGTCTGCCCGATCAGGTCGATCTCGTCGTCCAGCGCGAGCGCATTGGTGCGGCTGAGTTGGCCGTAGAGGCGAGAGCGCATGGTGAGGCGGGTGCCGAGGAGACCGACGGCGCCGATGCCTTGGTCCGCGAAATAGGCGTCGAGCGGCACCACGCCGGAGACGACCGGCAGGGGCGAGATCGCCGCCAGTTCATTGGCGCAGAACTGGCCGCCGATCGATGTGATCGCCACGCAGCCGCAGCCCGCACCGCGCAGGCGTTCCACCAAGGGGAGGAATTCGCGGGCTTGTTCTTCGCGTTGGTCGGCGAGGTTGTTGCGGATCAGTGTCTGGATGTCGCCGTGCACGATGGTGAGGTCGAGCTTCGCCACCCCCCGCTCCGCCGCGGCGGTGACCAGGCGCTGGTAGTAGACGAGCGTGGCGGCCACGCCGATGCCGCCGATCAAGCCGATATGCATGGGGCCTCGGGAGTGAGAGGGCGGCTTCAGCTCAGCTTGCCGCGGCCGAGGAGCGGCCAGACGACTTCGACGTGGCTGGTGCGGGTGCCGACCAGGGTTTCGTGCAGGTGAACGGTGGTGTCGCCGTAGCCGATGATGATGCGGATGCGGTCACCGACGGCGGGACTGCCTGAGGGACTCGGGAGGTCGAACTGGCCGTGTTCGGCGGAGAGGCGCAGCGACGTGGCGTCGGGGTAGTCGAGCGGGCGGGGGGCGGTCGCGTCCGATGAAAACGCCTTCTTGCCGCAATCCACCACCACGCGGGTGGCGGTGGGGCGGCTGATCACGGTGGCGAGCACGGTGGCGGCGAATTCGTGCTCGAGGCCCCAGGAGGCGTAGGTGAGGTCATGGAAAATGGCGCCGCCGGCCTGGATTTCCGTCACGCCGGGCAGGCCGGCGGTGGTCATGAAGGTGCCGGTGCCGCCGCAGCTGACGATCTCGATCGGCAGGCCGGCGGCGCGGCAGGCGTCGGCGCTGGAGGTGAGCAGGCCGACGGCGGTGGTGATGGCGGCGCGCTTCTGCTCGCCGGGCGGCATCCCGGCGGCGTGGCCTTCCCAACCCATCACGCCGCGCAGGCGCAGCCCGGGCGTGGCAGCGACGCGGCGGGCGAGCTCCACCGTTTCGGCGCCGGGCTGCACGCCGCAGCGGGCCATGCCGGTATCGACCTCGATCAGCAGCGGCTGCTCGACGCCGGCTTCCTGGGCGGCGGCGGCGATGGCGGCGATGTTGGCGGGGCTGTCGACGCAGGCGATCACCTCGGCGTGGCGCTGGAGATGCACCAGCCGGGCGATTTTCTCGGCGCCGACCACCTGGTTGGCGATGAGGATGGAGTGCACCCCGGCAGCCGCCATCACCTCGGCCTCGCCGAGCTTGGCGCAGGTGACGCCGATGGCGCCGGCGCGCAGCAGCTTATGGGCGATGGCCGGCAGCTTGATCCCCTTGGTATGCGGCCGCCACGCCACCCCGTGCCGGCCGCAAACGGCGGCGACGCGGGCGATGTTGCGCTCCATCACGTCGAGATCGACGAGCAGGCGGGGCGTGTCGAGCAAGGCGATATCGGCGCCGATCATGGGCGGGTCCTTCAGGAGAGGCGGGTGAGCTTGGAGACGGTGCGGTCGAAATGGGCGACGTAGATATTCTCGTCGGCATCGAGCCAGAGCCCATGGATTTTGAAGGCGCCTTGGTAGGGCGTGTCGCTGCCGATGCGAAGCAGCAATTTGCGGGCGTGCGACCAGATGCTCACCCCATCATCGCCGCCGACCACGATGGTGGCTTTGCCGAAGGCGAGATCATAGGGCATCACGAAGCCGGTCCAGTCGGTGAGATGGGTGCCGTCAGGCGCGAAGATCTGGATGCGGTGATTCTCGCGATCAGTGATGTAGACCCGGTCCTGCTTGTCGATCGCGACATAGTGCACGGTGGAGAACTGGCCCGGCCCTGAACCGGCCTCGCCCCAGGAGTGCTTCAGGGTTCCATCGGCGGCAAAGCAGTGGACGCGGCGATTGCCGTAGCCGTCCGAGACGTAGAAATCGCCGTTGGAGGCGAAGGCGACGCCGGTTGGCATGTTGAACGGCTTGCCGCCATGGGTGGGGGCGGGGAATTCCGGCGAGCCGAAGCTGCGCAGGAGGCGCCCCTCGGCCGTGAACTCCTGCACGATGTGCCGGCCGGAATCGGCGATCCAGACATGGCCGGCCGCGTCGATACGGATGCCGTGCACGAAGGGCGTGAAGCTGTGGCCGGCCCAGGCGGTGATGAAGTTGCCTTCGAGGTCAAACACCGTCACCGGCGTGGCACTGCGGGCCAGCACGTAGATGTCACCATTGGGGGCGACCGCGCCTTGCAGGGCGGATTGCGGGGGGCGGGCCCATTCGGATGGCCGGTCGTCGCCGAAACTCCAGCCGCGCGGCAGCTTCGCCCAGTCGCGGCGGAAGCTGTAGCGGTGCTTGCCTTTGCCGATGATGACGTCGCTCATGGTTTCCTCATGCGGTCCAGGGGTTCGGGTCAAGCGGCGCGATAGGGCGGCGGATCTTGGTGTAGGCGATCCGGGCGGGGTCGGGCGGATAGGGGCCGCCGCAATCGACGTAGATGACCTCGGCGGCGATGGGGGCGAAGGCAGCGTAGAAGTGGTTGGAGGATTTCACCACCACCACCTGCTTGGCCGCGAGATCGATGCCGAGATGGGTGAAGACGGCGGGGTTGAAGGTCTGCGCCCGGCCGCTGGCCAGCACGACATCGAGCTTGCCGATGCGGATGGCGGCGGCGGCGCCGAGGGAGACGGTGGATTGTTCGAAGGGGATCACCAGATCATCCGTGGTGGCGAGCACCGTGACCACGGCGTCGATCGGGTCGCCGGAGGTGGAGGCCGCCTTGCCGCCGAAGCGGAGCGGCATCACGGCGCCCGGCCCGGCGGCGATGCAGAAGGCGGCGGCCTGGGCGTCCCACAGGGCGCCGACCGCGGCCGGCACGTCCGGGTGCTTCAGGAGTTCGGCGATGAGGAAGGTGCTGTCGCCGGCCACGCCGCCACCGGGATTGTCCCAGCGATCGGCCAGCACCACCGGCCCCTTGGGGTTGGCGATGGCGGCGGCGACAGCTTCAGCGGTTTTGAGATGGACGGGCACGCCGGCATTGCCCCAGGCGATCAGCTCGCGGCCGAGCTGCTCGGCGAGATGGGCGGCCTTGGCCGCGTCGCCGTCAGCATAGACCAGCACCTTGGTGCCGACGTCATAGACGTCGGCGGCCTGGAAGCCGTGGATGACGGTGATGGAAAGGATGCCGTCCTTGCCCTCCATAGCCTGGAGCCGGTCGACGAAGGAGCGGCCGGGTTCGCGGCTCGTCATGTAGCCGGCGATCATGCGGCAATCGAACAGCCCGGCGGCGGGGCGGATGCGCTGCTCGGCGGTGGCGATGCAGAGGGCGGTGAGCTCGCGGGCGCGAGCGAGGAAGTCGGTGTGGGGGAATTCCTTGAAGGCGATGATGAGATCGGCCTTCGCCACCATGAGGTCCGACAAATGAGCGTGCAGATCTAGCTCGGCGCCGATCACCGCATCGGGGGCGACCGCGCGGGCGCGGGCGAGGAGGTCGCCTTCGCAATCATCATAGCCATGCGCGACCATGGCGCCGTGCAGGCCGAACAGCACCACGTCGACCGGCATCGCCGCCCGGAGCTGGCCGAGGATTTCATCGCGCAGGCCTTCGTAGACCGCCTGCCCGGTGAGGCCCGCGGGTTCGGCCCAGGTAGCGGTGCCCTCGATCAGCGTATGCCCGCCGGCCGAAGCCGCTTCCCGGGCGGCGACGATTGGGGCGCTGCACAGGGTCGGTGTCGCCGGATGGGTGCCGGGCTTGTAGTAGCTGTGGGCGAAGGCGCGCCGATCAGTCGGGATGGGGGCGAAGGTGTTGGTCTCGGTGCCAAGGCTCGCGGCGAAGATGCGCAAGGTTCAGCTCTTCCGCTTGATGTTCCAGAACACCACCGTCTCCGGCACCCGCAGCAGCCCGTCGAGGCTGTCGCGATAGGCGGAGGGGGCGACGTACTGGCCGAAGGGGATGTAGACCACCACCTGGGCACCGCGCAGCTGGATGTTCTCGGCCAGCCAGCGCGCCTTCACCGGATCGGTCTCGCGGATCCAGGCGCCGCGGAGGCGTTCGAGTTCGGCATCGCAGGGCCAGCCGAACCAGGCCTTGTCGCAGGCGCCGGACATCTGGACGTGGAACACCGGATTGGCCGGCCCAAGCGGCCCGCCCATCGTCATGAACAAGTGCCAGCCATTCGCCACCGGCCCCTTCACCGCGCGGCGGGAGACCACGGTGGCCCAGTCCATTGTCTGCATCTCGATGTTGACGCCGGCCTTCTTCATGGCGGCGAACAGCACCTGGGAGGCGCCGTGCATGATCGGTTGGTCAGCGGGATCAAGCAGCACGAGCTTCTCACCCTTGTAGCCGCCCTCTTTCAGCATCTCCATGCCGCGCTTGAGGCGCACGGCCTCCGGCTCGTTGGAGATCAGCAGCTCCGCGCCGTATTCGCTGCCATTGGGCGAGCCGCAGATCAGCAGGGCGCCGCAGACCTGACCGAGCTCGGGGTCACCCAGCACGGCCTGGATCATGTCGGCCTGGTTGACGAAATTGTAAATCGCCCGCCGCGCGATCGGGTTGTCGAAGGGCGGGTTGGTCCAGTTCACCCGCAGCGTGCCCTCGCTGCCGCCGGGGAATAGCGGCTCGACGCGCAGGCCCTTGGTGCTGCGCAGCGCCGGGATGAGATCGGGCGTCAGGGTCTCGATGAAGTCGATCTCGCCGTTGCGCAGCGCCGCCACCTGCGTCGCCGCGTCAGGGATCGCCACCCATTCCACCCGCTCCACCAGCGCCCGCTTGCCGCCGGCGATGCCCGAGGCCGGCTCGGCGCGGGGGACGTAGCGGGGGTTGCGGACGTAGACGACCTTGGAGCCGGCGACCCACTCGTCCTTCTTCATGATGAAGGGGCCGGAACCCAGCGGATCGGTGAACTGGGTGCGGGCCGGGAGACCCTTCACGATCTTGGCTGGCTTGATGAACAAGGGCATCGCCATCGGCTTGGCCAACACGTAGGTGAGCTGCCCGAAGGGTTCCTTCAGCCGCACCCGGAAGGTTTTCGCATCCACCGCGTCGAGCCCGGCGAGGAAGGTGTTGATCATCATCCCCGCGCCATCGGTCTCGGCCCAGCGGGTCCAGGAGGCCACCACGTCCTCCGCCGTCACCGGCGAGCCGTCGGAGAAGGCGAGCTTGTCGCGGAGCGTGAAGGTGTAGGTGAGATGGTCCTCGCTCTCGGTCCAGCTATCGGCCATTTGCGGCTTGATCGCCTGGTTCTCGTCGAGCCCCAGCAGCGTGTCGTAGACCATGAAGGCGTGGTAGCGGGTGAGCGCGGCCGCGGTCCAATCCGGGTCGATGCTGCGCAATTCGCCGGGGAGCACGATGCGCAGCGGCTTGGGATCGCCCTGGGCCTGCGCCGCGAAAGCAGCCGCTCCCATCACAGCCGACAGTACCAGTCGCAGCATCAGGGATCGCATGGCAGCCTCCTTTATTGGCGCGGGGCGCTTGGGCCGTTATGTCTTATTGAGAGAGTGAACCCCCCGCCGAAGGGCGGAGTCAACAGGGATACCGATCGACCATGAGCGCCAATAGTTTTGACCTTTCCATCGATGTGCTGCGGAATCGGCAGAACTCGAAATGGCAGCGCTACGGTGCGGACGTGCTCCCCGCCTTCGTCGCCGAGATGGATTTCGCCGTCGCCCGGCCGATCCAGCGCGCCATGGAGCGCCTCGGCGCCGATCAGGACTATGGCTACCCCGATCGCGGCGGCAACCATGGTGACGGCACGCTGGTGGATGCCTTCGGCAAGCGCATGAAGTCGCGTTTCGATTGGGAGATCGACCCCGCGCTGGTGCTGCCGGTCGCCAACCTGGTGCAGAGCACCTTCTCCACCATCCTCGCCTTCTCCCAGCCCGGCGACGGCGTGGTGCTGCAACTGCCGGCCTACCCGCCCTTTCATGACGCGATCCACAGCACCGGCCGCCGCATGGTGGTGCACCGGCTGAACTCCGGCGCCGAGGGGTGGAGCCATGCGCCCCAAAGCCTCGACGCGCTGATCGACGACACCACCCGCATCATCCTGCTGTGCAACCCGCAGAACCCCACCGGCCGGGTGTTCACCGAGGAGGAACTGCGCGAGTTCGGCCGCGTCGCCTGCGAGCGGGACCTCATCATCCTCTCCGACGAGATCCATTGTGACCTCGTCTACCCCGGCACCAAGCACATCCCGATCGCCTCGCTGAGCCCGGAAATCGCGGCCCGCACCATCACCATCACCTCGGCGACCAAGGGCTTCAACATCCCCGGCCTGCGCTGCGGCGTGATGTATTTCGGCTCGGCCGATTTGCAGAAGCGCTTCCATGCCTATCTGCCCGCGCGCGCCGTCGGCGGCCCCGGCATCCATGGCGTGGATGCCACCGTCGCCGCCTGGAATCACGGGCAGAATTGGCTCGATGACGTGCTCGCCCATCTCGACCGCAACCGCCGCCACATGATGCAGTTCATCAACCGCGAACTGCCGGCGATCAAGCTGCACATGCCGGAGGCGACCTACCTCAACTGGCTTGACTGCTCGGCGCTCGGCCTGCCCGGCTCGGCGTTCGATTTCTTCCATGACAAGGCGAAGATCGCCTTCAGCGGCGGCGAGGCGTTCGACCCCGAGGGGAAGAACTTCGTGCGCTTCAACTTCGCCACGTCAGCCGCCATCCTCGACAAGATCCTGGATCGCATGGCCGAAGCCGTGCGGAGCAACGCCAACCGCGCCTGATACGCCGCGGTGTGACACGGGAGCATCGCGCATGCAGAGCTTCGTTGATTCGACCGATATCATCGCCGACACCGAAGCGCTGCGGGCGCGCATGCAGCGCGATGGCTACCTCTTCCTCCGCGGCCTGGTACCGCCCGAGGCGATCGCCAATGTGCAGCGCCAGGTCGGCGAACTGGCGCGAGCGGCGGGGTGGCTGAAGCAGGATCGGCCGGTGGAGGAGGCGGTGGCGGACCTCGCCGGGTTCTGCGTCGATCCCGATCCGGTCTATCTGCGCACGCTGCGGGCGATCAACCGGCTGGAGGATTACCACGCGCTGAAACACCATCCGGCGCTGATCGGCTTCCTCGAGCGGCTGCTGGGGGGTGCCATCCTCGCACATCCCCGCGTGCTGATGCGCAATATCTTCCCCTCCAAGGACGCCTTCACCACCAAGTCCCACCAGGACTACCCGAACGTGCAGGGCACCACCGAGGTCTATACCGCCTGGATGCCGCTGATCGACTGCCCGCTTGAGGTCGGCCCGCTCCAGGTCGCCGCCGGCACGCATGGTGGCGAGGTGTTCGATTTCCATATCGGCGCCGGCGCCGGGGGGATAGAGATCGTCGAGCAATTCGAGGGGCGCTGGGCGACCGGGGAATTCCGCCAGGGCGATGTGCTGTTTTTCCACAGCCTCGCCGTGCACAAGGGTATCCCCAACCGCTCGGAGAAGCTGCGCATGTCGATGGATGTGCGCTACCAATTGGTGAGCGAACCTTTCAACCCCGACAACGCCAATGCCGACGCTCAGCCGCTGCCGTGGGACGATATCTACGCCGGCTGGAAATCGGACGCGCTCACATACTACTGGAAGAAGCTGCCACTGAACCTCGTGGAGTTCGACCGCCAGTGGTTCGACAAGCGCGACGCCGAGGGGTTTGCGCTCGGTGAGGCCGGTGATCCGCGCGCGGTCTCGGTGCTGCAACGCATCGTCGCGCGCGACGCGGACCCGGCCAAGCGCGCCCGCGCCCAGGCGCTGCTCGATAAATTGGAGATCGTCGCATGATGCCTGACCCGATTTCCGCCTTCCGGCTCGACGGCAAAACCGCGCTGGTGACCGGCGCGCGGCGTGAGATCGGCCGCGCCATCGCCCTCGGCCTCGCCGGTCAGGGCGCGCGGGTGGCGGTGCATCATCTGGGCAATGACGAGGAGACGCGGGACGCCGCCGAGGTGGTCGCCACCATGGCAGCGGGCGGCGCCGAGGGCCGCGCCTTCGCCGCCGATTTCGCCACCGACGACGGCGCGGCCGACCTCGCGCGCGACGTGCTGGCGGCGTTCGGGCAGGTGGATATCCTCGTCATCAACGCCTCGATCGAGCTGGTCGAGCCATGGACGGAGATCACACACGCGCGGTTTGACCGGCAGATCAACGTCAATCTGCGCAGCACGATGGATTTGTTCCAGGCGCTGATCCCGCCAATGGAGGCGCGCGGCTGGGGGCGGGTGGTGACGATCGGTAGCGTGCAGCAGACGCTGCCGCATCCCGGCATGCTCGTCTACGCGGGCGCCAAGGCAGCGCAGCACAACTGGGCGCTCAACCTCGCGCGGCAATGCGCCGGCAAGGGCGTGACCGTGAACAACCTCGCCCCCGGCATCATCGCCACCGCCCGCAACCGCGACCAGCTCGCCGCCGCCGGCGAGGAGCTGCGCCAGAAGGTGCCGGTGGGGCGGCTCGGCCGGCCGGATGATCTGGTGGGGGCAGCGATGCTGCTGTGCTCGGATGCCGGCAGCTACATCAACGGCATCAGCCTAATGGTGGACGGCGGAAGAAGCGTCGGGCTCTAGCCGGCGAGTGCCGCGACGCAGCGGGTGAAGGCGGAGAGATCGCTCCAGCGGGCATGCGGGCTGGGATTGGCGGTGAAGATGGCGCCGCCGGAGGCGAGGATCGCGCCGTCGATCATCAGGTTGTCGTGCATGCCGAAGGCTTCCAGCAGCATGCCCTCGCCATCCCGCCGTTCCCCCGCGGCATCCGGGACGGCGCCGGTGAATGTGGTGCTGCGGGCGAGGAAATCCGCGGGATCATTCGACCAGCCATAGATCGGCCGGCCCAGCGCGCGCATGTAGCCGATCTCGAACACCGTGCCGGCATCGGCGCTGGGGCCACGGAAGGGGGTCAAATTCGCGATCATGGCGTCGCAGCCCTGGATATGGGCCTCGTTGCATAGCGCGATGAAGCGCGCCTCCGGTAATGCGCGCCAGGCATCGGGAATGCTCTCGGTTGTATCGAGCGGAAAGATGCCGGTGAGCCCATGCGCGGTGCATATCGCCTTCAACCGGGCGGACCGACCCGCCGCATCCGGCAGGAAGACATCCGGCCCCGCGAGATAGACACGCATGGCGAAGCTCAGGTCTCCGCCAACATGGCGGCCTCGGCGCGCGCCAGCAAAGTATCCGCCGAGGCGGCGATACGGTGGGCTTCTGCGATCAATCCGGCCTCGGCCGCCCGGATAACCGCGCGCATCTCGCGCTCGAACGCCGCGAGCCCATAGCTGCCGGCCATGCCGGCCAAGGCATGCGCGGCCTCGCGCAGGGTGTCGGCATCGGCATCGGCCGCCATGAGCGCGGGGAGGCGCTGCTTGATCTCGACGACGCACTGGTTCAGCAGGCGGGTGAACATGCCGGGGGGCAACCCCTCGCGCAAGGTGGCGATGCGGCTTGTATCAAGGTCACCAACTACCGGGCTCGCGGACATCCCAATGCCTGCATCCATCTCTTTTCCCCCCATGATTCGCTCGATCGTCGCCAGCACCATCTCGGGCCTGGCGGGCTTGGACAGGATTGCATCCATCACCGCCGCGGCTGCCTGTTCCTGCGACGGGGACAAGGCGCCGGTGAGCGCGATGATCGCCGCGCGGCCCTGCGGCCCCGGCAAGGCGCGGATGCGGCCGGCGGCGGTGATCCCGTCGATCCCCGGCAAATGAATATCCATCAGCACGACATCATAGATGCGCTGTGCCGCCATATCGACCGCGGACAGGCCATCCCCGGTCACTTCCACGCGATGGCCTTCGCGGCGGAGCATGATGGCGGTGAGGTCACGCGTTGGCGCGAGATCCTCCACCAGCAGGATATTGGCCCGCTGCGCCGGACGCGCGGCGGCATGCGACGGTTCGACCGCGCAGGGCCCGCGCGCGGGAACGAGGGGCAGGGTGAACCAGAAGGCGTTGCCGGTATCCTCGCGCGCCAGTCCGATCTCGCCGCCGAGCAGTGCCACCAGCCGCGCACTGATGGCGAGGCCGAGTCCGCTGCCGCTCTGCCCGCCGAGTTCCGCCGAACGGAGCCGCGCGAAGGGCTGGAACAGGGTGGAGGCCTGGCCGGGCGGGATCACCGGGCCGGAATCCTTCACACTCAGCCGCAGCATGGTGTTCACCACCGTCGCCCGCAGCGTCACCACTCCGGGCCCGGCATATTTCACCGCGTTGCTGACGAGGTTGGTGAGCACCTGGCGCACCCGCCCGGAATCACCCCATTGCATCGCCGGCACGCCGGTATCGGCGACGCTGAGCAGGATCTTGCCGGCGGCGGATGCGGCATCGCGGAAGCTGGCGCAGACCTCGCCGAGCAGTTCGGCCATGGAGAAATCCGCCTCGCGCAGCACCACGCGGCCTTCATCGAGGCGCGCCATATCGAGGATGTCGGCCGTGAGCTCCTGCATCCGGCCGGCCTGGAGGCGGGCGCAGGCGATCTGCTTGCGGGCCTGCTCCGGCAACCCCGTTTCATCCACCAGCGCGAGGGCATCGGCGATGGCCGAGAGCGGCGAGCGCAGCTCATGCGTCATCATCGCCACGAATTCCTGGCGCTGGCGCACCGCCGCCGCAGCAGCCGCCACCGCGGCGCGCTCTGCCGCCTCGGCCTGCCGACGCTGGGTGATGTCACTATAAAGGGTGATGAAGCCGCCGCCGGGCATGGTGGTGCGCCGCGTCTCAATGGAGCGGCCGTTGGGGCGGAGGCGTTCGGCGAAGGCCGGGCCGTGGAAATCCACCAGGTTCGCCATGCGGACCTGCACCGCCGCCTCGATCGCCTCGGGGCCATCGAGCGGGCCGAATTCGCCGGCCTCAGCCTGCGCCCGCAGGATATCGGCCATCGGCGTGCCGACGGTGAGCACGTGATGCGGCACGCCGATCAACGGGGCGAAACGGGCATTCCACTCAAGGAGGCGCTGATCGGCATCGAGCATCATGATGCCGTCGGTCATGGCATCGAGCGCTTTGCGGAATTGCGCGGCCTGGCTTTCCGCGCGGTCCCGCTGACGGTCGGCCTCCAGGCGGGCCTGGTCCAGCAAATCCGCCTCGTGGCGCAGCCGGGCGGCGTATTGGCGGGAGAACAGGACAGAGCAAAGCGCGAGTGCGAGGCCGAAGGCCACGCCCAGGATGCCGAGCCACAAACCTATTTCTGACGCGCCCACGCCGCTTCCTTCACGGGAATGTCACGCTACTAGCCGAAAACGACAGAAAATGCCAATCGGCTTCGCTCAGATGATCGGGGGCGGCAAATCGATCCAGGAGAGATGGCCACCTTTGCCGGCGCCGGTATCGACGAACACCGCGGTGCCGCCCGCCACGCCCGGGCAGATCCACGGCCGGCCGTCGCGGCTGCGCCGGTCATGCCCGCAATAGACCGTGAATCCGGCGGGGATCCGGTCCACCCAGGCGAGGCTGCGCTCGGGGTAGCCATCGGGCTGGGTGCGCCCGGTCGGCTCGCCGTAGAGGGCGCGCGCCACCGGGCCTTCCGCCCGGCCAGCGAGCCCGCGCGGGGCGGGATGGTCGAGCATCGCGGTGTGGAAGCCACCATGCACGAACACCATGCGCCCGGCGCGCAGCCAGAGCGGCGCGGCGCCGATCGCCTCCGCCGCCTGGGCGCGGAGTTCATGGTCGAGCCCGGCGAGGGTCGTGGCAAGCTCCGGCCCGATGGTCACGCCCCGGCCGGAGAGCGCGCGGCCGAGTTTGTGGTCGTGGTTGCCGAGCAGGAAGAGGCCCCTGCCCTCCGCCACCATGGCGAGCGCCAGCCGCAGCGCCCCGGCGCTGTCCGGCCCGCTATCCACGAGATCGCCGAGTTGGATGACGAAGCGGTCAGTGGCGAGGGCGGCGCGGAAGCCCTCGGCATCGCCATGCACGTCCCCCACCACCCGCAGCCCACGCCGGGCGGGCAGCATCGTCATCGTCCCCGCCATCGCCCCTGCCCCCGATTCATCCGCCCCTTGTAGCCCGGGCGGCGGCTGACCGGCAAAGCGCGCCGGGCTGGGGTGAACGGGCTTCCTTTCACCGCGGGGGCGTCGCTGCTATAGACCCCGCTCTCGCCGGGCTGCCGGCGGGGCTGCCCGAAGGAACACGCCATGGCCCGCCGCCGCCAGCTCTACGAAGGAAAAGCCAAGATCCTGTTCGAAGGGCCGGAGCCGGGCACCCTCGTGCAATACTTCAAGGACGACGCTTCCGCCTTCAATGCGCAGAAAAAGGGCGTGATCACCGGCAAGGGCGTGCTCAACAACCGCATCAGCGAATACTTGATGACCCGGCTGGGCGAGATCGGCGTGCCGACGCATTTCATCCGGCGGCTCAACATGCGCGAGCAGCTTATTCGCGAGGTTGAGATCATCCCGGTCGAGGTCGTGGTGCGCAATGTCGCCGCAGGCTCGATCTCCACCCGGCTCGGCATCCCCGAGGGCACCCGGCTGCCGCGCTCGATCATCGAGTACTATTATAAGAATGACGCGCTGGGCGATCCGATGGTGGCCGAGGAGCACATCACCGCGTTCGGCTGGGCGCATCCCCAGGACATGGACGATATCGTCGCCTTGACGTTGAGAATTAACGATTTTCTCTCCGGCCTGTTCCTCGGCGTCGGCATCACGCTGGTCGATTTCAAGATCGAATTCGGCCGGCTGTGGGAAAACGAGGACATGCGGATCGTGCTGGCCGATGAGATCAGCCCCGATAATTGCCGGCTGTGGGACAGCAAGACCAGCGAGAAGATGGACAAGGACCGCTTTCGCCGTGATTTAGGGAAGGTCGAGGAAGCCTACCAGGAGGTCGCCCGCCGCCTTGGCATCCTGCCGGAAGCCGGCATGCGGGACCTCAAGGGGCCGGAGACCATGCAGTGAGCTTTGCCCCGCAACTCTCGGCATTCGCAGTGTTTTTCGCCGCGGCGCTGGTGATCGCACTGACGCCGGGGCCGGGGATTTTCTACGTCGGTGCCCGCACGCTGGCCGGTGGGCGCGAGGAGGGCATGGCCTCCAGCCTCGGCACTGGGCTGGGTGGGCTGGTGCATGTGATCGCCGGCGCCGTCGGGCTGTCGGCGGTGGTGATGGCGAGCGCCGAGGCGTTCACCGTGCTGAAAATCGCCGGCGCGCTCTATCTCATCTGGCTCGGCATCAACGCGCTGCGGCAGGGCGGCGCCGAGGGGATGCCGGAGGTCAGCGTCACCGGCGTGCGCCGGGCGTTCCGCGAGGGCGTGCTGGTGGAGGCGACCAACCCCAAGACGGCGGTGTTCTTCCTCGCGTTCATCCCGCAATTCATCGACGCGGGCGCCCCGGTGGCGCCGCAGTTCATTTTTCTTGGCCTGGTGTCGGTGGTGCTGAACACGCTGGCCGATGTCGGGGTGGTGTTCCTCGCCGACCGCGCCCGCCGCGCACTCGCCAGCCACCCCACCGCTATTCGCCGGATGCGCCAGGGCTCGGGCGCGGTGATGCTGGGGCTCGGCGGCATGCTGCTGCTGGC
>CAIPLM010000030.1 GCA_903865895.1 uncultured Rhodospirillales bacterium | reverse complement strand
GATGGTTGCAACCTCGGAGTTGGCCCCCTCCCTCCCAGCAAACCCTCTTAGACTAATGGGTTCTAAGGGCTCAGCCCTTAGCGGGGTCGAGGGGCGGAGCCCCCGCCTTGCTTTCTTCCTCATACCTCGGAAGCCCCCACGAGCACCGCGCGGATGTCGTTGACGTTGGTGAGGGTGGGGCCGGTGCGGATGAGGTCGCCGATGGTGTCGAACAGGGAGTAGCTGTCGTGGCCGGCGAGGATAGCACGGGGGTCGAGGTTGGCGGCTTTGGCGCGGGCGAGGGTGGTGGGGGTGATGAGGGCGCCGGCGGCGTCATCGCTGCCATCGATGCCGTCGGTGTCACCGGCGACGGCCCAGATGTTGGGGCGGCCTGAGAGGGCGATGGCGAGTGCGAGGAGGAATTCGGTGTTGCGGCCGCCTTTGCCGGTGGGGCCTGAGCCGATGGTGACAGTGGTTTCACCGCCGGAGAGCAGGATGGCGGGAGCGGCGAGGGGTTGGCCGTGGGTGGCGATCGAGCGGGCGATGCCGGCCATGACGGTGCCCATTTCGCGGCTTTCGCCTTCGAGCGCGTCGCCGAGGATGAGGGGCGTGAGGCCGAGCGCTCGGGCACGGTCGGCGCAGGCGGCGAGTGCCATGGCCGGGGTGGCGATCATGCGGAATTCGGCGTTCGGTAGTTCGCCGGGCTTGGGGGTTTCGTCGGCGTCTTGCGCGAGGCGGGCGGCGACGGCGGGAGAGGGGGCGATGTCATAGCGGGCGAGCAAAGCACGGGCATCGGCGAAGGAAGTCGGGTCCGGCACGGTGGGGCCGGAGGCGATCACCGCGGGGTCGTCACCCGGGACGTCGGAGATGGCGAGGGTGACGACGCGGGCGGGGGCGGCGGCGGCAGCGAGACGGCCGCCTTTGATGGCGCTGAGGTGTTTGCGGAGGCAGTTCATCTCGCTGATCGTCGCCCCGCAGGCGAGCAAAGCGCGGTTGAGGGCCTGCTTGTCGGCGAAGGTGAGGCCGGGGGCCGGGAGCGCCATCAGCGCCGAGCCGCCGCCGGAGATCAGCGCGATCACCAGGTTGTCCTTGTTCAGGCCTTGCACGGCGGCGAGCACGCGGCGAGCGCCGCGTTCGCTGTTGGCGTCCGGCACGGGGTGGCTCGCCTCGATCACCTCGATGCGCTGGGTGGGCACGGCGTGGCCGTAGCGGGTGACGACGACGCCGGAGAGCGCGACATCGGGCCAGGCGGCTTCGAGGGCGGCGGCCATCACGGCGGCGGACTTGCCGGCACCAACCACCACGCAGCGTCCGCGGGGCTTTTCCGGCAGATGGCGGGCCAGCATCACGCGCGGGTCAGCCGCCGCAACGGCTGCATCGAATATGCTCCGCAGGGCGGAGCGTGCACGTGCGTCATCCCAGTCCATCGGCGATCCTTCAACCCAATCGATTTGGGGAGTATGGCGAAAGCGGCGCCGGCGCGCCATGTTGATGCCGTGACAGGAGGATTGCCATGCCCGCACCCGAGCTTGACGACAAGACCCGCACCGAGTTGGAAGCCGCCGCCTTCCGCAAGCTGGTCGCCCATTTGCGCGACCGCACGGACGTGCAGAACATCGACATGATGAATCTCGCCGGCTTCTGCCGGAATTGCCTCAGCCGCTGGTATCGCGAGGGCGCCGCCGAGCAAGGTCTGACGATCGCCGATCCCGATGCGCGCGAGATCGTCTACGGCATGCCCTATAAGGAATGGCAGGCGAAGTATCAGAAGGAGGCGTCGGCGGAGCAGAAGGCAGCTTTCGCGAAGGCCAATCCCGGCCACTGATCGCGTTGGATTGACCGCGGCGGCCGTGGCGCGTAAGCCCGCCGCCCGTTCGCCCCATCGGAGATGACACATGGCCCGTGATGCCACCGACACCGCTGAAGCCCCCGCAGAAAGCGCCCAGTGGGGCAACATCTCCGCCGACCGCCTGCGCAGCCTGATCGAGCGCATCGAGCGGCTGGAGGAGGAGCGCAAGGCGCTGTCCAGCGATATCAAGGACATCTTCGCCGAGGCGAAGTCCGCCGGGTTTGACGTCAAGGTGATGCGCCAACTCATCCGCATCCGCAAGCAGGAACCGGCCGAGGTGGAGGAGCAGGAGACGCTGCTCGACGTCTACCGCCGCGCGCTGGGGATGTAGGCGGGCAATTGCGCCGGTTCTGCAGCAGATCTGACTCGACGCGTTGAGATGCTGGCAATATTCTGGTGTTGCACCTGTTGCTGCCAGCCTGCTCAATGCGCCTAGTTTCCGCCCATCTTCCAGGCTGGTGTTGAACGGTCTTAAGTGGATCTGCGAGTTGGCTTTGACGCCGTAGCGCCCGGGAGAGCATCGACGATGATGGGAAATCTTTGGAACAGCAAATTCTGGTATCTTACTTGGCTCGTGCCCGCCCTGGCTATTACTACGATCTTAATTTCCCAAATTATCGGAAAGATACAATCCAGAGAGTATTTCCGAATAGGTGATCAATATCGTAAGACGGACGAATTTAAACAATCGGAACGATTCAAAAAAGAAGCCGAGGCGCGCCACAATCGAAAGATTGGCATCTACGAGGATTCGGTCGCCGACGCTGAGACGCAGTGCGTGGCTGCGCTTGAGGCGCTCGCGGCAGCGGAGGCGGCCACCAACGCGACTGCGGCAGCCAACGCGGCATTGGCCGCAAAAGCGGCGGCGGAAAGGGCTACCGATGCGTCACTCGCTGCGGCTGTAACGGTTAAGTCTTTCCCCGGGAAGATCGCGAAGCAATTGGTGAAGCAGGCAACACTCGCTTCGGGCTCTGGCCGGAAGGGGCAAGGAGTCAAACTCAAGATTGAAGGCGGCGTGGTCACTGAGTTGGATCCGCGCGCGATTCCGACCTTGGCGACGCCCTTTGCCGAGCGGGCTCAGGCTGCGGCAGCGGGAGCCCAGGAGATCGCCGAGCGCTGGCGGCGCGCCCCCGGCAAGGGATAACAGCGGTCGGTTACCCCAGCCTCTCCAGCACGCCTGCGTGCGCCTCGCGGACAAGGTGGCGACGGATTTTTTGTGTTGCCGTCATGAGCCCGTTCTCAATGGTGAACGGTGGCACTACCGCGTGGCGGCGGATGCGCTCGGTCACCGAGAGCCGCTTGTTGACGTCGTTCACAGCCGAGGCGACGTCCGAGGCGTCGAAGCCCTCGGATGCCACCATGAGCCCCGTCAGCCCCGAGCGCCCCTCGCCGAACACCACCGCCTGGGCGATTGAGGGCTCGGCGATCAGCATGCCCTCGATGCGGGCCGGCGAGACGTTTTCGCCGCCGGAGAGCACGATCATGTCCTTCTTGCGGTCGGTGATGCGCAGGTAGTTCTCGGCGTCCAGCGTGCCGATATCGCCGGTATGCAGCCAGCCATCGCGGATGGCCTGCTCGGTCTCGTCCTGGCGGCCCCAGTAGCCATGCATGACGAGGTCCCCGCGCACCAGGATCTCGCCGTCCTCGGCGATTTTGAGCTCAACGCCTTCGAGCGGCGTCCCGACGGTCTCCACCCGGCAGTCATTGGGCGGGTTGGCGGAAATGATCGGGCCGGCCTCGGTCTGCCCGTAGCCCTGGATGATCAGGATTCCCATGGCGAGGTAGAACCGCCCCACCTCCGGCTCCAGCCGCGCGCCGCCTGAGACGGCGGCGATCAGGCGGCCGCCGAAGCGATCCCGTACTTTCTGACGCACGAGACGGTCGAGGATCGGGTCAAGGATGCGCTCCACCAGGGTCAGGCGCTGGCGGTCAACCTTCTTGGTGCCTATCGCCAGCGCCATGTTGAACAGGCGCTGCTTGGTGGGCGACTGACGGACGACCTGGCTGAGAATGCGGCCGCGGATCACCTCCAGCACGCGCGGCACCATGGTCAGCAGCGTCGGGCGGATCGCCAACATGTCGGCGGCGAGGTTCTCCACCCCGCGGGAATAGACGATCTCGGTGCCGATGGAGAGGAACAGGAACTGGCCGGCCGTATGCTCGTAGCTGTGCGAGAGCGGCAGGAAGGAGAGGTAAGTCTCGCGCTTGAGGTTGAGCTGCAGGATCAGCAGATAGGCGCCTCGGCAGTTCGACAAGATGGCGCGATGCGGCAGCATCACCCCCTTCGGCGAACCGCCGGTGCCCGAGGTGTAGATCATGCACGCGAGCGAGGTGCTGGCGATCTCGGCGGCCTCGGCAGCAATATCACCGAAATCCTGGGTATCGCCGGTGAAATCCTCCCAAAGCGCGGTCTTCACCCCGGTGGCGTCGAAGCGCTCCATGCTGATCAGCAGATCGAGCGGCCCGGCGGCGGCGACCTTGAGGGCCAGTGCCGCGGTCGACACCACGGCGACCCGGGCCCCGCAATCGCCGAGG
>CAIPLM010000029.1 GCA_903865895.1 uncultured Rhodospirillales bacterium | reverse complement strand
GGGTCTATGGCCTCGACAACGACGGCATATTGGCATTCACAGATGATGGCATTGAGGAAGTTCAACGGCTGCTCGACGAATATCGGCACGACACCACGTCAAAACCTTGACCTGGCTCCGCGTGCTACGCCGGATGCTTACGCTTCGGTGCCGAGGAGGGCCTCATAGGCGATCAGCGGCGTAAGATGGACGGCGACCTCGGGCAAGGATGCCGGGTCTGGCGCAAAGCGCGTGCCCAAGGCGGTGATGTCGGGCACCCGGGCCGCCGCGAGATCGGCGGTGAGTTGGAATGCGAGATCTGCCTCGCAACCGCTGTCATCCGCGCCTCCGACGCCGCCACCGTTTCCACCGACCGGGTCGCCGCCGACATCGCGGTCATTGTCGCCGTGCTGCTGCCGACGCGGCCCGATCGGACGGTGCCTGAGATCGAGAAGCGCCTGCTCATCAACCGCTTCGATGGCAGCTACGAGCGGCCCGGCATCATGGACGCCGTGACTCGGCTGATGATCGTCTCGGGGCTCGTCAGCCAGGGGGAACTGGAGGCGCTGGCTGATCAGACCCCGGCAGCGCCAACAGTGACGACGGAAGCCTAGACCTCGACTACATTGTTGCCGAACTCGCCGCCGCCGGAATGGAGGGCGGCTCGCCGGCGATGATCTGGGAACGCTGGACTATCCCAATGTATCGCGCGCAGCAGCGCTACTGGAGCGACCATCCGCCACAGTAATGGATGGTCCAGGCCTACCTCAAAATCCCGTTCAAGAAGACGCCGCCGCCCCAGGCAGTGAGCGCCGAACCCCCGCAACAGCCGCGGCCAGTGGATTGGTCCGTGCTGGATGGATCGCCCTGATGTTCAGGCCACCGGCGTGATGGTGGGCTTGATCGAGAGATGAAACCCGAGCGCCTTGGTCACCGCAGTCAGTGTCGATAGGGTCGGGTTCCCTTCTGCGGACAACGCTTTGTAGAGCGTCTCTCGAGTCAATCCGGTGTCCCGAGCGACCATGCTGAAGTTCCGCGCCCGCGCGACTGTCCCGAGAGCCGAAGCGATCACCGCTGGATTGCCTCCCTCGAACGCCTCTTCGAGATAGGCGGCAATGCGCTCATCCGAGTTGAGAACTTCTGCCGCATCGAACGGCTTCGTCTCGATGGTCATGTTCATACCTCCTTCGCCAATGCCTTCGCCGACCTGATGTCCCTGGCTTGGCTCGATTTTTCGCCACCACACAACAGAATCACCACGACGGCACCGCGTTGCACAAAATAAACCCGGTATCCCGGACCATAGTGGATTCGAAGCTCGCTAACGCCTTCGCCGACCGGCTGCACATCACCGAAATTTCCCGACGCCAGGCGTTCGGCCCGTGCGGCGATTTTTGCCACCGCGCGCGGATCCGAGAGGCCGTCAAGCCATTGAATGAAGCGCTCGGTGCGGCGAACCTCGAACATGTTCCAATGATAGTTGGCACATAAAAATTGTCAACTATAATTATCACTCCGCCGCGTCTCGCGTCCACGGACTGCTGCCGGGTTGGGGGTTGGGGGTTGGGGGTTGGGGGTGGTGTACCCTGACGTCCCCTGGTGCTAGCTCAAGTTGCTTGATGCCCGAATGGATTCAGCAAGCGCACGCCAAGTCCTTCGACGTCGCCGGTGTTGCGTGTGACAAGCACAAGCCCATGAGCGGAGGCCGTCGCGGCCAGCAGCCCGTCGACGACCGGAACGGAACGGATTGCACACATGCGACCCCACGTCTCAGCGACCGCCCCGTCAACGCCCAGGATGCGTGTTCCAAAGGCGTCGACCACATCGCTGAGCCAGGTTGCAAGGGCAGCCGCCTTGACCGGATCGCGAGCGCGGACTGCCTCAACCCCTTTGCGGATTTCTCCGAGCGTAAGGACGCTCAGAAACAAATCACGGTCCTCAACGCCCTGCCACCACGCCGCGACATCTCGGTTGCAGCGTGCGCCCTTCCGCACCTCGGAAATGATGTTGGTGTCGATCAGCCAGGTCAAAGGTCCACGACACGCCCGGTATCGCGCGACCTTTCCAGTTCGATCTCTTCAAGAGGAGCAGCAGCAAGAAGGGCCCTGAGACTCTGGGCTGGGGCCGGCGCAAAGCGTCCACGCAGGAGCGCACGCGTCTCAGCGGCGCGGGCCGGATCAACCAATGCGGCGGCTATCGCCCGCACAAGCGCTGCATCGTCGCCTTGAACCTGAACCTCAAGCCGCTGTAGGCCGCGACTGCGCAACCGCTGCCGATGGGCGATGAGCGCAGCTTGGCGGGCAGACCTGGATTGGGTCGACATGAACAATCCTTTTCTAGGAATTTCCGGAAACAATACCGGAAGCACAAATGCCATTCAAGTCCACGCTCCACTTGGCCACGCACCCAAGAGGGGATTCGCCCCCCGCTCCCCGACCTACACCATCATCTTTTCAAAATTGGCCATGCCAAATTTCGGGTTGGGGCATCAATGGGGCATCAGTGACGCCCCGCCAAGCGCAGCATGGCGTGGCGCCATCCACCATACTAACGCGGCATATACGGTATCGGACGGGTCGGGATTGAACCGGGCGGTGTGCTATCCTGCACGCGCAACCGCAATGCAATAGGGCGGTGCGTCTATCATCGGGGGGGATTTGCCAGTGAGTGACGATATCAAGGCTTGGCTCGGCTTCGGTGCCTCAGTCATCACAGCCGTCGTAATTGGTTGGCTCATGCGTGGCTTCGTTCTTGCCGTAGCATGGGGATGGTTCGTCAGCCCCGTGTTCAACGTCCGCCATCTCAGCATCGGAGAAGCAATCGGTTTGTCCCTATTCGCAAGCATCCTCGTCCCGGTGGGGCAAAACCAGCAACCAAGTTCTACCCCGAGCTTTGACGACTACAGCGTCGGAGTGGTGGTGGCTATTTCCTCTGCGATGATTATCGGGGCGGCCGCTTTTTTACCGCTGGTAATGCTGGCCATTGCTTGGGGATGGCACATGGTTGTCACCGGGCCGGGGCAATCGTGGCCGTGGCTGAATTGAGCCACCCTCCCTAAACTTTTCCCGCCGCATGATCCGCGACAGCACCCCCACCGGCTCGGTTGACTTCACCGCCGACGGCAAACCGGCAAAGATGCTCCGGCCCAATGCACACAAATCGCGGCAAAAGTGGGTCAGAATGGGGTATGGCGGAGACGGTGTCCGCCTCACTCGCCAGAAAAATTGCGGCTTACAGAGGGATCATCGAAAAATTCCCCTCTTCTGTCCCCTATTGACCTCTGCGAAGGGGGGTGAATGAGGGCGGCTAGGGGCGGATGAGCGCGACTGCTGTGCCGCCAATGGGCTGCTGCACCTTGGAACCGGCCCTTGCATTTTGGCCCCCGGATGTTGGCTTAAGTATGGGCGTTGCCGGTGTCGATCGTCTCCTACGAACGACAGGGAAACGCCTCGGAAATCGCCTTGGTCGCCAGAATGCTGCCGTTGAAGTGGCGCACATCGGGCGATGCCCGCAGGTATCGGACAACCACATCCATTAGCTGACTGATACTCACCCCAGTGGGGACACAGGCCCTAATTTGCCAATGCCCGCCGCTGTCCGGGGAAACAGTGATGGTCGTTCGGTCCAGGGTGTCGGCTATGTCAGTGACATACCCGGCGCAGAAGGCCAGATCCGTCAGACCGTTCCCAGTTTGGGACGCGGTGCACCGATCAAGCAGGACGTTGCCGGTTATAAAATACACGGCACTCGCCTCGCCGCTCATCAACGCACCAGAAAGCCCGGCGCCGATCAGCCAGAGCAATACCGGCCGGGTTTTCATCCCTCTGAACATCCCAAAGATGCGCAAGTTCCCCTCCCCTCGGACGATCTGCAAAAGCACCGCGCCGGCTGCCTAACATAGAGCCGCGTCGCCTACTTGTATTCCTCACCCCACATGATGCCCGATCGTGTCCCCGGTCGTGGTGTAGGAGGCCGCTGACTGGCCTGCCGGAGGGACCGTCGAGAGTCTGGCGTAGGCAGGCCAGTCAGTGGCCATCGCGATGGCCGTGGGTAGGGTTGGG
>CAIPLM010000028.1 GCA_903865895.1 uncultured Rhodospirillales bacterium | reverse complement strand
CCCCCCCCCCCCCCCCCACTTCCCTTCCTGCCCAGCCCCGAAGCCGCAGCTAAAGGCCGGCTTGGTCCAGGCGGAGGATCGCGCGGGCGCAGGCTTGGGCGCGGGGGACCAGGCTGTCGAGCATGAGGAATTCGTCGGGGCTATGGGCTTTGCCGCCGACGGGGCCGACGGCGCAGATGGTTGGGGTGCCTTGGGCGGCGGTGAAGCCGGAGTCGGCGCAGCCGCCGGTGAATTCGCCGTCGGCTTTGAAGCCGGTTTGCGCGGCGCTGTCGACGTAGAGGTCGAACAGGCGCTTGGCGGCCGGGCTTTGGTTGAGGGGGAGGAACTCGCCGCGGATGGTGAGTTCGGCCTTGGTCCCGGGCACGGAGCTGCGGGCGATGATGTCGTTGATTTTGGTCATGACTTCGTCGCGGTCGGCGGGGGTGACGTAGCGCAGGTCGATCTGCCCTTCGGCCCAGGGGGCGACGGTGTTGACGGACTGGCCGCCCGAGACGAGGCCGACGTTCACGGTGATGCCGCGCTCGAGATCGGTAAGGGCGTGCAGCGCCTGGATTTTGCGGGCGAGTTCCTCGATGGCGGAGATGCCTTCGGAGAAATTGCCGCCGGAATGGGCGGCCTTGCCGGTGATGCGGAAGGCGCTGAACACGCCGCCCTTGCGCCCGGTGACGACGTTGCCGGACACGCGGCCGGGCTCGGAGTTGAACACCACGCGGGCGCGCCGTGCCTCGGCCTCGATCACCGGGCGGCCCTCGGGGGAGCCGATTTCCTCATCGCCGGTGAACAGGCCGACGAGCGGTCCGGGGGCGCCGCCGAATTTATGGAAGCCCGCGAGGATGAAGGCGTTCATCACCAGCCCGGCCTTCATGTCGGCAACGCCGGGGCCGTAGGCGATGCCGTCCTTGATGGAGAAGGGCCGGCGCTGCACTTCGCCATCGGGGAACACGGTGTCGCGATGGCCCATCAGCATGATGTTCGCCTGGGCATTGCCAGTGGCGGCGCCGAGCGGCTGCGCACCACCGACGAGGGCACGGATGCAGTCCCCGTGCTTGGACTGCGGCACGCGTTCGACGGCGATTCCCTGCCCCTCGAGAAACCGCTCCACGGCGGCGCCCACGGCATCGATGCCCGGCTTGTTGTAGCTGCCGCTATCGATGTCGACCATTTCGCGGAGCAGTGAGGTCATCGCCTCGCGCTGCCCGGCAAGCCATTCGCAGATGGCGCTTTCGGTGCTCATGCTCGCGACTATGGCGCGCCCGCGCGGCGGACGGAAGCCCCGCGCGGGGTCGGGAAGGCGGATGCGATTGTGAAAGAGCGGGTCCTGGAGAATGGGCGCGCGACAGCGCCCGCGCATTGCCGTCAGGCGATGCCGGGTGTTGCGCCGCAGAGGGCAGACAGGGGCGCGGGCGGCCCATGCAGCAGCGCGCCCGGCCGCGTACGACGCATCACAAAAGCGATCGGGCGACGCGCATGCGCCCGCGGCAGCAGCCGCCCATTGCGCCAGGGCGCGGGCACCATGACCCACTCCACCTCCGGCTCATACTCAAATTCGGCTTCGTCCATCGCGCGCAGCACGCCGGTCATCACATCGGGGAAGCGCTCCGCCCGGCCGCGCGCCCGTGTCCCGGCCGGCCCGAACAGGGCGGCCAGCAGCGCACAGATCATTGCGCCGAGAACGGCGGCAATATCCTGTGCGGCGTGCAGGGGATGGGTGGACGGGCGAGGCATGCGGTTTCGGTCACTCCTGGTTACAGGAGAGAATATATATTTAACTTACACTTTAGAAGCAAGGACAATCTGACATCCACACCAAAAAATCTGTCGAACGCCGCCTCAGCCCGCCAGCGCCACCATCCGGGCCCGCACCAGCGCGGCGACGCGATCGAGCGAGGGGTCGTTCACGCCCAGCGCCGCCAACCCGTCATGGGTGCGAAAAAGATACTCAGCACCAGTGCCCAGCCGCCCACGGGCGGTGGCGAGGCGCTGCACCACCTCCTCTTCCGCGATATCACCGCAAAAGGTCGGCTGCGCCGGGTTGATGGTGAAGGCGATCCCGGCCCCAGCCGGCGCGCCGGCCTCGTCCACCAGCGGCACCCAGCGGGGAATATAGCCATCGGCCACCATCTCCCGCCGCCACAGCAGATCGAGCTCCAGCGCGATATCGTGCTCGGCCACCCGCAGCGCCACGCCCGGGCAGGTGCCGCCCGGCCGCAGCCCCAGCATCAGGCCGGGATTCTCCGGCGTGCCCCGCCCCATTTTCACCGACAGGCAGAAGGAGCGATGCCACCCCACCGCGGTGGCGATGCGCTGTTCGGCGATATGGATCGCGGGATTCCAGATCAGGCTGCCATAGGCGAACACCCAGACCCCATTCCCGTGATCCGGCCGCCCATCGAGAATTTCGCGCAGCGAGGCGGCGCGTTCCTCGTCGGTGGTCAGCCGCACATCCGGCATCAGCTTGGCAAGATTGGCGCGCAGCGTGCCGTCGAGCAGCATGTCGCGCGTGAGGCCGGCCTCGCCGGGCGGAGAGGTCGGCTGGGTCACGTCAGCCCTTCTTGGCCAGCAGGTCGCGGATTTCGGTCAACAGCACTTCGGACTTGCTGGGTGCCGCCGGCGGCGGGGGAGCGGCCTCCTTCTTGCGCTGGAGAATGCTCAGCACCTTCACCATCCAGAACACCGCGAAGGCGACGATCAGGAACTGGATCACCGCGTTGAGGAACAGCCCGACATTCAACGTCACCGCCCCCGCCGTCTTGGCCGCTTCCAGCGTGGGGACGGCGGGGCCCTTGAGGGTGATGAAGATGTTGGAGAAGTCGATCCCGCCGAGGAGCAGGCCAATGATGGGGTTGAACAGATCCTTCACCAGGCTGCCGACGATGGCGGTGAAGGCGGCGCCGATGATGATACCCACAGCGAGGTCCACCACGTTGCCGCGCATGATGAAAGACTGGAATTCGTCGATCCAGCCCGGCTTCTTGATCGGCAATTGAGCTGCCATGGCACACGCCCCCTAGGTTTATTGCGCCGGAAACCGGCCTTCGCCCGAGATAGCCGCCCGGCCGCGGCCGCGCAAGAACCGTCCCCCGCACGAAACTTCCCTCAGCCGAGCTGGCCCGCCGCCGCCGCCGCCACCGCGTCGGCATTGGCCAGCCAAATCCCGGTGCGCCCGAGCATCCGCGCCAGCGCATCGCCGAGATAGCGGATGCGGTGCGCCTGCCCGGTGATCCACGGATGCAGCGACAGGTTGAAGCAACTCCCCCCCTCGTCATGCAGCACCGCGAACCCCTCCGCGAGCCCATCCGCCCAGGCCTGCGGCGACACCCGGCGCAGCCACATCGCCTCAAGGTCGTTCCACTCGGACTGCGCCGGCAGGCTCACCAACCCGGCCGGGCCGATGCGGTAGGGCCGATCGTCGTTGGACCAGTCGGCGAGATAGGTGAAACCGGCTTCGGCGAGCAGCGCCGGAGTGCGCGTGCTCTCATTGAAATCCTGCCCACACCAGCCCGTCGGCGCCTTTCCGGTGGCGCGGGCCACGGCGTCGCGGCTTTCGGTGATGAAGGCGCGTTCTTCGGCTTCGCTCATGCGGCTGGTGATGCGCCGCGTGGCGTGGGTGCCGTGGGCCATGAAGGTGCAGCCGCGGCGCAGGCATTCGTCGACGAGTTCGGGGTGGCGGCGGGCGGATTCGGCGCCGAGGGCTATGCTGGGGGTGAGGCCGAAGCGATCGAGCATGGCGAGCACGCGGAAGATGCCGACGCGGTTGCCGTATTCGCGCTGGCTCCAGGTCAGCCAGTCCGGGAAGAAATTGCCGAGCGGGGAGATGATCCGCGGGTCCCGGCTGGCGGCCTCTGGGGGCGTGACCTCCCAGTAGTCGAGCATGAGGGTGACAGTGAGGGCGATGCGGGCGCCGCCGGGCCAGGCGAAATGGGGGGAATCGGGCAGGGTGCGGAAGGGGTATAGGTCGTGGTCCATGCCGGGGAGGCGGACTTCGCCCACCGGAGGCGAGTTGGCGGGCGGGGTATTATCGGCCATGGAGCGCCTCCCGGGCGGCGAGATGGGCTTCGAGCGCGCTGGCGTGGGTGGCGCGGTAGTGGTCGGCGATGGCGCCGGCGGTGGTGGCCCAGACGCCGGGATGGGAGAGGATGTATTCCATCACCTTGATGAAGCCCCGGATGCGGTGCGGCTGGCCGACCCAGAACGGGTGCAGCGCGATGCACATCACCCGCCCCTGCTCCTCGCCCTCGGCGTAGACGGTGTCAAAATAGTCGCGGATTTGCTGGGCGAAGGCGTCGATCTCCTCGCCCTTGCGCCAGACGATGACGTCATTGAGATCGACCGTGTAGGGCACGGTGATGAGGTCGCCTTTGGGCGTGCGCACGGGGAAAGGCTGGTCGTCGTGGTAGAGGTCGCAGGTGTAGTCGAACCCGGCCTCGGCGGCGCGGGAGAAGGTTTCGAGCGTGTTGGTGATGGCCGGGCTGAACCAGCCGCGCTGCTCGCGGCCGGTGAGTTTGCGGTGGATCTCGCGGGATTCCAGCATCGCCGCCATCTCCTCCTCGCGCGAAAAATTCCAGTGGTAGCGGGTGTTGTAGATGCCGTGGGACATCAGTTCCCAGTTGCGCTTCTCCATCGCCTCCAGGATCGCCGGGTAGTGCTGGATCACCGACATCGAGAGGCTGACGGTGGCGGGGATGCCGAGCGTGTCGGTCGCCTCGAACAGCCGCCACAGGCCGACGCGGTTGCCGTAGTCGCGGATGGAATAGCCGAGCACATCGGGCGCCGGGCTGCGGGGCCAGGGGTCCCGCAGGCGCTTGAAGGCGGGCTGGAACTCGTAGTGCTCGATGTTCGGGCAGATCCACAGCGCGACGCGCGCGCCATTGGGCCAGGTGAGCCTGGGGCGGTGCAGGATGGGCGAATAGGGAATGATGTCGGGCTCCACGCCATGCTCCATCGGTTGCCGGCAGCGAGTGTAGGGCGAGGCGGCGGCGTTGGGGAATGCTGAGTGATGAAACATCACTTCTTGTCGTCTGCACGGGACTATGCAACGCTGCGGCATGATCACGGCTCCGCAAATGAAGGCGGCCCGCGCCCTGCTCGGGATCGATCAACGGCAGCTCGCCGAGCTGGCCGGCCTCTCGCTGCCGACCATCCAGCGGATGGAGTCGAGCAAGGGCGTGATCCGCGGCAATGTCGATAGCCTGATGAAGCTGGTGGAGGCCCTGGCGCTGGCCGGCATCGCGCTGATCGGCGAGGGCGCCACCTCGAGCGAGGGCGGGCGGGGCGTGAGGCTCAAGGGATGAGCGCGCTGGTGTTCATCGCCTGGTCCATCGCCGCCCTGACGGGGATCGCGCTGCTGGCGGCTGTGGCCGGGCGGGATATCAGGGCGAGCGCGCCGGTTTATGGCGCATGCCTCGCCGTCTCGGCGGCGGCCTGCATCGCGGCGCTGGCGGCACTCCCGGCCGGGCCGGTGGCGCTGCATTTGCCGCTCGGCCTGCCCGGCATCGGCACTGATTTACGGCTGGATGCGTTGTCGGCCGCCTTCCTGGTGATCGTCGATCTCGGGGCGGCCGCCGCCAGCCTCTACGCCATCGGCTATGGCGCGCATGAGCCTGCGCCGGGCCGGGTGCTGCCGTTCTATCCGGCGTTTCTCGCCGCGATGAACCTGGTGGTGATCGCCGGCGATGCCTACAGCTTCCTGTTCGGCTGGGAGGCGATGTCGCTCGCCTCCTGGGCGCTGGTGATGGCGCATCACCGCGAGGAGGCGAATGCGCGGGCCGGCTACATCTATCTGGTGATGGCGAGTTTCGGCACGCTCGCGCTGCTGCTGGGCTTCGGGCTGCTGGCGCAGGGGGCGGGCGGGTTCGATTTCGCGGCCATCGCCGCGGCCCATCCCACCGCCGGCACCGCGTCGGTCGTGCTGCTGCTGGTGCTGATCGGCGCCGGCTCCAAGGCCGGGCTGGCGCCGCTGCATGTCTGGCTGCCGCTCGCCCATCCCGCCGCGCCCAGCCACGTCTCGGCGCTGATGAGCGGGGTGATGACGAAGGTGGCGATCTACGGCTTCATCCGCATCGCGTTTGATCTGCTGGGCCCGGCGCTGTGGTGGTGGAGCATGCCGGTTCTGGTGGCGGGCGCGCTGACGGCGGCGCTCGGCGTGCTGCACGCGCTGATGGAGCGGGATTTGAAGCGCCTGCTGGCCTATAGCACGATCGAGAATATCGGCATCATCTTCCTCGCCTTGGGCCTGGCGCTGGCCTTCCGCGCCAACGCCATGCCGGCGGCGGCGGCGCTGGCGCTGACGGCGGCGCTGTTCCATGCCTTCAACCACATGCTGTTCAAAAGCGTGCTGTTCTTCGGCGCCGGCGCCGTGCTGGGCGCCACCGGGGAGCGCGATATCGAGCGGCTCGGCGGGTTGATCCATCGCATGCCCGTCTCCTCTGCCTGTTTTCTGCTGGCGAGCGTGGCGATCGCCGCGCTGCCGCCGCTGAACGGCTTCGCCTCGGAATGGCTGGCGTTTCAGGCGATTTTCGTGAGCCCGGCCTTGCCGCAATGGGGGCTGAAGCTGCTGGTGCCGGCCGCCGGCACCTTGCTCGCCCTGGCCGCGGCCTTGGTGGCGGCCTGCTTCGTGCGCGCCTTCGGCATCCTGTATCTCGGCCGCCCGCGCACGGCAGCGGCAGAGGGGGCACATGAGACCGACCGGTTCTCCCTCGCCGCCATGATCATCCTCTCGGCGCTCTGCGTGGCGGCCGGGCTGTTTCCCGGGGTGGTGATCGACGCGCTGGCGCCCGCCGTGCGCCTGCTGACCGGTGGCGCGATGCCGGTGCAGGGGCGCTCGGCCTGGCACACCATCACGCCCATGGCAGGGGCGAGCGGCTCCTATAACGGGTTGATGATCGGGCTGTTCGTCGCGCTGGTGACATTCGGCAGCGCCGCGCTGATCCATGCGTTAGCCGGGCGGCGCACGCGGCGGTCGCGCCCGTGGGATTGCGGCTACCCCAACCCCGCCGCCACCGCGCAATACACCGCCGCCAGCCTGTCCCAGCCGATCCGCCGCGTATTCGCCGCCATCGTGCTGCGCTCGCGCGAGGTGGTGGACATGCCCGCCCCCGGCACGCTGCGCGCCGCCAGCGTGACCAAGACCATCCATGACCCGGCGTGGGACGCGATTTTTGCCCCGCTCACCGCCGCCGTCGGGCGCGTCGCGGGGCGGCTCAACCAGTTCCAGTTCCTCACCATCGGCCAGTATCTCGGCCTGATCTTCGCGCTGCTGGTGCTCCTGCTGATCGTGGTGGGGGTGATGCCGTGATCGGGGATTTGCTGTTGCAGGGCGTGCAGATGGCCCTCGTGCTGCTGCTGGCGCCGCTGCTGACCGGCTTCGTGCGCAAGGTGAAAGCCCACATGCTGCGCCGCCGCGGCCCGCCGCTGTTGCAGCCCTACCGCGATATCCGCCGCCTGCTGGCCAAGGAGGCGATCGTCGCCGACAGCGCCTCCTGGGTGTTCCGCGCCGCCCCCTACGTGGTGTTTGCCGCCACCTGGGTCGCCGCCGCCCTGGTGCCGAGCTACGCGACCGGGCTGGTGTTCTCCTGGTCCGGGGACCTGATCGCCATCACCGCCTTGCTCGGCCTCGCCCGCTTCGCCCAGACGCTGGCGGGGCTCGATGTCGGCACCAGCTTCGGCGGCATCGGCACCTCGCGCGAGCTGCTGTTCGCCGCACTCGCCGAGCCCGCGATGATCATGATCACCTTCACCGTGGCGCTGGTGGCCGGCTCCACCCAGCTCTCGGCGATCGCGGCGACGATGCTGACCTACACGGTCGGCCTGCGCGTTTCGCTCGCATTGGCCCTGATCGCGCTGATCATCGTGGCGCTGGCCGAGAATGCCCGCATCCCCGTGGACAACCCCGCCACCCACCTCGAACTCACCATGGTGCATGAGGCGATGGTGCTCGAATACTCCGGCCGCCATCTCGCGATGGTGGATCTCGCCGCCAGCGTGAAGCTGCTGCTCTACGCCTCGCTGCTGGCCTGCCTGTTCACCCCGCTCGGCCTCGCGCCGGCGGATTCGGGCATCGCCGCCTATGGGCTGGGCATCGGCACCTATGTGGTGAAACTCGCCGGGGCCGGCGCGATGCTCGGGGTGTTCGAAATCTCGATCGCCAAGATGCGCGTCTTCCGGGTACCCAATTTCCTCGGCATCGCGCTGATGCTCGGCTTCCTCGGCGCGCTGCTGTTGTTCGTCTCGCGGAGCCTCTGATGCACAGCCTCACGTTTGACATCGCGCACATGCTCTCCGGCGGTCTGGTGCTGGCGAGTTTCCTGATGCTCTATCAGGACCGGCTGCCCTCGCTGATCAACATGCTGGCGCTGCAAGCCGCGGTGCTCGGGCTTTCCGTCGGCTGGCAGGCGATCGCGCAGGATGCGCCGCATCTCTGGATCACCGCCGCGCTCGCCATCGGCTTCAAGGCGATCGCCATCCCGATGGCGCTGCGGCGGATCATCGTGAAGCTCGACATCCACCGCGAGATCGAGACCGTCGGCGGCATCGGGCGCACCATGCTGGCCGGCATCGCGCTGGTGGCGCTCGCGCTGCAGGTGGTGCTGCCGGTCACCTCGGCGTCGGACGCGCTGGCGCGGGAGGATATCGCGCTCGCCCTCTCGGTGGTGCTGCTGGGCATGCTGATGATGGTGACCAGGCGCAACGCGGTCAGCCAGATCATCGGCTTCATGTCGCTCGAAAACGGCATCATCCTCGCCGCCACCGGAGCGCGCGGCATGCCGCTGGTGGTGGAGATCTCGGTCGCCTTCTCGGTGCTGATCGCCTTCATCGTGGTCGGCATCTTCCTCTTCCGCATCCGCGAGCGGTTCGACACGGTGGACGTCACCGCGCTCGACCGGTTGCGCGGGGACGGCACCTGATGCTCGGCACGCTGCTGATCCCGTTGATCGCGGCGGCGATCTTCGCGCTCAAGCTGCCGCGTCCGCTCGCCTGCGGGCTGAACGTGGCGGCGAGCCTGGCTACATTCATCGCCGCCCTGCTGCTAGTTGCCGCGCCGCCACCGCCCGGCGCGCTGCTGTTCGTCGATGGGCTGAACGGGTTCTTCCTCGTGCTCGGCAGCTTCGTCGGCTTCACCACCAGCCTGTTCTCCGGCCGCTACATCGCCCATGAGCACGCCACCGGCCGCATCGGCGAAGGCGCGCTGCGGCTCTATCACGCGATGTTCCAGCTCATGCTGTTCGGCATGAACCTCTCGCTGCTGGCCAACAACATCGGCCTGATGTGGGTGGCGCTCGAACTCGCGACCCTTATCGCCGTGGTGATGGTGGGGCTCTACCGCACGCCGGCGGCGATCGAGGCGGCGTGGAAGTATTTCATCCTCGGCAGCGTCGGCATCGCGCTCGCCCTGTTCGGCACCATCCTGATCTACATGGCCGCGCGCGGGGTGATGGGCGATGACAGCGACGCCATGCTGTGGACGGCGCTGATCACCGCCGCCCCGAAATTCGACGCGGCGATGCTGAACCTCGCCTTCGTCTTCCTGCTGCTGGGCTACGGCACCAAGGTCGGCCTCGTGCCGCTGCACGCCTGGCTGCCGGACGCGCATGGCGAGGGGCCGACGCCGATCACCGCCGTGCTCTCCGGCCTGCTGCTCAACGTCGCGCTGCACGCGCTGCTGCGCTTCAAGATGATCCTCGCCGCCAACCCGGCCGCCATCCCGCCGGGGGTGCTGATGATCGCACTCGGCCTCGCCTCGGTGATTTTCGCCGCCTTCATGCTCTACCGGCGGCCCGATCTGAAGCGGCTGTTCGGCTATTCCTCGGTCGAACACATGGGGCTGATCGTCTTCGCCTTCGGCATCGCCGGACCCGCCGCCAATTTCGCGGCGCTGCTGCAAACCGCGATGCACAGCCTCGGCAAATCAGCGATTTTCTTCGCCGTCGGCCCGATTTGCCAGGCGATGGGCACGCAGCGAATTGACCGCATGGGCGGGCTGACCGCGAGCAGCCCGTTCCTCGGCTGGAGCCTGGTGGCGGGCGTGGTGGCGATCGTGGGGATGCCGCCGTTTGGGGTGTTCATGAGCGAATTCCTCATCATCACCGCCACCTTCGCGCGCCAGCCGGCGCTGGCCGTGCTGCTCGGGCTCGGCCTGCTCGCCGCCTTCGCCGCCCTGCTGCTGCGGCTGAACGCGGTCGCCTTCGGGGCGCCGCAGGGCGAGATCACGCCCGTGCCCGTCGCCCGCACGCCGCTGGTGCTGCATCTGCTGCTGGTGCTGGCCGCCGGGCTCTACCTCCCGCCGGCGCTGGCAGCCTGGCTGCACGAGATCGCGGTGAGGGTGGGTTGATGGACATTCTCGCCCCCCTCCTCGCCGAAGGCCGCGCCGCCGCCGCCCATGCGCCGTGGCCGCGCGCCGATATCGGCCCCGAGACCTGGCAGCGCGTCATCCTGCACCTCGCGGGCGGGGAGCTGGACCTGCTCGGCCTGTGGGGCGAGGCGGACCGGGTGCACATGGCCGTCAGTGCGCCCGAATCGCACGAAATCGCCGTTTTCACACTGGCCTGCCCCGAGGGGCGCTTCCCCTCCGTCGGCCTCTCCCACCCGCCCGCCATCCGCCTCGAACGCACCATCCAGGACCTGTTCGGCCTCATCGCGGAGGGCGCCGAGGATGCCCGCCACTGGTTCGATCACGGCGCCTGGGGCATCGGCACGCCGCTGGGCACGCCCGGGCCGGCGCCCGATCACGCCTACGCCTTCCTGCCGGTGACCGGCGAGAACCTGCACCAGATCCCGGTCGGGCCGGTGCATGCCGGCATCATCGAGCCCGGGCATTTCCGCTTCACCGCCGATGGCGAAACCATCATCCGGCTCGAACAGCGGCTCGGCTATGTCCATAAGGGCACCGAGGGGCTGATGATCGGCGCACCGCTCGATCACGCCGCCCGCCTCGCCGGGCGCGTCTCGGGCGATGCCACCGTCGCCTACGCATGCGGCTTCGCCCGCGCCGCGGAAGCCGCGCTCGGCATCGCGCCGCCGCCGCGGGCCATCCACCTGCGCGCCGTGATGGCGGAGCTTGAGCGCATCGCCAACCACATCGGCGACTTCGGCGCCATATGCAACGACGCCTCATTCGCCCTCATGCTCGCCCATTGCAGCGTGCTGCGCGAACGCATCCTCCGCGCCGCCCATCTCGCCTTCGGCCATCGCCTGATGATGGACCGCGTGGTGCCCGGCGGCCTCAGCCAGGACATCACCGCCGAGGGCCTGGCCGCCATCGCTGGCCTCATCCCCGTCTTCCGCGCCCGGCTCGATCAGCTCGCCGCCCTCTACGACAGCACCGCCTCACTCCAGGAACGCACCGTCACCACCGGCTTCGTGCAGCCGGACTACGTCCGCCACTTCGGCTGCGGCGGCCATGTCGGCCGCGCCTCCGGCCGCCTCTTCGACAGCCGCAAATGGCCAAGCTACGCTCCCTACGACAGCACCAAATTCGACGTGCCGCTGCGCACCGATGGCGACGTCAACGCCCGCGTGTGGATCCGCATCGAGGAAATCCGCCAAAGCCTTGCGATCCTCGACCACCTCCTGGCCACACTCCCCCCCGGCCCCCGCCGCACCGCCCTCCCCGCCCCCAGCACGCCGGTGGAAGGCATGTCCCTCACCGAATCCTTCCGCGGGGACGTGCTGATCTGGCTGCGCATCGCGCCCGATCTCACCATCCAACGCTGCCACGCCCGCGACCCCTCCTGGTTCCAGTGGCCGCTGCTCGAAACCTGCGTCTACGGCAACATCGTCGCCGACTTCCCGCTCTGCAACAAATCCTTCAACTGCTCCTACTCCGGGACGGACCTGTAGCCATGCGCCGCATCCTGCTCGAAAGCCTGGCCAACGCCCCCCTCACCGAAAACGCCCCCTCGCCCGATGACGCGGCACTCGCCGAACTCGCCGCCGACGTCGCCAACACCGCCATGCGCCGCCTCGGCCGCAGCCTCGCCATCCGCCAGGTCGACGCCGGCTCCTGCAACGGCTGCGAACTCGAAATCCACGCCCTCAGCAATCCCTTCTACGACCTCGAACGCTTCGGCCTCCACTTCGTCGCCTCCCCCCGCCACGCCGACGTGCTGCTCGTCACCGGACCCATCACCAAAAACATGCGCGAAGCCCTCCTCCGAACCTGGCAAGCAACCCCCGAACCCAAATGGGCCATCGCCGCCGGAGACTGCGCCGTATCCGGCGGCCTCTTCGCCACCAGCTACGCCTGCACCCCAGCCCACGACACCATCCCCATCGCCCTCCACATCCCCGGCTGCCCCCCCACCCCCACCGCCCTCCTGCGCGGCCTCCTGGCGTTGCTGGCCCAGGCAGGGTGAAGGAAGGAAGGCCAGGGGCGCTGCCCCTGGACCCCGCTGGGGGATGATCCCCCAGACCCCATCCGTTTAAGAGGACGCTGAAAGAGAGAGGGGGCCTACTCGGTGG
>CAIPLM010000027.1 GCA_903865895.1 uncultured Rhodospirillales bacterium | reverse complement strand
TAGAGGTCCAGGGGCTCGGCCCCTGGCAGGGGTGCAGGGGACAGCGTCCCCTGCCGGGTCCAGGGCAGCGCCCTGGCCTTCCCCCTCTGGACCTCAGCCGCCGCGTTTGGCAGCTTCGGGGAAATCGGAGTGTTTGACATGTCCTCGCGCGACTCGGCGATTGCCGCCTCTCTTGCTTTTTTCGATGCTGGGCGGTTCCGTGACCGGCTGGCTGATTTGGTGAAGATCGAGTCCACCTCACAGGACCCGGGGCATGATGCCGATGTGTGGAAATACCTTGAGGAGGGCATTCGGCCGTGGGTGGAGAGTATGGGCTTCACGGTGTCGGTCCATCCCAACCCCAAGGAGGGGTTCGGCCCGATTTTGACGGCGGAGCGGATTGAGGACCCGTCGTTTGCGACGGTGCTCACCTATGGCCATGGCGACACGGTGCGTGGGCTGGATGATCAGTGGGATGAGGGGCTGAAGCCCTGGGTGCTGACCGAGCAGCCGGATCGCTGGTATGGCCGCGGCACGGCCGACAATAAGGGGCAGCATGCGCTGAACCTCACGGCGCTGGAGCATGTGATCGCGGCGCGTGGCGGCAAGCTCGGCTATAATATGAAGCTGGTGATCGAGACCTGCGAGGAGCGCGGCTCGATCGGGCTGCGCGAGTTCATCGCCGGCCATGCCAAGGAGTTGGCGGCTGATGCGCTGATTGCCTCCGACGGGCCGCGGGTGGGGCCGGAGATCCCGACGGTGTCGACCGGCACGCGTGGCACGTTCCATTTTGACCTGGTGCTCGATGTCCGTCCGGGCGGCGTGCATTCGGGCAATTGGGGCGGCATGACCACCGATCCGGCGATCGTGATGGCGCATGCGATCGGGGCGATTGCCGATCGCAACGGCAAGATTTTGGTGCGCGACTGGTTGCCGCGCAACGGCATGCCGGCCGCGGTGCGCGGAGCGCTGACCGGGCTTGAGCTGCAATCCGAGGCCTCGGCGACGATCGATCCCGGCTGGGGCGAACCTGGCTTCACCGCGGCCGAGAAGGTGTTCGGCTGGACCAGCTTCATCGTGCTGGCGATGGTTTCGGGCCGGCCGGAGAACCCGGTGAACGCGGTGGCGCCGAATGCGCGGGCGCATTGCCAGATCCGCTACACCGTCGACAGCGATCCGGCGGGGTTCGCGGCGGCGCTGCGGGCGCATCTCGATGCCCAGGGCTTCCCCGAGATCCGCATCGAGAACGCCGGCATCCGCATGCCCGCCAGCCGCACCAGCCCGGACAACCCCTGGGTGCGCTATGTGGTGGCGTCGATGGAGCAGACGCTTGGCCAGCGCGTGCAGGTGATCCCGAATTCCGGCGGCGGGCTGCCGGGTGACGTGTTCGTGGATTTCCTCGACGTGCCGCTGATCTGGGTGCCGCACAGCTACAACGGCTGCAAGCAGCACGGGCCGAATGAGCATTTCCTCATCAAGCCCGCCCGTGAGGGCATCGCGGCCTTCACCGGGCTGTGGTGGGATCTCGGCGAGCCCGGGGCACCCGGCAAGCGCTGAGTTAGCGGCATTTCCGATTACGTGGCGACGGCGCAGCGCCCGCATCTGGGCGCCGCGCTGACGATCCTGGCGATGTTCAGCTTCGCCTCGCTCGATGCCATGACCAAGCTGCTGGTCGCCGATTACCCGATCACCCAGACGCTGTGGGTGCGTGCCTGGGTGTTCATGGTGTTCGCCCTGGCGATTGCCCGCAAACGCGGCATCGCGCGCACGGCGCGCAGTGCGCGGCCTTGGTTGCAGGGCGGGCGGGCGCTGCTGGGCATGGTGGAGAGCGCGGTGTTTGTGCTCGCCTTCTTCTACCTGCCGCTCGCCGACACGCATGCCCTGGCCGCGACCTCGCCGCTGATGGTGATCGCGATTTCGCAGGTTTTTCTCGGCGAGCGCGCCGGGCTGCGGCGCTGGTTGGCGGTGGCGGCTGGGTTTGCCGGGGTGATGCTGATCATCCGGCCGGGCTTCCAGGAATTGAGCCTGCCGCTGCTGCTACCCCTCGGCGGCGCGCTGCTCTGGGCGATCTACCAGGTGTTGATCCGGCTCTGCGCCGCAACCGATCCGCCGGAAACCACGCTGCTGTGGACGGCCGGCGTGGGGCTGCTGGTGACCACCATCGCCGGCCCTTGGCAGTGGCGCGCGCCGGACGCCGCCGCCTGGGCGTTGCTGATCGTGATGGCGTTGATGGGGAGCATCGGCCACTACGCGCTGGTCCGCGCGCTCGATTTCGCCAAGGCGGCGTCGGTGCAGCCTTATTCGTACACGCTGCTGGTCTTCGCCGCGGTATTGGGCTTGCTGGTGTTTGGTCAAATGCCGGATGGCTTCACCATCGCCGGCGCCCTCATCGTTGTCGCCGGCGGGCTGTACACGTGGTGGCTCGATCGCGGCGCGGGCGGCTGAGCGCGGCTCAGCCGCGCCCGTGCTTGTCGAAGAAGTCCCGCACTTTGGCGAAGAAGCCGGCGGTTTGCGGGCTGCCCTTGCCGTGGGCGGTGGCGTCGGACTCGAATTTTTCCAGCAATTCGCGCTGCTGCGCGGTGAGGTGCTGCGGCGTCTCGACGGTGATCTGGATGAACATGTCGCCGCGCTGATGGCTGCGCAACACCGAGAAGCCCTTGTTCCTGAGGCGGAATTGCGCCCCGGTCTGGGTGCCCGGCGGGATTTTCACCCGCGCCTTGCTGCCATCGATCGAGGGCACCTCGACGTCGGCGCCCAGCGCGGCCTGGGTCATGCGGATGGGCACGTGGCAGAGGATATTGGCGCCTTCGCGCTGGAAGATTTCGTGCGCGCGGACGCCGATATGCACGAAGAGGTCACCGGGCGGGCCGCCGGGGCCGCCGGCTTCGCCTTCGCCGGTGAGGCGGATGCGGGTGCCGTCTTCGACGCCGGCGGGGATGTTCACCTGGAGGGAGCGCTCGCGCTGCACGGTGCCGGAGCCGGCGCAGATGCGGCAGGGGTTGCGCACCACGCGCCCGGCGCCGCTGCAGGTGGGGCAGGTGCGCTCGACGATGAAGAAGCCCTGCTGGGCGCGCACCTTGCCGCTGCCGCCGCAGGCCGCGCAGTTCTCGCTGGTGGCTTCCTTGGATTCGGAACCGGTGCCGCTGCACGCCTCGCAGGAGACGCGGGTGGGCACGCGGATGGTCTTCTTGCTGCCGCCGAACGCCTCCTCCATGGAGATCTCGACGGCGGCGCGAATGTCGTTGCCGGCGCGCGGCCCCCGGCGGCCACGGCCACGGCCGCCGCCCATGAATTCGCCGAACATCTGGTCGAAGATATCGCCGAGCCCGGCGCCGTCGCCGAAGCCTTGCTGTCCGCCGCCGCCATTCTCGAAGGCGGCATGGCCGAAGCGGTCATAGGCGCCACGCTTCTGCTCGTCCTTCAGGACGTCATTGGCCTCATTGATCTCTTTGAACTTCGCCTCGGCTGATGCGTCGCCGGGGTTGCGGTCCGGGTGATACTGCATGGCGAGCTTGCGATAGGCCTTGCGGATATCGTCACTGCTCGCATCACGCGCGACCCCGAGGGTCGCATAATAGTCCTGTTTCGCCATTCCAGCCCTCGTGAACCCTCAATCGGATCAGGCGCTTGAACGAAGCTGCGCCCGGCTTCACTGAAGCACGGGCGCAGTCGCTCACTCAGACGCCCTGGAAATCAGGACTTCTTCTTCTTGGTCTCGTCGATTTCCTCGAACTCGGCATCGACGATGTTGTCGTCATGTGCCGTGCTCGAATGGCCCGCCGAAGCGCCAGGGCCGGCGCCGGGGCCGGCACCCGGGCCGGGGCCCGCGCCCGCCGCACCGGCGGCGGCCTGCTCGGCCTTATAGACCGTCTCGCCGATCTTCATCGCCGCCTGGCTGAGGCGCTCGCCGGCCTTCTTGATGGC
>CAIPLM010000026.1 GCA_903865895.1 uncultured Rhodospirillales bacterium | reverse complement strand
GTATCCGCTTCTCGAGATCAACGTAGCTGAACAGCGACCCCGCTACCGCGTCGTTCCCTCGCATCTTCCCTCCGGCTCAAGTCAAGATCAGGGAATCACAACAAACCATCGAGCCGCCACCGTTTTTCAGCAGCCTGCTAGCGGCAGCGCCTTGTAAATTTTCCGTCGTTTATCATCGAATTGTTTCATATCACCAGATACGGTATGTGTTTTGCGGTCTCGAAGTACTGAGAGCAGACCGGGGCAAATGTCGTCACGAAGCCGCGATCACTGACGAAAGTGCCACATCACCGGGCGACACTCGTCGTTGCCGCGCCAGTTGCCCCACCGGCCCGATGCGCCTGCTCTCTGGTGCGCTCGTCAACGCCACGGGATTGCTGCTCTACGAGGCACCAGACTCGCCCCACCCCCAGAAATTCAAGATCGCATTGCGCGAAAAGGGCGTCCCATTCGCACTCGAAACTCCGGACGGCCTCGGCACCGGCCGCACCGATGACGCGCTCGGCGGCGGCAATCCGCGCGCCAAAGTGGAGCCGCTGGTGGATGGCCCGACCCGCCACTCATGCCCGCCGATCCCGCCGCCCGCGCCTTCGCGCGGATGACCGAAGATGTCTGCGATACCAAATACGAAGCGATCACCTCTGGATTCGGCGAGGTGAGATGGTTCAGCCGCAGCTCGAGCGCCCTGGCCGACACGTTCTACGCTGCAGCGGCGCAGCAAACCGCGACACTGCAAGCCTGGTTGATGGCCCATCTTGATGCGTAAACTTGGTTCGGTGGTGATACGCTCTTCCGTTCCGATATCGCCCTTGCGCCCCTCCGTCGCCACCACTTTCGCCGAATGCGCTGCCGCAGCGGCACCCATGCCGACGCTGAGCGGGTCGTCCTGGAGCATGCCGCCGGGGTCAATGCACGCGATGCGGCCGCCGCCGGCGCCGATGGGGTGCACGTCAATCATGATGATGCGCAGCGGGATGCGGAAATCCAGCTCAATGCGGGATGATCGGTGGCGTCGGGGCGCCGCGTCCGGCCCCCTGTGAAGGGATCTTGTCGCTCACTTGGTTACAGTCGAGATGAATTACCGATTTAGCGAATATATTAATAACAATTAATATATTTGTGTCTTCATTTTGTTATTGTCTAATTATTTATATATTTCTATCACATTTCGTTTGATATATAATTTTATTTATTGATATAACAATGTAGATTTATAATAATAAATATCATATTATCGTATATTTATTTTTAATGGTGAACCTCGTGGGGCTTATCACCGTGTCCGGCCAGTTTGTCACGCTGAACATCAGCAGCGCGGTACCAGAGCCCGGCTGTGCGGCGGGCGGAATTAGAGTAAAATCGGCGAAACACGCCGCCGCCCCGGGAGCACCGACATGACCGCCGCTTACCTCCAGAACCTCGACCGCACCGCGGCCAACCACGCGCCCCTTAGCCCACTCACCTTCATCGAGCGCGCCGCCGCGGTCTATCCCAACCGGACTTCGGTCGTGAACGGCGCCCAGCGCTTCACCTGGGCTGAAACCTATGCTCGCACGCGCCGTCTCGCCTCGGCGCTGGCCCGGCGCGGCATCGGGAAGAACGACACGGTGGCGATCATGTGCCCCAACACTCCCGCCATGTACGAGGCACATTTCGGTGTGCCGATGTGCGGCGCGGTGCTGAACTCCCTCAACACAAGGCTCGACGCCGAGACCATCGCCTTCATGTTGCGCCACGGCGAGGCCAAGGTGCTGATCACTGACCGCGAATTCTCCGCCACCATGAAGGCCGCACTCGCGCTGGTGGATCAGCCCATCCTGGTGATCGACATCGATGACCCGGAGTATGACGGCGGCGCGGATATCGGCTCCATCCGCTACGAGGCCTTCCTCGCCGAAGGCGACCCCGCCTACGCCTGGCAGCCGCCGGCCGATGAGTGGGACGCGATTTCGCTGCTCTACACCTCAGGCACCACCGGTGACCCCAAGGGCGTCGTCTACCACCACCGCGGCGCCACGCTGAACGCCATCAGCAACATCTTGAACTGGGGCATGCCGCATTTCCCGGTCTATCTCTGGACCCTGCCGATGTTCCATTGTGACGGCTGGTGCTATCCCTGGACCATCGCCGAACGCGCCGGCATCAACGTCTGCCTGCGCCGGGTGGAGGCCAAGGCCTGCTTCGATGCCATCTGCGCCAACGGTGTCACCCACATGTGCGGCGCACCCATCGTCTATGCCATGCTGGTCAACGCCCCCGAAAACCTTCGCGCCGGCATCACCGGCACCATCCAGGGCCAGGTCGCCGGCGCCGCGCCCCCGGCGGCCATTATCGAGGGCGCCGAGCGCATCGGTATCAACCTCACCCATGTCTACGGGCTCACCGAGGTCTACGGCCCCGCCACCGTCTGCGCCAAGCAGGACGAATGGGAGCACCTCCCCATCGACCGCCGCGCCGAGCGGAACGGGCGCCAGGGCGTTCGCACGCCGTTGCAGGAGGCCGTCACAGTGCGCGATCCTGAAACCATGCAGGAAGTGCCGTGGGACGGCGAAACCATGGGTGAGATCATGTTCCGCGGCAACATCACCATGAAGGGTTACCTCAAGAACCCCGCTGCCACCGATAAAGCCTTCGCCGGCGGCTGGTTCCACACCGGAGACCTCGCCGTCACCCATCCCGACGGCTACATCAAGATCAAGGACCGCTCGAAAGACATCATCATCTCCGGCGGCGAAAACATCTCCTCCATCGAAGTCGAGGACGTGCTGTTCCGCCACCCCGCCGTGATGAACGCTGCCGTGGTCGCCCAGCCCGACGAGAAATGGGGGGAAACCCCATGCGCCTTCATCGAACTCCGCCCCGGCGCCAAAGTCACCCCCGACGACCTCACCACCTTCTGCCGCGAACACATGGCCCGCTTCAAAGTGCCGAAGACCTTCATCTTCCGCGAACTGCCGAAAACCTCCACCGGCAAAATCCAGAAATTCGTCCTCCGCGACCTCGCCCGCTCCGCCAGCGCGATCGAGTGACAGGGGGCGGGTTCGCTTGAGGCGCGAGAGGCGTAAGGCAAGGGGGCAGCGCCCCCTCGCCTTCCCTTTCGATCGTACCACTCCGCCGGCCGTGGCAACCCATTGGCCGTGCGCTCACATGATGAGGGGCGTTGTCTTGCCGGTTCGGCAGGCTTCCTCGGCGGCGAGGCAGAGGAGGACGGCGCGGCGGGCATCGTGGGGGGGCATGGGGGAGATGCCGGTTTGGAAGCCGGCGATGGAGCGGCGGAGATGTTCGGTGAGTTCGAAGAGTTCGCCGGATTGGCGGAAGATGTGGCGTTCGGGTTCGGTGGCGCCGCGGCGGAGGATGGAGAGGCCGGCTTCGGGCTCGGTGATGCGGGCGTCGGCGCCGGACCACCAGGTGCGGATCGCGCCGTCTGTTCCGCCGATATCGAGGGCGCAGTGGTGTTCGAAGCCGGAGAGGATTTGGTTGACGGTGAAGTAGGCGCCGGAGGCGTAGCGGACGGTGGCGGTGAGATTGGCTTGCAGGGCGCCGTCGCCGGCGGAGCTGTCGGCGCGGATGCTGTCGGGGTTGCCGTGGGCGGCGAAGTACCAGAGCAGCAGGTCGAAGAAATGGACGGGTTCTTCGAGGATCCAGGAGCCGACGCGGGATTTGTCGTGGCGCCAGCCGCCGGCGCCGGGACGGAAGGGGCGGCGGAAGAGGCTGTAGGTGGCGGCCATGGGGAGGCCGATGGTGCCGGCGGCGATTTCGGCGCGGATCATGCCCCATTGGGTGGAGACGCGGAGTTCGTGACCGACGCTGACGAGGCGATTGGCGGCGGTGGCGGCGGCGATGATACGGTCGCAGCCGGGTTCGTCATTGGCGAGGGGTTTCTCGACGATGACGTGGCAGCCGGCGGCGAGCGCGGCGACGGCGTGGTCGGCATGGGTGTGGTTGGGGGAGACGATATCGACGGCATCGAGCCGGATGGCGAGGAATTGGTCGCGGTCGGCGAAGACGGGGACGGTGGGGTGATCCGCCGCGGCGGATGTGCGGGAGGCCTCGCCGTGGCCGAGAATGGCGGCGAGGGTGATGCCTGGGAGTTCGGACAGCGCCTTGGCGTGCCATTTTCCCCAGGCTCCATAGCCGATCAGGCCGACCCGCATGATGTTCGTCTCCGCTTTAGAGGTGGCGCAGTTTGCCCGAGCCAGAGGGCAAACAGCAAACGGCCGCGCCGGGGTTGCCCCTGGCGCGGCCGCTTGGTCATGTGGTCCTCCGCGATGCGGCGGGAGGATGGATCAGGCGTCTTCTTCCTGCTGGTCGAGCAGGGCTTCGACGTCCATCACCTCGTTGTCTTCGGCGGCCTGGCCGACGGCTTCGCCGCGGACCTGCTTTTCCGCTTCCTCGACCGAGCGGGCGACGTTGACGGTCACAGTCATCGAGACTTCGGGATGCAGCACGACGCGCACCTTGGTGAGGCCCAGGGTCTTGATCGGCTGGTCGAGCACGATCTGGCTGCGCACCACGGTCAGCCCGCCGGCGGTGCAGCCCTCGGCGATATCGCGCGAGGAGACCGAGCCGTAGAGGCTGCCGGATTCGCCGGCCTGGCGGATGATCACCACCGACAACCCGCCGACGCGCTCGGCAACCCGCTCCGCTTCGTCGCGGCGCTTGATGTTGAGGGCTTCGAGCTGGGCGCGCTGCTCCTCGAACTTCGCGAGGTTGGACTTGTTGGCGCGGATGGCCTTCTTCTGCGGCAGCAGGAAGTTGCGCGCATAGCCGGGCTTCACCTTAACCAGGTCACCCATCTGCCCCAGCTTTTCGACGCGCTGGAGCAGGATCAGTTCAACTTGTGCCATTGCTGCTGCTCCTTACGCCACGGTGTAGGGCAGGAGGGCGAGGAAGCGGGCGCGCTTGATGGCGTTGGCCAGCTCGCGCTGCTTCTTCGCCGATACCGCGGTGATGCGGCTCGGCACGATCTTGCCGCGCTCGGAGAGGAAGCGGGACAGCAGGCGCACGTCCTTGTAGTCGATCACCGGGGCGCCGGCGCCGGAGAAGGGGCAGGACTTGCGGCGGCGGTAGAACGGGCGGCGGGCGCCCACGGCCGACCGGCGGGCGGCCGGATTGACGTCTTCGCGATCAGTATCGGACATCGCGCTTACTCCTCAACGCCGCGGAATTCGCCGCGGAAATCTTCACCGCGCGAATCGTCGCGCGCACGGAACTCTTCACGGTCGTCATAGCCGCGCTTGCGCCCGCTATCGAAGCGGCCGGCGGCCTTGGGGCCACGGAAGCTCTTCTCGCGATCGTCGGACTTGCGCGAGAGGATGGCGCTCGGCGTATCGTCGATCGCCTCGACGCGGATGGTCATGAAGCGCAGGATGTCTTCATTGAGGCGCAGCTGGCGCTCCATCTCGTTGATGGAGGCGGGCATCGCATCGAGGCCGAGGAGCATATAGTGCCCCTTGCGGTTCTTCTTGATGCGATAGGCCAGGCTACGCAGGCCCCAGTATTCGCGCTTCTTGATGCATTCCGGGCCGCGGATCTCATCGGCCGGCGGCGGCGCAACCCCGGCCTCGGCGTCGATCTGGGCGCCGATGGTGTCGGCGATGAGCTCGACCTGCTGTTGTGTGACGTCATTGCGTGCGATGAACACGCATTCATAAAGCGGCATGTGACCCCCTTTGGCTTATCAGCCCCGGACCGGGTCGGGTCCCGCGCCGGGATGGCGCGCGGGCATAGCCGGGAGATACCGTCTCCCCCGGCAGGGAGCGCGCGTTATACAGCGATCGAGGGCGATGGCAAGGGTCGTTTGCGGGGGACTCCCCCGACGTGGCACCGCGGTGGTGCCGCCCTCCCCCCGGCCCCGTCCCGCGAACGCGAGAGGGGGAGTTTTTTTTGGTCCGATGAGAGAAAATTTCCTTGACTCTGATCGCGGATTATAAGAACATATATTGAACTTCAATTCAACCACGAAAGGCCCCGATGTCCCCCGCCCCGTCCCTCCTCCACGCCGTGCTGATGCTGGCCCTGCGGCATGTGCTGCTGGTGCTGGATGGGATTCTGGGCGCTCGGCTTGCGATGCTGCGCGCGCGGCGCGACGGGTTGCCGTTGGGGCATCGCCGCCGCGCCCGGATGGCGGCGGAGATGCGGCGGCTCGCGCGGTATCGCGCCGCGCTGGCCGACCCCGGCCTGATCGGCGACGCTGGCTTCCGCGGCAAGGCGGCGGAGGTCGCGCGCGTGTGCAATGATGCCGGGCGGCGGGCTGTGCCGCGCCGTCGGCTCTCCCCCACCCGTTATCGCCATAGCCGTGCCGCGCGGCGGCGGACCAAGGGGCCGGCAGTTGCGCCGCTCTCCGGGGGGGAGCGATGTACCATCGGCATCGCCGCGCCTGCTCACCCGCCGGGAGGCTTGGCCCGTGCGGTGGCTTTGGCGCGTCTATATAAGGACTGCGCCGCCTCCGGCATGCGCAACTTTGGGTGATGACAAGCCGGACCGCTCGCGCCTAGCCTGTGGGCCGCCAACAATCAATGACAAGGAGGGTTCCGAGCATGTTCAAGCTGCGCACCAATAGCGGCCGACCGGTTCATCCCGACGTGCCGGCAGTGACCGACCTGTTCCTCAAGGGTGAGATCGACCGCCGGTCCTTCCTGCGCACCGTGACCCTGCTCGGCGTCTCGGCCGCCAGCGCCTACGGCATCGCCGGGGCGCCGGCCGCAACCGCCCAGGAAACCCCGAAAAAGGGCGGTTCGCTCCGCTACGGGGGGGCGGTGATGGAAATCAACGACCCGATGATGATCACCTGGACGCAGCCCTCCAACGTGCTGCGCAATGTGCTCGAGTATCTCACCCGGGTGGACGAGGACAACGTGACGCAGCCGCTGCTGGCCGCGAGCTGGGACCCCTCGGCCGATTTGATGACCTGGAAATTCAAGCTCCAGCCCAACGTCAAATGGTCGAACGGCGATGCCTTCACCACCGAGGATGTGGCGTTCAACCTCCGCCGCTGGATCGCGCCCGAAAGCAAGTCCTCCAACAAAAGTGCCTTCTCCGCGGTAACGGACGTGGAGGTGGTGAATGATCTGGAGTTCACCCTGCATCTCAAGCGCCCGACGCTCGCCATCCCCGAGATGCTGTTCGCCTATACCTGCCCGATCCTGCATCGCAAGTTCGTGGAACAGGGCGGCGTGTGGACCAAGAACCCGATCGGCACCGGGCCCTATTCGCTGGTGGAGTTCGCGGTGGGGCAGAAGGCGACGCTGCGGCGGCGCGAGGGCTACTGGGGCAAGGCGCCGCTGCTCGATGAGATCCGCTTCATCGATCTCGGCACCGATATCTCGGCCTCTATCCAGGCGCTGGCCTCCGGGCAGGTGGATCTGGTGCCGGCGATCAACACCACCGATATCGACGTGGTGAAGCGGCTGCCGAACGTGACGCTGCTGAGCGGGCGGGCGGCGCAGACCGTGTGCATCCGCATGCAGGGCACCGCGAAGCCATTCGACGATATCCGCGTGCGTAAGGCCATGGTACTCGCCTCCGACAACCAGAAGATGCTGCAGCTGGGCTATCGCGGGCTTGGCGTGGTGGCGGAGAACCATCATGTGGCGCCGTTCCAGCCCGAGTATTTCAAGCTGCCGCCGCTGAAGCGCGACGTGGCGCAGGCCAAGGCGCTGCTCGCCGAGGCCGGATACAAGGATGGGCTCTACGTGTCGCTCACGCTCGGCAACACACAGGGGCGCTGGGAGCAGGATACCGCGGTGATCATGCAGCAGCAGGTCGCCGAGGCGGGCATCCGCATGATGCTCGACGTGAAGCCGGCCTCGGAGTTCTGGCCGATCTGGGACAAGGTGCCCTTCGGCCTGACGTTCTGGGCGCATCGGCCGCTCGCGGTGATGACGCTCGATCTCGCCTATCGCAGCGGCGGCTCGTGGAACGAGAGCCGCTATGCCTCGGACGAGTTCGACGCCGCGCTGAACAAGGCGACCGGGATTGTCGATCCCAAGGCGCGCAGCCAGGCGATGGAATCGGTGGAGCGGATTTTGCAGGATGCGGCGGTGATGGTGCAGCCCTACTGGGCGGACCGGTTCGGCGCGATGTCCGACAAGGTGAAGAATTTCCGGCTGCATCCGGCGACCTATCACAACCTCGCCCCGGTCTGGCTGGCCTGAGGGCGGGGGAGCGGAGATGACGGCATGATGCGGTTCCTCCTGGCCCGGTTGGGCGAGGTGCTCGGCGTCATGCTGTCGGTCTCCTTCCTGATCTACCTGGTGCTGGAGCATGACGCGGCCTCGGTCGCGGTGAAGGTGATCGGGCAGTATTCCACCGAGACGCAGCGCGCGCTGTGGCTCACCGAGAACGGCTATGACGCGCCGTTCCTGCAACGCTACGTGAATTGGCTGTGGCGCTTCGTGCGGGGGGATTGGGGCAGCTCGGTGCATTACCGCGAGCTGGTCTCGGTGCTGCTGCCGCAATACCTCTCGCGCACGGCGATCCTCGCCGGCACTGCGTTTGCGCTGATTGTGCCGCTCGCGTTCATTTTCGGCATCGCCGCCGGGGTGCGGGAGGGGTCGATCGCGGACCGGGTGATTTCGTTCATCGCGGTGGGCACCACCTCGGTGCCGGAATTCGCCTCCGCGGTGTTTCTTTCGGCGATTTTCGTCTTCTGGCTCGGCGTTCTGCCGGGGGCCAGCATGATGACCAACGGGTTCGAGTGGCAGCAGTTGGTGCTGCCGGTGATGGTGATCGTGCTGTACGATTTCGGCTATGTCGCGCGGATGGTGCGGGCATCGATGGCCGAGGTGATGGCGCAGCCCTATATCCGCACCGCGCTGATGAAGGGCGCCTCGCCGGCGCGGATCGTGTTTCGCCATGCGCTGCGGAACGCGCTGGTGGCGCCGATCACGGTGATCATGTTGCAGATCCCCTGGCTGATTTCGGGCGTGCTGGTGACCGAGGTTTTCTTTGCTTACAAGGGCTTCGGCACCTTGCTGTATCAGGCCTGCCTCAACAGCGACGTGGCGCTGATCGAGGCCTGCGCGATGACCAGCGTGTGCGTGATCGTCACCACCCAGCTGATTTCCGACCTGCTCTACACCACGCTCAACCCGCGCATCCGCTTCGGCATCCGCAAGGGAGAGGCGTGATGCGCGCGCTCGGCCGGGCGCTGCGGCGGCCCGCATCGGCGATCGGCTTCGCAATGGTGGCGCTGTGGGTGGTGTGTGCGATTTTTGCGCCGTGGCTCGCGCCTTATGATCCGCTGAAGAGCCAGGTTCCGCTGCAAATGCCCTTCGAACGGGCGCCGGATGGCGGAGTTTTCTGGCTGGGGACGGATTTGCTGGGGCGCGATATCCTGTCGCGGCTGATCTATGGGGCGCGCACGGTGGTGTTTTGGGCGGGAGTGGCGGCCTCCTCGGCCTATATCGTTGGCATCACCGGCGGGCTGTGCGCGGGGTTCTATCGCGGCATTACGGACAGGGTGCTGAGTTTCCTCGCCAATGTCGTGCTCTCGTTTCCGGTGCTGGTGCTCTACATCCTGATCATCGTCACGCTCGGGGCGTCCGGCCTGAATATCGTGCTGGCCGTGACGTTTGCCTCGGCGCCGGCGATTTTTCGCATTGTGCGGGCGCTGTCGATCGATATCGCCAGCCGGGACTTCGTATCGGCGGCGATCACCCAGGGCGAGAATGCGGCGCGGATCATGCTGGTGGATATCCTGCCGAATGCGACCGGGCCGCTGGTGGTGGATGCCTGCCTGCGGCTTGGCTATATCGCCATCACCATCGGCACGCTCGGCTTCCTCGGCCTCGGCCTGCCGCCGCCGACGCCGGATTGGGGGGGGATGGTGAATGAGGGGCGGGGCATGGCGATGGTGTTTCCGCATCTCGTGGTGTTCCCCTGTATCGCCATTTCCTCGCTGATGCTCGGGCTTTCGCTGCTGGCCGACGGGCTGCGCGAGGCGTCGCGGGCGGGGGCGAAGGCATGAATGAGGGGGGCATGCGCGCGGCGGTTGCCATCGAGAAGCTCTCGGTCGCGCTGCCCAGCGATGGGGACCGGCCGTTTGCGGTGGAGGAGATCAGCCTGGAGGTGGCCAAGGGCGAGATTTTGTGCGTGGTCGGGGAATCCGGCTCCGGCAAGTCGGTCCTCGCGAGTGCCATAATGGGCGCGCTGCCGCATGGGCTGCGCCATGCCGAAGGGCGGATCATCTTCGGGGGGCGGGATATTGCCGCGCTGCCGGAGCAGGAGTTGCGCGCCATTCGTGGCCGGCACATCGCGATGATTTTCCAGGAGCCGATGGCGGCGCTCAATCCGGCCATTCGCATCGGTGAGCAGATCGCGGAGATTCTGGAGATCCACGAGCCAGAGATGCCCAGGGCAGAGCGCGAGGCTCGCGCGCTGGCGCTGATGCGCGAGATGCAGTTGCCGGACCCCGAGACCATCGCGCGGCGTTATCCGCACGAGATTTCCGGTGGCCAGTGCCAGCGCGTGGTGATCGCCATGGCGCTGGCGTGGAATCCCTCGCTGCTGATCGCCGATGAGCCGACCACGGCGCTGGATGTCACCACCCAGGCGCAGATCCTCAAGCTGATCAAGGCGTTGCGGGACGAGCACGGGCATGGCGTGCTGTTCGTGACGCATGATTTCGGCGTGGTGGCGGATATCGCGGACCGGGTGGCGGTGATGCAGCGGGGACGGCTGGTGGAGATCGGGCCGGTCGCGCAGGTGCTGAATGATCCGGTGCATCCCTACACGAAGCAGTTGATCGCGGCGGTGCCGTCGCTGATTCCGCGTGCCCGGCCGGAGCCGGCGGAGGCCCCTGCCCTGCGGCTTGAGGGCGTCAGCCGGTTCTTCGGGCCGCTGCGCGCGGTGGATGACGTGACGTTCGATGTGCCATCCGGCGGCACGGTGGCGATCGTCGGGGAATCCGGCTCGGGCAAGAGCACGCTGGCCAAGGCGGTGATCCGGCTGCTCGCACCCAATGCCGGGCGGACGCTGATCGAGGACGTGGATTTCGCGCGGCTCTCCGGGCGCGAGTTGATGCGGCGGCGGCGGTTGATCCAGATGGTGTTTCAGGACCCGTTCGGCTCGCTCAACCCCAATCGCACGGTCGGCGCCATGCTGACGCGGGCGGGGGTGCTCGGCGGGCTGGAGGCTGGGGAGGCGAAGGCGCAGGCGGCCGAGTTGCTCGATCTCGTCGGCTTGCAGCGCGAGGCGCTGGAGCGCAAGCCGGAGGCGTTCTCGGGCGGGCAGCGCCAGCGCATCGGCATTGCGCGGGCGTTGGCGATGCGGCCCTCCATCATCGTCGCCGACGAGGCGGTCTCGGCGCTGGACGTGTCGGTGCAGCGCCAGGTGCTGGAGCTGCTGGAACGGTTGCAGCGCGATCGCGGGCTCACCATGCTGTTCATCACGCATGATTTGCGGGTGGCCGCCGGTATCGCGGACCGCATCGCCGTCATGCAGCGGGGCCGCGTGGTGGAATTCGGGCCGGCGGTGCAGGTTCTGCTCAACCCCGCCCACCCCTATACCGTCGAACTCGTCGCGGCCGCGCCTGGCCGGGAATGGCAGTCGGCGCAACGTGCCGCGCAGGCGCAATGATGACAGGAGACACCGCCATGCGGCACTACCGGATCGCAGCCATTCCCGCCGACGGCAT
>CAIPLM010000025.1 GCA_903865895.1 uncultured Rhodospirillales bacterium | reverse complement strand
GCTGAACTCATGGCGCCGACCATCGACGCCGCGCCAACCCAGATTGCCACCATCGCCGCGTGATTCATGGCTACCGCAAACGACACCCGAATTCCCACCATCTTGACGGACGTGACCCCCAAGTCACCAGAAACTCCACGAAAACGGGGCAACTTCAGGCGGGCGGGATTGGGGCATTGCATGAACCTCCGGGGAAAGCCTGGATGGCTCCACCAAAGCGGGTCAACTTCACTCTATACCTGCCCCGATTTGTAGTTGTGAAATATCTTCCGCATCCTGCTTTGGAGTGCCGATTTTGCGGTCGGATATAGCGCCTTTAGGTGATCTGAGAAGTACAAATCTCGGGAATCATTTTCAACACCACCGATTGGTGGCAACACAGCGCTACGACCTCCCGATGCTTGGTATTCCCCATAGATATTTATAAATCGGGCAGCGATAGCTTTCGGGCTAAAAATGCGCCCCAGCGTTTGGCGTACTTGCTGCTGAGCGAGTCGGTGCGAGTCGGCCACTGGGTCCAGCGCGGACAATTTGCGATCGAGTTCGGCCGGTGATGAAAACAAGAAATCGCTCACATTCAGCTGATCGAAAAGATTTTCATAACTCGGGGTGCGGCTTGCAATCGGTATCATGTTGGCGCAAAATGACGTAATGGCTTTATTCGGTGATTTTATCAATGAATTAACCCGCAGATCTAAGGGGAAATGACTAAGTATCGCATAATCAAAAGCGAGAGATGTTTTTTGGAATTCGCGATAATGAAATTCTATTGTGGGGAAATTGAATTTATTGATGAAATTTTTTTGATCCAGAATCAAGGAGAAAGAGTCGATTTTCCGTTCCGACATGGCGCGGTTAATGACCGGAATGATCGACGACATGCCCTTGGCGAAACTCTCCGAATATCCGAACCAACAAACGCGACGTTGCGAACGACCGCGGAACCCAGTCAGATTCTCCACACTTTCGTCTGGAGTGATTGCCATTGCATCAACACATTCCGGCATCACGTAGACAGGTTTGGATAGCGCCGAGGAGAGCACCATTTTATGCAGATCAGTCGGCATCACAAAATAATCGGTTATATCTTGGAGATCTGTGTAGTATTTAAAGGAGTATATGTCAGATCCAAGGCAAATTTTGAGTGAGTTTGTGGTTTTATTAGCTCTTATATATTTTATTGCTTCATGATCATTATAATGAAATACGATCAAATCATAGAAATCAAGATTTAAATTTACATCGGATAGTCGCAAGGTTTTTGACTCTATGCCGAGCTTGCCAAGCCCTTCGACAAGGGCAAGTGATGTAATTCTCACGGCAGCGTCGTTGTCGTCCTTGGATCTTATGAAAGCGGTTCGAGGAAGGATACGGCCAGGCCGATGCATAGCGATTTGAAAATTCTTCACCGACTCTATCCTTGCACCCATCGATAGGTAAATTCTACACGCCGACCCACTGACCGGCAATAACGTCGCCTTTCGCCATAATGTGCATGAATGCGAATCGCAGGGTCACGTCCTTCAACGTGGTGGAAAGCCGGATGCGCTGCTGCGTCACTCCGACCAGGGTAGCCAATACTCATCGGAGCGGTTCCAGCGCCTTATGGCCGAAGATGGCGTCAGTTGCTCGATGGGCCGATCCGGCAACGTCTGGGACAATGCGGGAATGGAGAGCTTCTTCTCGTTGTTGGAAACCGAGCGGACCGCCACCAAGCTCTATCGTAGTCGCGATCAGGCCAGGGCGGATGTGTTCGACTACATCCAGCGCTTCTGCAAGGTGGTCGGGAGACACTCGACTCTGGGCGATCTCAGCCCAGCGGAGTTTGAGAAAAAGGCGCAATTAGCTCAACTAGGTGTCCTCGGCACCCGCAGCAGGCCAGACACTAAGGCCACAGCTTCGGCTTGCCCATGCAGCCCTCCCACTTGCTCTTGTCGCACCCTGGTGCGAGAAGGCGGCCGTTATTCCTGGATTGTCCAACGTGGCCCCCGGGCCCCCGGCGCGCAAAGGTGCAAGCATGTCAGAACTCGAAATCGTCTGGACCAAGGTCGACGAAGCCCCCGCGCTCGCCACCTACTCCCTGCTGCCGATCGTGCAGTCCTTCGTCGGCACCGCCGGCGTGAAGCTGACGCTGAAGGACATTTCGCTGACCGGGCGCATCCTCGCCAATTTCCCCGATAAGCTCACGCCCGAGCAGCGCGTGCCCGACGAACTGGCCGAACTCGGCAAGCTCGCGCTGCGCCCGGAAGCCAACATCATCAAGCTGCCCAACATCTCCGCCTCCGTCCCGCAGTTGAAGGCGGCGATCAAGGAGTTGCAGGGCCACGGCTACAACGTGCCCGATTTCCCCGACAGCCCCGCGACCGATGCCGAAAAGGACATCCGTGCCCGCTACGGCAAGGTGCTCGGCAGCGCGGTGAACCCGGTGCTGCGCGAAGGCAATTCCGATCGCCGGGCCGCCGGCGCGGTGAAGCAATATGCCCGCAACAACCCGCACAAGATGGGCGCCTGGAGCAAGGACTCGAAGTCCCACGTCGCCTTCATGCCCGCGGGTGACTTCTACGGCTCGGAAATCTCGACCACCATCACCGCCCCCACCACGGCGCGCATCGAGCTGGTGGCGAAGGATGGCGCCGTCACGGTGCTGAAGGCCAAGACCCCGCTGATCGCCGGCGAAATCATCGACGCCGCGGTGATGAGCCGCAAGGCGCTGCGCGGCTTCCTCGCCGAGCAGATCGAGGATGCCAAGCGCCAGGGCGTGTTGTTCTCGCTGCACCTCAAGGCCACCATGATGAAGGTCTCCGACCCCATCCTGTTCGGCCACTGCGTCTCCGTCTTCTTCGCCGACGTCTTCACCAAGCACGCGGCGACGATGCAGCGCCTGGGCGTGAACCTCAACAACGGCTTCGGTGACTTCCTGGCCAAGATCGAGACCCTGCCCGAGGCCGAGAAGGCCGCGATCAAGGCCGATATCGCGGCCGAATACGCCGTCCGCCCCGCGCTCGCCATGGTCAACTCCGATCGTGGCATCACCAACCTGCACGTGCCGAGCGACGTGATCGTCGACGCCTCGATGCCGGCGATGATCCGCGAATCCGGCAAGATGTGGGGCCCCGACGGCAAGCTGCACGACACCAAGGCGGTGATCCCCGATCGCTGCTACGCGCAGCTGTTCCAGGTGGTGATCGAGGACTGCAAGGCCCATGGCGCCTTTGATCCCAAGACCATGGGCTCGGTCCCCAACGTCGGCCTGATGGCGCAGCAGGCCGAGGAATACGGCTCGCACGACAAGACTTTCGAAGTGGCCGCCGACGGCATTGTCCAGGTCGTCGCCGAGGACGGCACCGTCCTGCTCTCCCGCCCCGTCGAGACCGGCGACATCTTCCGCATGTGCCAGGTGAAGGACGCGGCGATCCAGGATTGGGTGAAGCTCGCCGTCCGCCGCGCCCGCATCAGCAACACCCCCGCGGTGTTCTGGCTCGATGCGAAGCGCGGGCATGACGCGCAGCTGATCATCAAGGTGCAGGCATACCTCAAGGACCAGGACACCTCCGGCCTCGACATCCGCATCATGGCGCCGGTGGAAGCCACCCAGTTCTCGCTCGACCGCATCCGCCAGGGGCTCGACACCATCTCGGTCACCGGCAACGTGCTGCGCGACTACCTGACCGACCTGTTCCCCATCATGGAACTCGGCACGTCGGCCAAGATGCTCTCCATCGTGCCGCTGCTCGCCGGCGGCGGGCTGTTCGAGACCGGCGCCGGCGGCTCGGCGCCCAAGCATGTCGAGCAGTTCCAGGAGGAGAGCTATCTGCGCTGGGATTCGCTCGGCGAATTCCTCGCCCTCGGCGCCTCGCTCGAGCACCTGGCCCAGGTCTCCGGCAACGCTGAAGTGAAGGTGCTGGCCGAGACGCTGGACGAGGCGAACGGCAAGATCCTCGAGTATAACCGCTCCCCCGCCCGCCGCGTCGGCGAGATCGACAATCGCGGCAGCCATTTCTTCCTGGCGCTCTACTGGGCCCAGGCGCTCGCGGCACGCGACAACAGCTCGCCCTTGGCCATCCGCTTCAAACCGCTGGCCGACAAGCTCTCGGCCAACGAAGCGAAAATCGAAGGCGAACTCATCGCCGCCCAAGGCAAGCCGCAGGATCTCGGCGGCTACTACCAGCCCGACAACGCCAAGACCTCGGCCGCCATGCGCCCGAGCGCGACGCTGAACGAGGCGCTGGCGAGCCTGTAAGGGCCAGCACTCGCTGGGCCTTGCTGTGGGAAGGAAGGCAAGGGGCGCTGCCCCTTGACCCCGCTGGGGGCTGGGGCCCCAGACCCGCATCCGTCGAAGAGGGTGCCTGATAAGGGAGGGGGCCTACTCTGTGGTTGCAACCACGGAGTAGG
>CAIPLM010000024.1 GCA_903865895.1 uncultured Rhodospirillales bacterium | reverse complement strand
CCTACCCCGTCGCGGTGGGCGCCATGGCCGGGGCCAATGCGATCGCCGAGGATTTGGCCTGTGCCGCCTATGTGCAGACGCTGGCGGCCAATTTGATTTCGGCCGCCGTGCGGCTGGTGCCGCTCGGGCAGTCCACCGGGCTGGCGGTGCTGGCGGCGCTGGAGCCCGCGATCACAGCCGTGGCGGGCGAAACTCGGGCCGCGACGCTCGATGATCTCGGCGGCGCCTGCTTCCGTTCCGATCTCGCCGCCATGCGGCATGAAACGCAATATACGAGGTTGTTCCGCTCATGAGCTCACCCAACGGCCCTCTTCGCGTCGGCATCGGCGGACCGGTCGGCACCGGCAAAACCGCGCTGATGGATGCGCTGTGCAAGCGTCTGCGGCTTTCCTACAACATCGCCGCCATCACCAATGACATCTACACCAAGGAGGACGCGCAGTTCCTCACCCGGGCCGGGTCCCTGGAGCCGGAGCGGATTCTCGGCATCGAGACCGGGGGTTGCCCGCATACGGCGATCCGCGAGGATGCCTCGATCAATCTGGCGGGGGTGGCGGAGCTGAATTCCCGTTTCCCGGGGCTGGATGTGATTCTGATCGAGTCGGGCGGCGATAATCTGGCGTCGAATTTCAGCCCGGAACTGGCGGATCTCACCATTTTCGTGATCGACGTTTCGGCCGGCGACAAGATCCCGCGCAAGGGGGGGCCGGGGATCACGCGGTCGGACCTGCTGGTGATCAACAAGATCGATCTGGCGCCGTTCGTGGGCGCGAGCCTCGAGGTGATGGACCGCGATTCGAAGAAGATGCGCGGCGAGCGGCCCTATGTGTTCGCCAATGTGCGGGCCGGCGTTGGGGTGGAGGACGTGGCGCGCTTCATCGAGCGGCAGGGAGGGCTCGGGGCATGACGGACAAGCCGATGAAATACGGGCGGTTGATCGAGTACGACGAGGCGGTGCCCGAGGCCCGCGCGGTGTTCGACGATATCAAGCAGAAGCGGGGGGTGCCGGACGTCAACAACGCCTGGAAGGCGATGGCGCGGCATCCGGCCGTGATGAAGCGGTTCTGGGAGCGGGCGCAGCAGGTGATGGCGCCGGGGGCGCTCGACGCCAAGACCAAGGAGTTGATTTATCTGGCGGTTTCCGTCGCCAATGGCTGCGAGTATTGCAGCGCCTCCCACACCAACCTCGCCAAGGGCAAAGGGGTGACGGAGGAGGAGCTGGCCGAGATGGTGGAGATCATCGGCCTTGCCCTGCAGGGCAACAGCTACGCCACCTTCTATGGGCAGGAGGTGGACGCAGCGTTGAAGGGGTGAGCGCGCGATCGTCGGAGGCGGCTTCGCCGGAGACGTGAATCGCCCGCTCCCTGAAAGATTACTTCGCCTTCGGAGCCGGCGGGAGGTCCTCTTCGAGGATCATCATTTGGAAGGCGAAGGAGACTTCGCCGTCCTCGTCGTCGCGGTGGAGGGTGCCGATGAACTCGTCGCCCACGCGGACTTCGATGGTGGCGCCGGCCTTCTTGGGGGCGTCGATATGGATGCGCTCATTGGCGAAGAGCTTGCGCAGATAGGCTTGCACGCGGGCGATGTCGGTCGGTTTCACGCTGGTATCCTGTTGGTGTGGGGTTGGCGCACCCTTAGCAGGGTTCGGGGAAATGTCACGTCCTGCTCAGCGCGCGGCGATGCCCGTCAGGCGGCCGCTGCCGTCGCCGATCACCGCGAAAGGGGCCCAGTAGAAGGGGTGGGCGACGGCTGGGTTGAGGTCGGCCCCCGCGCCATCGAGCATGCCGAGCTCGGCGGCCCGCAGCGCTTCGGCGATGCCGTAGCCGGGATTGTCGCGGAGCTGGCGCAGCATGACGGCGACGAGATAGGCCGCAGTCTGGTCGTTGACTGCCCAGTGGGTGACCATGAGGGCACGGGCGCCGGCGTAGAAAAAGCTGCGGGCGAGGCCCGAAAGGCTCTCGCCGGCGACGATGCCGCCAGGGCCGCCGGAGTTGCAGGCGGAGAGGATGACGAGATCCGCATCGAGGTTGAGGTTGGCGACCTTCGAGGCGGAGAGCAGCGCCCCGGAGGCATCCTCGGCGCCGGTCGGCGCGGAGGTGACGATCGCCGGCTCGGTCTGGCACGCAATCTCGGAGGGCAGCAAAGCGTGGGTGGAGAATTGCAGCACCCGGTAGTCGCGCAGATCGCGGCTCAGCACGTTGGCGGCGGTGAAAGCGGGGCCGAGCAATTCCTCGCTGGTCTGGGCGCCGAGGAGGAGGCGGGCGGCTTCCAGTTCGCGCTTGGCGAAAGGCAGGGTGGAGAGTTCGGCCAGCGTCTTGGCGCTGCTGACGCATTCGGCGGCGGGGAAGGTCTTGCGGGCCTGCTCGAGCGTGAGGGGGGTAAATTCGCCGAAGCCGAACCAGGGTCGCGCCGCCCGCGATCCGCCGGAGATCTTGCGCAGTGAGACGAAGTTGCCGGGGGATGGCACGTGGCTCAGGCTGAACCGGCGCAGCAGCCAGGGCGCCTTGCCCAGCGCCTCGGGGGGGCTCGGCGCGGTGAGCAGCATGTCGAAGGGGATCGCCAGCAGGGGGCCGACGGGGGCGATGGCGAGGGCATCGATCCCCTCAAGCCCCTCGCTGACCGGCGCGAGGGTGGCGCGGTAGATGGCATGGGCGGATTCGGTATCGAACTGGGGCAGCACGCCGTCATCCGCCTCGATCGAGGCGCGCACCCGCCCCACCAGCTCACTCATCCGGTTCAGCCCGCCCTCGGTGCGGGCGACGGCGAGACGGTCCTTGCGGACGAGGAAGACCCAGCCGGTATCGGCATTCAGCGTCATCGCCACGAACGCCTCAGAGGAGCGCAGCGCGGCCTGCACGGTGGCGGCGGGGACGACCTGCTGCACGAGTTGGCCGTAATTCGGCGCCGCTGCCTGGAGGGCCGAGTCGGCTTCGGCGAGGACGGCCTGTTGCGTGCCGATCCGCTCATCGAGTTCACTAACCTCCGGGGAACCGGCGCCGACGCGTTGCATCACGTCATCGCGTTTACGGTAGAGTTCGGCGAGCACCCCGCCCGCATCCTGCCGGGCGCGCACCGCATCGGCGACGCGCGGGTTCTTGGCGTTCTCGCCGAGGCGCACTGTGGCCTGGGCGATCTGCTGACTCGTAATGCCACCCTGGGCGACCTGGGATATGGCGAACATCTCGGCGTAGAGGGCCTGCCGCTCCGCCGGCTGCCGCGCGGCCTGGGCGGCGAAAATGTCCAGGCAGCCGGCGACGAAGCCGGGCTCGGTGCCGGATTTCAAGTCAGAGAGGATCTTCGCCCCCGCCCGGCATTCGCGCAGTGCCGTATCCCCATCGCCAGCGAGCGCGAGTTGGCGGGCCCGGACCATGCGGGTATTGGCCACCGGCTTGCTGCCCGGCAGCACGCGGCCGAAGGCGGTGACTGCACGATCGAGCGCATCGCTCGCCACCTCATGCCGCCCGGACGAGGCCTCGGTCATCGCACCGGCACGATAGAGGCGGGCCATCAGCAGCGGCTGGGTGATGCCGTTGCCGCGGGCGAGGTCGTTGGCCTGGTGCAGGATCGCCGCGCTCTCGGCCACGCGGCCGAGATCGCGCAGCACGAGGCCGCGATAGCGCCACACCTCGATCAGCCCGAACAGCGCCGAACGCGCAACCGGATCGGTCACCAATTCGCGCGATGGCAGCAGGTCGGTGATATTGGTCGGCCCGGAGCGCACGAAACGCGAGGCCGGCGGCGTCACGCGTGCGGCGATGACACCCGGCGGCAGGGCGCGGCGATACTCCGCCTCCGCACGGGTCAACAGGCGCAGCGCCTCGTCGGGGTCATTGCGGTTTCTGGCGTGCAGCGCGCGATAATGGGCGAGCCGCGCAACCGCCAGCGGGTCGGCCGCACGGTCTACCAGAGCGGCGCCGCGGGTGAAGAGTTGGTCAGCCTCCTGGTCGCGCCCCTGGTTGGAGAGTTGCAGCGCCAGATAGGTCAGCGGCGTGACGATATTGGGGTCATCGCGGCCAAGTGCGCGCTCCTGCAGGGCGAGCGCAGCGCGGAAGGCGACTTCCGCCTGCCCCGGATCATCGGCGAGGTTGGCCCGCGTGCCAGCCTCGATCAACTGGTCATATTGCCCGATATCACCGGAGCCGAAGGAGGAGAGGGCCAGCCGCTCAGCGAACATCGCCATGGCATCGGACCGTTGGCTCCCCGGCGCGGGGGCAGCCCGTCCGGTGCCGATCGCGATCGCGCGTTCCATCACCGGAAATGCCGGCAACACCCCGTCGGCGAACCACGTCGTCGTCCCCACCGTCGCCACCAGCGCCACATGCGGCCAGCCGCCGAGGCGCCTGGCGCAGGACATCGCGAGTGCCGGAATATTGCCGAGGATGGTACTCTCGCTCGGTTCACCGCAGGAGAAGCGCGTATCGATGGCCGCCCGCCACGCCCCGCTCACTGCCGCCTGGCGCAGCGAGGGCACCGCTGGGGCCGTGCGCAGCCGCGCGCTCGGTTGCAGCCAGGTGCCGCAGAAGATATCGACCCCGCCGCCGATCGCCGCCTGCGTACAGGCCTCGCCAGCGCTGTTCTCGCCGATCTCGGTCTGGCTCACCGAGGCTGCCGTGGCCCCGAGATACGCCTCCTGCGGCGGCTTCGCACAGGAGGCGACCAGGAGCATCAGCGCCGGACCCAGGCGCCGCCACAGGCTAAAAATCGTCACGCGACACATTCGGCAGCAGGATTTCGGCTTCGTCCACGGTATCATGCGCCGGACGGATATCGAGATCGCGGATCGGCACCGTCTGCGGCAATCGCTCGGTCGATACCACGAAGCAGGCGACCGAGGCGATCGGGCAGGCGTTGATCTGGTAGAGCGCGTTAGGCCCGGGGGTGATCGATGAGATCTGCGCCGCCGCTTGGCCGCCGACGCCGCGCACCGTGCCGGAGAGGGCGACGCTACCGCGGGCGCCGCGCGGGTAGGCGAGATAGAGCCCACCCAGCGTGACATTGCCGGATAGGTTCGCCCGGCTGCCGAGATTGATGAGAAGCGTCGTCGTTTCAGCGGACAGACCGTTGACCGGGTCGATGACACCGGAGCCGGAGAGATCGACGCGCAGGGTCTGGCTCGCGCTGCCGCTCACGCCGCGAATGGCGGAGGACCAGCCGATCGTGAGGTTTTGCGCTGAAATGAAGGCGCCCGTCGTGGACCCGGCATAGCTTGGCCACGCACTGGTGGCAGCGGTCGGAGGTGGTAGCGCGGCCTCACCGGTTTGCAGAATCGCGCCATCGCCAAGCACGACGAGCCCGCTCGCCGCGCCATTGGCGCCGCCGATCAGCAGCCGCGGCGCCCACAGCGTTCCGCCGACAGCAACAATGTTTGGCGCGATGAGCGATACGTCGGGGGCCGAGACCTTGCTGCCATTCTGCAACTGCATCGAGGCGCCGGCACGCAGGACGGCGCTGCCCGCATCCACCAGGACGCCGGCGCTGGTGCCCAAAGTGAGATCGGCAAGAGATTGCAACATGATGCCGGCCGGCGCATGCGCGATGCCGTTGACTTTCAACGGCGTAGTGTTGAGCAAGCCGATCGCCCCGTTGGTCGAGGTCATCGCTTCAAGCGTACCGACAGCATTGGCCGATCCCACGCCATCGAGCGCGATGGTATCGAGCGCAGTCGCCGTCAGGCGCGTGGCAACGATCCGCCCGCCGCCTTGCGTCACGACTGCCCCCCCTGGGAGCGATGCCAGCTCCAGTATGCCGCCGAGCGGAACGCTGAGCGATACCAGCGCATTGCCGCCGACTGCCGAAAGCACGCCGCCGACGTCGATCGTCGCACCGGCGGCGAGAGCGGTCAGTGATACGGTGCCATCGTTGCCGGTGGCACCGATCACTGCGCCGTGGTCCTGCGTGAAGGAGCCGAGGCGCGAGAGTACCTGAACCCCGGCCCCACCGGCGAGGATGCTTCCGGCCACCTGCTCCACCGCCTTGGTGCCGGTGATGCTGGCATCGGCTGCGGTCACCACATCGCCGACGATCAGCATCGGGAGGGTCGAATTGAGAACGAGGCGGCCGCCGCTGCTGATTCCGTTGATGGCGCCGATGCGGTTGGAACTCGAATCGAGCAAAATACTCCCCGCCGCATTGGCCGAGACCGTCTGTACCAAGATGGTGCCCCGCGTCCCGGTTGAGCTGCTCTGCGAGATGCCGCCGGCGGTACTGGTCAGCGTCAGCACCCCACCCGGAACCAGCACGCTCTCCCCCAGGCTGATCGAGCCTTGGGCCGCGATAATGGCCGAGGTGGCCGAGGTAATCGCCGCATTTGGAAATTGCACGATGTTGCCATGGGCCGACGTCAGAGACAGCAGCGCCGCGCCGGACGTGCTGGCGGTAATGCCACCCGAGACCTGCTGGATGCCGAGATCGCCGGACAGTCTCAAACCGCCATCGCCACCCGAGACATTGCCGAGCACCGTCATCGCCCCGGTCACGCTCACCGCCAGGCGTTGGCTGGCGTTGACCGGGCCGATCACCGTCATCGCCCCGCTGGAGTTCAAAACAAGATCGCCGGACAGCGCGTTCATCGTTGCCAGCGCGGCTATGAGATTGCTGGCCGACGGCAGGGAGACCGAGGCGGATTGCGGCACGCCGGCCAGCCCGGTCTGGTCGGACAGCAATGCCGCGCTGATGCGCCCGTTCGGCTGGACGATCCCCGCCGCCGCGGCCAACGCGATGGTGCCAGCGCTCAACACCCCTGCCTCGCCAGCAGTGCCCAGCGTCAGGGCGCCAGCGGACAGGCCGATCGCGAGGTGGGCGAGATTGGGCGACGCACCGCCACCAGCTGCGATCGTGCCGGTCAGTTGCATCGGCGCGGCGTTGGCCAGCACGAAATCCCCGGTCGTGGAGAAGGAGGTCAAGGTCGCGATGCTGTTGGTGCCGGTGAGGTTCACCGCACTCGCCGCAGGGATCGTGGCGGCCGGATTGGGCCCGCGCAGGGTCTGCGCGGCGATGCTGCCGGTGGCGCCCTCGCTGATTGCCGCGGCGGTGAGCAGGGTGACCGTTCCGGCGGACAGGCTGGCCGCCTGCACCGGCGTGCCGATGGCGATGGTGCCGCCGGATGTGATCCGCAGGGTCGCGCCATTCGCCGCCAGTGGCACGGCAGTACCGCCGGCCGAGACCGCGCCCGCCACTGTCAGGCCCCGGATGTCGTTGAGCAGGAAATTGCCCGCCAGGGTGAAAGCGCCGAGTTCCGCGATGGTGTTCGCCCCCTCGAGGGTCACCGCGCCGGCCACCGCCTGCGCGAGGCCCGCGGCCGGGCCGCTCAGCCTGTTGGCGGTGAGGATGCCGCCGGACTGGCTCAGCGTGCCGGCCGATTGCAGCGAGATCGTCCCGGCCATCAGGTTCGCGGCGATAGCGATATCGCTCGCGGAGGCCAGGGTGAGCGTGGCGGTATTGGCGAGATTCGGGGCGGGCGTCGCTCCGACGGCAATCGGCCCGGCGACGCTCATCGCGCTCGTCGAGTTGATGAACACGTCTCCCGTCGCATCGATCGCGGCCAGAACACTGATGGCATTCTGCCCGGCGAGATCGACCCCCGAGGTCTGCACGATCGCCTGCCCGGCCGCCGGCAGTACGAGCCTGTTGGCAGTGATCGCGCCATTCGGTTCGGTGATCGCGCCTGAAGGCATCAGCACCACCGTACCGGCGTTGAGCGCCCCTGGCCGGCCCGCATCGCCGATCGCCAATGTGCCGTCAATCACAAGGCTCAGCTTCCCGCCATTCGCCGCATCCGGTGCCTGCACCCCACCGGCGGTGATGGTGCCGGCCACGGTCAAAGGCACATTATCCTGGATATAGATATTGCCCCGCGCCCCGAACTCGCCGATCGCAGCGATGGTATTGCTTCCGCTGAGCAGGATCGCCGAGGCGGTGGCCGGCGCGCCGGGGGTCCGCAGGTCGTGCAGCAGCCCGGCCACCACCATGCCCGCGGGCTCGCTGAGCGTCCCGGTGACGGCAAGCCCAACGGTCCCGGCATTCAGCAGCGCCGGCGCGGACGCCGTGCCGAGGGCGAGATCGCCCGCCACGATCAGGCCGATGGCAGAGGTGTTGCGGGCATCGGGTGCGGCAACATTGCCGGCGGAGAGCGTGCCGGTAACCGTGAGATCAGCCCGGTTGCGGAAAATCAGGCTCCCGGTCACGTTGAACTGGCTGATCTGCGCTACGGCGTTGATACCGCTGAGGGTCGCCTCGGTCGCCGCGGCGATGGCCAGGCCGGGGAACGGCCCGGTCAGCAGCGTGGCGTTGATCGAGCTGGCCGAGCTTTCGGCAATGGCGCCGGCGGCGAGCAGCGAGATGGTTCCCCCCGAGAGCAGCGCGGCGCTGCCGGCCTGGCCGATGGTCATGCTCCCCGTCGTGGTGATCGCCGCAGTCGCCGCCGGGCCGACCGATACCGTGCCGACAACCGTCACCGAGGCGATATCGGACATCGAAAATCCGCCCGAAGCCACGAAACGACCAATCCGGTTAACGATATTGGTGCCATGGAGATCAGCGGTCAGCGCCTGGCCAATGGCAGCACCCGGCCCGGGACCGTTGAGCTGGTTGGCGACGATGCCCCCACTGAGTTCCAGAATCGCGCCGGTCGAGAGCAATGACACCGTGCCGGCATTGATCACCGAGGGGGTGCCGGACTGGCCGATCCGCAGATCCCCGAGCGCGAGCAACTCCGCGGATGCGGTGTTGCCCGGCGTATTGCCGCCGCCCGCCCCGGCGCTGACGATGCCGGTGACGATCATGCCCGTGCCGTCATAGATGCGGATCGCGCCGTTGGCCGCGAAATTGCCGAGTACGGCGAACTGGTTGCTGCCTGTCAGCGCTACCGAGGCCGCGGCCGTGAACGCGGCGCCCTGGCCGGGCCCGTTCAGCGTGTTCGCCTCGATGACCCCGCGCGGCTCGGTTATCGCGCCGGAGGCGATGAGATCGATCCGCCCGGCGCTGAGGGCGCCGATCTGGCTGCCGCCGCCAAGAGTGAGATCGCCGCCGGCCTGAAGCGAAAGCGTCGCGGTGTTGCGGGGGTCGGGCGCCGGCACAGTGCCAGCGGTGACCGCTCCGCCGATCACCAGCCCGCCGGCATTGACGAAAGCGAAATTCCCCGTGGTCTGAAACGCGCTGAGAGTGGTGACCGTATTGATGCCGCGCAGCGCAACATAAGAGGCGGAGGCGATGGCCCCCCCATCCTGCGGGCCTGACAAGGTGTTGGCCCCGATGGTGCCGTTGATTTCGTTGATCGCCCCGCCACCGAGCAACACCACCGTGCCGGCATTGACCACCGTGCGGATCGACGTGCTGCCGATGGCGATGCTGCCCGGTGTCTGGATCTGCACCGTAGCAGTATTGGCAAGACTGGGGGCCGACACTGTGCCCGCCTGCAGCAGACCGAGCAACGCCACGCCGGTGTTGTCGGTGAAGCTGAAATCGCCGCTCGTCACCACCGTACCGAGCGTCGCGACGGCGTTGCCCGGTGTGCCCAGCACGGCACGGCCGGCCGCCACATCAAGCCGGGCAGGGCCGGTCAGCGCGGCCGTCTGGGTGATCGCGCCGCTGGCGTTCAGCGACAGCACTCCGAGGACGGCGGTATCGAAGCCGGAGATCAAGAGGCTCCCCGCCGTCACTACCACGGCAGCGCCGGAGGCCGGCGCTGCCGCACCCACCTGCAGCGTGGCAGCGGTCATGCCCGCCGTGCTGGACAGCGCGAGGCCACCGCCGGGCCCCAGCGTCATGCCGAGCCCGGCCGTCGCGGGGGCGATGGCGATCGTGCCCGTGCTCGACGCGTTGAGCGGATTGGTCGCCGGGCTCGGCCAGCTGAAACTGTCGCCGGTGAAGGCGATCGTACCGCCGGGCCCGGCGGAGGTCGGGGCGGCCAGCGTCACCCCGCCGGTACCGGTGTTGACAAACACCGAGCCCGACGCGGCGACGGGCGCCGCGATCGTCAGCGCGATCTGGTCGGCGATGCTGATATCACCGCTGGCCGAAGCGCCAGCCAGCACTCCGATGCGATTGGCGCCGCCCAGCGCGATCGCGGCGGCGGAGGCGCTCAGCGTGCCGGCGGCGATCGCCGCGTTGGGCTGGGTGATCGCCCCACCGGCGATGAGCCGCAGCGAGGCCGCGGAGAGGATTGCCGCATGGCTCGGCGTGCCGAGCGCCAGTGTCCCGCCGGCGCTCAACGTCATCGCGCCGCCGGCATGTACGGAGCCAACCACGTTGAAACCGCTGCCCGCGCCGAACACCAGCGGGCCGGTTACGCTCATCGCGCCGAAACTGCCCACTGCATTATTGCCGGTCAGCGTTGCCGCCGATGTGACGACGGAGGAACCTGGAACGGTCCCGGTCAGCAGATTGGCGGTGATACCGCCATTGGCCTCGATGATCCCGCCACCGCCGGCGAGGCCCACGGTGCCCGCGGCCAGGATGGCCGGACTCGCGGCGCGGCCGAGCGTCAAGGTTCCGGTCGCGGACAGCAGCAGGCCAGAGGCGTTGGCCGGCAATGGCGTCGCCCCCCCGCCGGCGCTCAACGTGCCGATGGCCAAGAGGTCGGCGGCGTTCATCAGGGTGAAGCCGGCATCCGTCTGCGCCGAAGTCAGCGTGCCGACATTGATCGCGCTACCGGTAAAGGCGGCCGATCCCGCTGTCACGCCCAGGCTTTGCGCCGAGAAGTTTCCGGTGGCGTTGATACTGCCCCCCGGCGACGTGGCGAGCTGCACTGAGGCGGCGTGCACGGCCCCGTTCAGAGCGATCTGCCCCGCTGAGACACCGAAGTTATTGGCCTGAACCGTGCCGCCGAGGGTGAAGGCGCCGGAGTTCAGGGCATTGACCGTCAGGCCGTTGGCGGTGATCGGGCCATTCGCGAGCACGCCGCCCACGCCGGATGAGAGGTTCACCTGGGCCAGCGGCGCGCCGACGCCGCCGGATGGCGCGATGGTGAGCACCCCGTTCGGCCCGCCCGTATCATAGCCGGGCTGGCCGGCAAAGGCGGAGACGGCTGCCGCCAACGTCAGCGTGCCGGCGCCCGGGAGGCTGATTGGTGCATTGACCGTCAAGTTGCGGCCGGCCTGCAGGCTGAGGCTCGCGGCCGATGAGGTGACGGCCGACTGCACCGAAAGGTCTCGCGCCGCTTGCAACACCACATTGCCGGTCAGCCCGGCAATCGCCGCAGGATCGATCACGGCCGCGATCGGCACCGGCGCACCGCCATTGCTACCCGCCGCCAAGGTTCCATCGCCACCGGCCGGTTGGAGCAGCCCACCATCCGCACCGCCGCTGCGGATCGTGAGGTCCTGCGGATCGAGGAGGATAGTACCCGCCGGTCCCGCCACCGCGCTCACGCTGATTGCGCCGGTCAGCGTGAACCCCTGGTGGCCGGAGACCTCGATATTTCCCCCTGCCCCGCCGCGCGGCCCGCCCTCCGCCGAGATATGGCCGGCCATCGTGGTGTTCTGGTCGGACAGGATCTTTACCCGCCCCCCTCGCCCCTTGTCGGTGGCATTGGCGAGCACCGACGCCCCGGCGGCTACCGTTGTGGTTTTCGCCGTGACCCCCGCACGGGTGCCGAGGGCGACACTGCCGCCACCGGCGCGGCCGGAGACGTCGATCGTCGCGCCGGAATTCAGCGTCACGGCGCCCGGGGTCGCCACGACGACACTCCCGCCCGTCTGCCCCGCGCCCCGCCCGGCCGCGCTCATCGTGCCATCGATGGTGATGCTGCCGCCGGTAGACTGGATGCGGATGCTGCCTGCCATGCGCCCCGCGCTATCGGCGGAAATCCGGCCCCCGGCCTCAACCAGCCCGGTCACCAGGCGATCCGCCTGCACCGCCGAGAGCAGCACGCGCCCGCCCGGCGCGCTGATGGTGCCGCCATTGCGCACCGTGGTCGCCTCGCCAAGCGACGCCGCCTCGAAGGACAGCAACCCGTCGCCGTAGAGATCGACCTTGAAGGTCGAGGCGCCTTGCAACACCACCTGCCCCCCGCGCGCCTCGATCACCCCGTCATTCCTGACATTGGGGGCGACCAGAGCGGCAAGCCCAGCCTCGCGCACCGTGATGGTGCCGCGGTTCACCACGCTGGCGCCGGGCTTGGCCGGCTCGGTGAAGCTGGTGCCCCCGGCCATGAAGCTGCGGTTGGAGATGCCGGCAGCTGAGAGCACGACCGCCTTCGCGTCGATCTGCGCACCGTCGGCAACCACAATGCCGGCCCGGTTCTCGATGATAATCTGCCCGTTGCCGGTGATCTTCCCGGCGATCTGCGAGGGATCGGCCGCGTTCACCCGGTTGAGCGTGACGGAAGACGCTCCCGGCTGAACAAAGGTGACGCTCTGCTGCCGACCGACATCGAAGCCGGTCCAGTCGATCACCGCGCGGGGGCTAGATTGGGTGATGGTGGTGGCGGTGGTGGACAGGGCGATGCTCGCGCTGCCTGATGACACCGTGCCGCCCTGCGGCCGTGCATTCGCCGTCGGATCGGCCCGCGCAATGCCGGCAAACCCGGCGCCAAGGGCAGCACCAAGCGCAGTGCCAAGCAGCAGCGCTGCGCGCCGTCTGCCCGTCTCCGCCCGCCCTGCTGCCGCGCCGCCGATCCTGATCGCCCGCCTCCTGCCTACCGGATGCAGTCTATCTCAGAACCGCGCCAAAACGCGCCAATAGAATGCGTCGCCCGGCAGCGGCGCGATGCCGGGGCCGCTGCCGCCGGGGAAACGAGTGATCCGGCGCACCGCCTCTAGGCCGATCTCAACGCGGCTCGACGGGATGAAACGCACCCCCATGCCGGCCGAGCGCAGCCGCCGTCCCTGCTCGCCGTCCAGCCTTTCCCAGGTCTGCGCCCAGTCATAGAAGCCGTAGAGCTGGGTGGACCACTCCGCGTGAACGCCGAAAACCTCAACCTCGTTGACCGTGTTGAACTGCAATTCCAGCGTCGAAGCCACTGCGTTGTCGCCGGTAACCTCGCCATAATAGAAGCCGCGCGCCAGCCGGGTGCCGCCGAGAAAGAATTTCTCGGCGGCCGGCAGCACATCGGCGGTATATTGGCCGGCAAGCACGCCTTGCAGCGCCAGCGAGGCGCCCTCCCAGGGCTGCAGCAGCGTCTGGGTGCGGCTGAATTCGGCGGCATATTTGCGGAAGGCCGGGATCTGGCCGGGGCGGCTGACCGGCCCATCCGGCGTGCTGGCGCCAAGCGCCGTGAGCCCCTGCGAAAGGCGTAGCGTCACGCTGTTCACCGCGCTGCGGTTGTCCCCCAGCACGAAATCCGACACCACGTAGTCGATCCCGGCGCGGACGACGCGCAGATTGTCGCGCGAGCCCTGGCCGGTCTGATCGACACTGGCGTTCACCAGATCCAAATTCCCCAGCACGTTGAGCGTCTGCCGGCGCGAGCGGATCAGCGGATAGGACAATTCGGCGCCCGCCAGCGTGGTGCCACCGACATAATCGATGCTACGGAACGAACCGGTCGGCCGTGATATGCCACGCCCCGCATAGAGCCGGATGCGCAGGCCGCTATCGCCGATGAAGCTGTCCACCGATGCCTGGCCGAACAGCTGGGCGCCGCTCAGCGTGCGGTAGATCTGCGCCTGGCTGTGCTCGCCATATTCGGAAAAGCTATTGGCATCGAATACGCCGAGCAACTGCTCCGGCCCGACGCTGCTGAAGGCCCGATTATCCACGCTGACCTGGCCGCCGAAGGCACGGCGGCTGACCTGGGCCACCAGGGTCAGCGCGCCGGGTTCGGAGGCGGAGGGCCGCAGCACGGCGCTGAGGCTCACCCCCGGCACGTCGCCCGCGAGGAGCAAAGCCCGCTCCAGCGTGGCAGTGTCGATCACCGCGGGCTCGGTGAGGCGCCGCAGGAACCGCAGCACCTGCACGCCGGCCGAGCCGATATCGCCATCGAGCTTGACGTCGGCGATCCGCCCCTCGGTGATGCGCAGCCGCAGCACCCCACCGGCCTCGACGATCGCGCTCACCGCAGTCAGCGCGTAGCCGTCGTCGCGATAGCGCCGCAGGATCGCCAGCCGCGCTGCATCGATGGTGGCGATTGGGATCGCCTCGCCGATCACCGCGGTTAAGGCCTCGCCGAGCGCATCCTCACCATAGATCGTCACCCCCTCGACGATCACCCGCGCGATGCTGACGCGGATATCCGCACCTTCACCGGTGGGTTCCACCACCTCGGTCTCGGGCAGCGCCGGCTTCACCGCGCGCACCGCCGGCACCGTCACCGCGGGCAGCGGCGAGGCGGGTGCCGGCACGCGCGCCGTGGCGGGCTGCGCGGACGCAGAAGCCGCCGCGCCCGCCAGCACGGCGACGATAGTGAGGACCGAAGGCGACCGCATCGAAGCAGATTAGCCCCAAAGTGCCGAAAACGCACGCCGTTGCAGTTGAATCGACCGGCGCTGCTGCGCCAAGTAACGAAACTGTGCCCGCCCGGCGCGGCTCGGATCGGGAATCTCCCCCTGCACCACCTCGAACGGTGCATGGTTTCATCGCGATGATGCGGCTATAACCGGCTGTCCGATGCACGCAGGAGAATGTGATGGAGGTCGCGACGCTCGGAAAATATGAACTGCGGGCCACGCGCGGCCGCGGCGCGACCGGAACCGTGTACGAAGCCTGGGACCCCCGGATTTCCCGCCGGGTCGCCGTCAAGACCGTGAGGCTGCCCAACCCGGCCGACCCCGAGGCGCAGGAGGAGCTCGCCCGCTTCCGCCGCGAGGCGCAGGCGGCCGGGCGGCTCAACCATCCCAATATCGTCACCATCTACGATTACGGCGAGACCAGCGAATTCGCCTATATCGTGATGGAGTACGTCGATGGCGAGGCGCTGAAGGCGCGGCTTGACCGTGGCGAGCGCACGCCGCCAATTCAGGCCGGCGAGATCATGGCGCAGCTGCTCGCCGGGCTCACCTACAGCCATGAGCGCGGCGTGGTGCATCGCGACATCAAGCCCGGCAATGTCATGATGACGAATGACGGCACGCTGAAAATCGCCGATTTCGGCATCGCCCGCATCGAGAGCAGCAACGTCACCCAGACCGGCACCATGCTTGGCACCCCCGCCTACATGTCCCCCGAGCAGTTCCTCGGCAACACCGCCGATGCGCGCACCGACATCTATTCCAGCGGCGCCCTGCTGTATCAGCTGCTGACGGGCATGCGCCCGTTCGATGGCGTGGTGTCGGCGATCATGCACAAGGTGCTGACCGCGCCGCCGCCGCGCCCCTCCACCAGCGCCCACGGGCTCGCGCCGTTCGACCCCATCATCGCCCGCGCCATGGCGAAAGAGCCGGCCGAACGCTACCAGACCGCCGAGGACTTCGCCGCCGCCCTGCGCCAGGGCTTCCAGGACGTCGCGCTCGCCGTTCACGATCCCGAGGCGACCATGATGCTCGCCCCCGCGCGCGCCACCGCAGCGTCGGCATCCGCCGCCCCATCCGGCGCGAGCGGCGCGGCGCCGGCACGTGAGCCTGGCTCGCGGCTGATGGGCGCCGGCATCGCCGCCCTCGCGCTGCTCGGCGTGGCGGGCTGGTACATGCTGTGGCAGCCGGCGATCGCCCCGAACCGGGCCACTCCGCCGGCCGTCGTTGCCGCGATTCCCACTCCCGCGCCGCCTCCCGTAGCGGCACCGACGCCGCCCCCGGCGCCCGTTCCCCCACCGCCCGTTCCCCCAACGTCCGTTCCCGCGGCGCCCCTCATCGCCGCACCAGCGGAGGCGCCCGCCGCCCCTCCGCCGGTCGCCCCGCCAGCCGCCGCCACGCCCGTCGAGCCGCCCCGCCCGCCGGCGCCCACGCTTGCCAGCCTGCGCGCCGCCGCGGCGCCGGTGGAGTGCACCCTCAGCAACCCGCAGCTGCGCGACGAGACGATGATCTTCGTCGCCGGCCTCGCCCGCACCGGCCGCCCCGAGGTCGCCCTGCGCGAGGCCATCGGCAAAGTGGCCGGACCGCTGCCGGTGGCCTGGAGTCTGGTCGGTTTTGATGGCCCCTATTGCGAGGCGCTCAACGTGCTGCGCCCCATGCGGCTGCGCGACCTACGCAGCTCCGCCGCCCTGCACATCACCATGCAGGGCGACGTGACCCGGCTGCGCAAGGATGACCGCATGGTGCTAAGGGTGCAGATGCCGGATTTCCCGGCGCATTTGCAGGTGGACTACCTCAGCAGCGATGGCAGCATCGGCCATCTCGTCGCCGATGATGGCGTCTCCGTGCTCTATCTCAGCCCCGAGGGGATGAAGCGGGTCGGTGCCTCGCGGCTCTATGGGCCGGGCGAGATCATCACCGTTGGCGAGCCGAATGACGCCACGGGATTCGCCGGCTGGGCGGTGGACGAACCCTATGGTGTGGACATGATCATGGCCATCGCCGCCACCGCGCCGCTGACCCACACGGCCCCTCCGGTGACCGACACCGCCGCGGTCTATTTCCGCAATCTCCGCGCTGCCCTGGAAACTGCGGAAGCTGCTGGCCAGAACCTCACCGGGCAGGCCCTGCTGTTGGAGACCGTGCCTCGCTGACGCTGCCGCTACCGCGCCAGGAGTGACCGCATCCAGCTCTGCGGCATGCCGGCGATGAAGCGACGCCGCAGGTCGGTAAGCTCCGCCTCGGGCAGCCCGACCGCTTCGGCGTTGAAAAAGCGCGGATCGGCGGTATGGACGAGGTAGGCCTGCATCTCGTTGGCCAGCAGGGCCTCGTTGCCGGTGTCATACTCCTCATGGGCGAGGAACGCGGTGAAGGCTTCGCGCTGGGTCGCGCTCAGCCCTTCGCGCCAGAACCGCATGACATGGCTTTCATAGGTGACCTCGGAAAAGAATTCGCCGTGGGACAATTCGTGGCGCAAAATGGTGGCCCGCGCCGTATCGTCGAGCAGCGGATCGAGACCCGCGCGCGGCAGCGTGATCAGCGCCCAGGGGAGCCAGTCGCTTCCACCGGCCGGCGATATCCGATCGAGCATCGTGAAGAGACGCTGCTCGGCCCCGGTCAAGCCGCCCGCGGTCTGGTTGGCCAGAGCGACAAAACGCTTGAGGGTTTTCTCGCTGTAGTCGTGCCCGTAATACCACGTCGCCGGCGTCGCCCCCGCGGCAGCGATGGCGGCCGTCAGTTCCTCCGGCGAAACCACGCGATCACGCGGCAGGCCGCGCTTCTCGGTCAGTGCGGCGATGCGGTTGAGCATTTCGCCCTGCACCGCAAGGTCGTTCACCACAAGGACGATGATCGCAGGATTACCGGCAAAGCGAAACAGGCGCGGTTCGTCCGGATTGGCGGCGAGGATCTCGGCCTCCGTCGCCCGTGGCGCGAGGGACTCGCGCCAATATCGCCATCCCACGAAGCTGCCCAGGGCCAGCACGAGGGCAAAAAGAAAGGCGGCACCGAGATGCCGCCCTCTCAAAGTCATCGCAGGTTCCGGCTATCAGGCGCCGAGGTTCACCACATGGACGCGGCGGTTACGCTGCTCCGGGGTCTGCGGCGGGGTGGGCACGAGGGGTACGGCCTGGCCGAGGCCAACCGTCTCGAGCCGCGCCGGGCCGACGCCGAACTTCCCTTCCAGGTAACGCGCGACGGAGGCGGCGCGCTGGTCGGACAGGGTCTTGTTGAATTCCTCGGTTCCCACCGTATCGGTATGGCCCTCGATGCGGAAGCGGTAGCCACCGAGCACGTTGCTGCTCAGCGCGCGGCCGAGTTCATCGAGCGTGCGCATGGCATCCGGCGTAAGCTCCGCGGAGCCGAATTCGAAGTGGACGTTGAGGTCCATCGATGGCTGCTTGGCCGGCGCCTGACGGGTTACCTCGGCGGCGGCAACCACGGTGCCGGGGGCAACCGGGCGGATGCCACGGGTGCCGGACTGGATCTGCCCGGTCGGCTTTAGGGCCGCGATGATCTGGTCCGCCGTCGGCCGGTTCTGCGCGAGCGCCGGAGCGGCGAGAAGCCCGATAGACGCAACGGCAAGAAAGAAACGCGGAAGCATGGACGTTTACTCCTGAAACCTGGCCACTATCGGCGCCAGCCGTACCCGATCCAGCGCCATCGAAACCCCGACGGATACCAGGGAATAATAGCCACACCCATCACGTCCTTCAAGCATTTCGGCATTCCCTGGAGTTGAAATAGGCGTGAGCGCATTCGCTGCGTGACGCGCCGCCCGGGGAAAAGTGCTCCTCCAAATCTACAACCATTCCGCGCATTACAACAGTCGTTACTATCGCCCGCGCACGGTGATTATTTTGTGATGTTTTGTTTGAAACTGCATTCGTGGCGGGATGGACACAGGCGCATGAACCAGCAGAAAACCGCCGGGCCATGCCCAATTGCCATGGGCATGCCGCCTATACCAAGAACCCATCGGACTGGCATGATGTGGAGACAATCAAGGGACGCACCGCCATGGCATGGAATAACCAGGTCGCCATCATCACCGGAGGGGCCCGCGGCCTCGGCCGCGCCTCGGCGCTGGCACTCGCGGCCCAGGGGGTGGCGATCTGCGTGAACTACACCGCCCGGCCCGACGCCGCGGAGGCGACGGTAGCGGCGATCCAGGCGCTCGGCGCCCGCGCCATCGCCGTGCAGGCCGACGTGGCCGATGCCGCCGCGGTCAACGCCATGGCCGCCCGCGCCGAGGCCGAGCTCGGCCCGGTCACCATCCTCGTCAACAGCGCCGGCATCGGCTGGCTGCGCACGCTCGACCAGTGGGACGCCGAGGGCTTCGCACGGCTGCGCGCGGTGAATGTCGACGGGGTGATCCACGCCGTGCGCGCGGTGATGGAGGGCATGCGCGCCCGCAAATACGGCCGCATCGTCAACATCAGCTCCATCGCCTCCTTCGGCACCAAAATGCCGGGCAATGCCTGGTACGCCGCCACCAAGGCCGAGGTGAACATCCTCACCAAGCGCTTCGCCCTCGAACTCGGCCCGCACGGCATCACCTGCAACGCCGTCGCCCCGGGCTTCATCCGCACCGACATGACCCAGGGCGGCAAGTCCGCCGCGGAATGGGCGGTGATCGAGGCGCATTTCAACGCCATGACCATGACCGGCACGATGGGCGAGGCCGAGGACATCGCCAACGCCGTCGCCTTCCTCGCCGCCCCCGCCTCGCGCTGGCTCACCGCCCAGGTGGTGACGGTGGATGGCGGCCGGATGGACTATATCTAAGCCGCACGACCCAGCGCAGGGGACGACAAGATGAGCAAAACCAAGAACATCCTCTTCATCATGTGCGACCAGCTGCGCTGGGACTATCTGAGCTGCGCCGGCCACAAGGCGCTGCACACGCCCAATATCGACGCGCTGGCCGCGCGTGGAGTGCGCTTCACTCGCGCCTATGTGCAATCCCCGGTGTGCGGCCCCTCGCGCATGAGCTTCTACACCGGGCGCTACATGCGCAGCCACGGCGCCAACTGGAACCGCTTTCCGCTCCGCGTCGGCGAACCCACCCTGGGCACCCATCTCCAGGCCCTCGGCGTGCGCAACGTGCTGGTCGGCAAAACCCACATGCAGGCCGATACCGAGGGCATGGCGCGGCTCGGGGTGGACCCGAAAAGCGTGATCGGCGTGCTCGAAAGCCAATGCGGCTTCGAGCCCTATGAGCGCGATGACGGGCTCCACCCCGACGCCTCGCCCCGCCCGCGCTACGACACGTACCTGCGCGACAAGGGCTATGACGGGCCAAACCCCTGGGAGCGCTGGGCCAATTCCGGCGCCGCCGATGACGGCAGCATCCAGAACGGTTGGCTGCTCGCCCATGCCGATAAGCCCGCCCGCGTCGCCGAAGAGGATTCCGAGACCCCCTACATGACCCGCCGCGCGATGGATTTCATCGACGGCGCGCAGGCGGACGGACGGCCCTGGTGCCTGCATCTCTCCTACATCAAGCCGCATTGGCCCTACATCGCACCCGCCCCCTACCACGCCATGTATGGCGCCGCCGACGTGCCGCCCCCGGTGCGTGCCGAAGCGGAGCGCGACGATCCGCACCCGGTCTACCAGGCGTTCATGGATTTCCGCGTCTCCCGCAACTTCTCCGAGGACGGCGTGCGGGAGACGGTGATCCCCGCCTATATGGGCCTCATCAAGCAAATCGATGACCAACTCGGCCTGCTCTTCGCCTTTCTCGACGAGCGCGGGCTGAGCGACAGCACCATGATCGTCTTCACGTCCGATCACGGCGATTATCTCGGTGACCACTGGCTCGGCGAGAAGGACCTGTTCCATGACTGCTCGGCCAAAGTCCCGCTGATCATCGCCGACCCGTCCCCCGCGGCCGACGCCACCCGCGGCAGCGCATGTGACGCGCTGGTGGAGGCGATCGATCTCGCGCCCACATTCGTCGAGTGGTTCGGCGGCACGCCCCCGCGCCATATTCTGGAGGGCGCCTCCCTGCTGCCGTGGCTGCACGGGCGCCGGCCGGAGCGCTGGCGTGGCGCGGTGTTCAGCGAATACGACTACGCCATGCAGCCCGCCCGCATCACGCTCGGCCAGCCCATCCCGGACTGCCGGCTCTTCATGGTGTTCGACGGGCGGTGGAAATACATCCACGCCACCGGCTACCGCCCGATGCTCTACGACCTCGCCGCCGACCCCGACGAGTTGAGAGAGCTCGGCAATGATCCACGCTACGGCGCTGAATGTGCGAGATTATCCGGGTTGCTGCTGGACTGGGCTTTGCGCGACCACGCCCGCATCACCATGCCGGATGCCCGCATCGCCGGCTATGCCGATGGCGCCCAGGTGAAAATGGGCATCCTCATCGGCTATCGCGACGAGGCCGAAGTGGCCGCCGCCCGCGCCGCGCTGGGGCTGTAGATTATTTTTTCCGATTAGGGCGCTGCGGCCCGTTTCTGCCGTTATCTCGCCACTTCTGCCGGGCAATCTCTCCTCATCGAACCTATCTCGCGTCAGGGGCTACCGATGAATCGCCTGGTTGTCGTGTCAAATCGCGTCCCCCTCCCCTCCGCCGGGCAACAGGCCGGCGGTCTGGCGGTGGCCCTCGACGGGCTGATGGAGAAGCGTGGCGGGCTGTGGTTCGGCTGGTCGGGCATCGTCTCGCCAGAGGCCGCCACGGAGCCAAAGGTCGAGAGCGCCGGCGCGGTCGATTACGCGACGATCGATCTCACCCCCGAGGAACATACCCGCTATTACAACAACTTCTCCAACGGCATGCTGTGGCCGCTGCTGCACACCATGCCCGAGATGATGAAGTTCGACCGGCGGGACGCCAAGGTCTACCGCGCGGTGAATGACCGCTTCGCGATGCAGCTCGCTACCCTGCTGCAGCCCGGCGATCTCATCTGGGTGCATGATTTCCACCTGATCCCACTCGCCGCAGCACTGCGCGCGCGCGGCGTGACGAACCCGATCGGCTTCTTCCTCCACATCCCCTTCGCCTCGCCCGACGTACTCGGCGCGGCGCCGGAAGTGGCGAGCCTGGTGCGCGACCTGCTGGCCGCCGACCTCATCGGCTTCCAGACCGACAATGACATGGGCAATTTCGCCGCCGCGGCAGTGAGCTTCGCCGGCGCGACGCGGACATCGCCGACCACCCTGATGTATGCCGGCCGGCGCGTGCGCCTCGGCGTGTTCCCGGTGGAGATCGAGGCGCATTCCTTCGCCCGCATGGCCGCCGAGATGGAGCAGTCCGAAGTCTGCCAGCGGCTCAAGACCAGCCTGCTCGGCAAGAAGCTGATCCTCGGGGTCGACCGGCTGGACCCCACCAAGGGGCTGATGCAGCGCCTCTGGGCCTATCGCCGCCTGCTCGAGAAACACGACGACATTCGCCGCAACGTCACGCTGCTGCAAATCGCCGCCACCTCGCGCAAGGAAGTGGTCAGCTACAAGGAGTTGCGCGACGATCTTGACCATGAGGCGGGCGGGCTGAACGCCGATCTCGGTGAGCCCGACTGGGTGCCGCTGCGCCTGCTCTCGCGCCCCACTGTGCGGCAAGCCGTGGCCGGCTACATGCGGCTCTCCCGCGTCGGCCTGGTGACACCGCTGCGCGACGGCATGAACCTGGTCGCCAAGGAATACGTCGCCGCCCAGAACCCGGCCGACCCCGGCGTGCTCGTGCTCTCCCGCTTTGCCGGGGCCGCCCGCCAGCTCGACGCCGCGCTCCTCGTCAACCCGCACGACACGGACGCCATGGCCGACGCACTCGATCAGGCGCTGCGCATGGGCCTCGCCGAGCGCCAATCCCGCTGGCGCTCGCTGTGGGAAGCGATCGAGCACCGCTCGCCGGTGGTGTGGGGCCGCTCCTTCGTGGCCAGCCTGCTGCGTGCCACCGCCGCCACTGCCCGCATGCCGCGCCAACCCGGCGTGCCGGCCCTGGCGATCGACCGCCCCGCGGCGGCCGCCCCGGTGCGGCTGACCCGCGAGCCGGCCGAACTGACGGCAACCGGCGAGAAGATTCGCCTCAACTGAGCCTGGCTCCCGGTTGGGAGCCGGGCGTCAGCCTCAGGCGTCGGCGCCGATGCGCACCAGCATCTTGCCGAAATTGCCGCCGCTCAGCACCATCTGCAGCGCCTGAGGGGCGTTCTCCAGCCCGTCGATCACGGTCTCGCGGTAGTGCAGGCTGCCCTCGCGCACCCAGGGGCTGGCGAGTGCCCGCCACTCTGCGAAGCGCTCAGGCTTGTCGGAGACGATCAGCCCCTCGATCCGCACCCGCTTGCCGACGACGAAGCCGAGATTCGGCCCCGCCGGCATGGTGCTCTCGTTATACTGCGCTACCATCCCGCACATGATGACACGGGCGAAGGGGTTTAGCAGGCCGAACACGGCGTTCTGCACATCGCCGCCGACATTTTCGAAATAGACGTCGATCCCGTTGGGGCAGGCATCGGCCAGCGCACGGCCGAGGTGCGGCACGCGGTGGTCAACGCAATCATCGAAGCGCAGGGTTTCCTGCACCCACAGGCACTTATCCGGCCCGCCTGCGATGCCGACCACACGGGCCCCTGCCCGCTTGGCGATCTGCCCGGCCACCGAGCCAACGGCGCCGGAGGCGGCGGAAATCACCACCGTCTCCCCTGCCTTCACCTGGCCGATATCCTTCATGCCGGAATAGGCGGTGGTGCCGGGCATGCCGAGCACGCCGAGGAAGGCCTGCAAGGGCGCGTCGCGCGAGACCTTGGTGAGCGTCTCCCCGGCGCTGATGCAGTGGCTCTGCCAGCCGCGCGAGCCCACCACCAGATCCCCCGGCGCGAAGCCGGGATGGTGGGAGGCGATCACCTCGCCGGCGGCCTCGCCGGTCATCACTTCGCCGATCTGTACGGGTGCGGCATAGCTGGCCCGATCGGCCAGCCGCCCGCGCATATAGGGGTCGATCGACAAGAAGATGGTGCGCGTCAGCACCTCGCCCGGGCCTGGCGTGGGCACCGGGCCTTCGGCGATCTCGAAATCCTCGGGCAGCGGCTCGCCCGAGGGACGACGGCGCAGCACCATCCGGCGATGCAGGGCGTTCATCAGGCGACGTCCGACTTGAGGACGAGACGGCCGGTCACCTTGCCGTCGCGCAGGCGCATCAGCGCCGAGTCGGCGTCACGCTGCGGCACCGTGGTCACCGGCAGGGCCGGCAGCTCGCCGGACTGGGCGATGGCGACGAGCTCACGCAGCTCCTTCACGTTGCCGACATAGGAGCCCTGCACCGTCAGCGCGCGGATCGGCATCAGCGGCAGCGAAAGCATCAGCTCACCGCCGAACAGGCCGACCTGCACCAGCTTGCCGCCCTTGCGCAGCGCGTCATAGGCGAAGCGGGCGGAGGCGGTGCCGTTCACCAGGTCAATGATGGCGATCGGCTGGGCGCCGCAGGCCTGGATGATGCGCTTGGTGACGCCCTCGCCCGTGCCATCCACCGTCTTGGTCGCACCCGCCGCCTCGGCCGCCGCGCGCTTCTCAGCGGAGATGTCGACGACGACGATATTGCGGTGCTTCATCGCCCGCAGCACCGCGATGGCGTTAAGCCCGAGCCCGCCGGCGCCGACCAGCACGATTGGCTCGTCAGCCGGCAGCGGCATCACCTTCTTGATCGCCGAGAACACCGTGATGCCCGAGCAGGCATAGGTGGCGGCCACCGCGTGATCGACATTGCCGGGATCAACGAGATGGCGCGGATGCGGTGCAACCACGTGGGTGGCGTAGCCGCCATGCTGGTAGACGCCGAGGGATTTCGGCGTGAGGCACATATTATCCTCGTCAGCGAGGCAAGCCGCGCAGGTGCCGCAACCGACCCACGGGAAGACGATGCGGATATCGCCGACCTTCACGCCCGTGGCCTGCGGCCCGAGCTTGACCACGCGGCCGACGATTTCATGGCCCATCGCGATCGGCAGGGTGAGACCGCGATCGGTCAGGTTCATCACCTTGCCACCGCCGAGATCATAGCGGCCCTCCCAGATATGCAGATCGGAGTGGCAGACACCGCAATAGGTGGTCTCGAGCAGCACCTCGGTGCCCTGAGGCTCGGGGGTGGGCAGCTCAATCTCTTCGAGGGGAGCTTCATTCTTGACGACAGCCCAGGCGCGCATGGTGGTTCCTCCGGAAGGCGTGTGGCGTTGCATGCTTATGGGGGCGAGGTGGGGGGGGCGGTCAAGCCGTGATGCAAAAGGGCGCTTGATGTTCCCGCTGACCCGCCCTAGAAGGTGCGCCTGCCTCGCTGTCCCGTTCGTCTAGAGGCCTAGGACGCTGCCCTCTCACGGCGGTAACAGGGGTTCGAATCCCCTACGGGATACCAGGCGCTTGCAACACACTCCGCGCTGACACAGCCTGCACCAAAGGCAGCGGAGTAACCGCTTGGCCTGTGCACAGGGGGCGGACATGCAGGATTTCGCGGATAAGACGGGCTTCATCACCGGGGGGGCTAGCGGCATCGGGTTTGCGCTCGGGCGGGTGTTCCTGGAGGCGGGGATGCGGGTGGTGCTGGCGGATGTCGAGGCGCCGGCGCTGGAGCGGGCGAAGGAGCGGCTCGGCGCATTCGGCGCGCGGGTGATGACGCTGCGGTGTGACGTGACGGACCGGGCCTCGGTGGCCGCGGCGCGGGATGCGGCGATTGCGGCGTTCGGGAATATTCATGTGCTGTGCAACAACGCGGGGGTGGGCACTGGCGGGCGGATCGACACGGTGCCGCCGGCGGCGTGGTCGTGGTTGATGGGGGTCAACCTGATGGGGGTGATCCACGGGCTCGGGGAGTTCGTGCCGCATATGAAGGGGCATGGCGAGGCCGGCCACATCGTGAATACCGGCAGCATGGCGGGGATGAACGGGTTTCGCGGCATGGGGCCGTATTGCGCGAGCAAGGCGGCGGTGGTGAGCCTTACGGAGTCGCTGGCGGGCGAGTTGGCCGGGACGGCGCTCGGGGCCAGCGTGCTGTGTCCGGGGGCGGTGAATACCGAATTCTATGAAAGCCGCCGCAACGCGCCGGATGCGGTTCCGCCGCCGCCGGCCAATAGCCGCGAGGGGCGCGCCGCGGCGGCGGGGGTGAAGTTGACGATGGAGCACGGCATTCCGCCGGCCGAGGCGGCCGCGCGGGTGCTGGCGGGGATTCGGGATGGGGACCTTTATATCTTCACCCATCCGGAGATGCGCGGCATGGTGGAGGACCGCTATGCCCGCCTCGGCGCTGCCTTCGACAAGGCGGCCGCCTTTCGCGCCCCGTAACCTCGCACCCGGACATCCCGATGGCATCCGAACTCTGGGCCCTCCCGGCCATCGAACTCGCCGCCCGCTTCGCCCGGGGTGAGACCACCCCGCTGGAGGTGCTGGCGGCGGTGCTGGCGCGGATGGATCGGGTGAACCCGTTGCTCAATGCGGTGATCGCGCGGGATGATGAAGCGGCGCGGGCGATGGCGGCTGCGAGCACCGCGCGCTGGGCGGCGGGCGCTCCACTGTCGCGCCTCGATGGCGTGCCGTTCACGGTGAAGGACAACATCCCCGCCGCCGGGCTGCCGACGAGTTGGGGCAGCGCGGCGTTTCGGCCGCTGGCGCCGGAAGGGGACGAGTTGCCGGTGGCACGGCTGCGGGCCGCCGGGGCGGTGCTGCTGGGCAAGACCAACGTGCCGGAGTTCACCTTGCAGGGGTACACTGACAACGCGGTGTTCGGGCCGACCCGCAATCCCTGGAACACCGCGCTGACGCCTGGCGGCTCATCGGGCGGTGCGGTGGCGGCGGTGGCGGCGGGGATCGGGCCGTTTGCGATCGGCACGGATGGCGGCGGCTCCATCCGGCGGCCGGCCTCGCATGCCGGGCTGGTGGGGCTGAAGCCCGGGCTCGGCCGTGTCGCTCGGCGCGATGGGCTGCCGGCGATCCTGCTGGATTACGAGACGATCTGCCCGGTCGCGCGCAACGTGGCGGATGTGGTGGCGGTGATGGAGATCATCGCGCGGCCTGAGGATGGCGACCCCGCCTCGCTCGGGCAGGCGCCGTTCAGCCCCCTGCCCGCCCCGGTTTGCCGCATCCTCTATGTGCCGCAGTTTGGCGATCATCCGGTCGATCCCGAGATCGCCGCCAGCACCGAGGCGGTGGCCGGGGCGCTCGCGGGGCTGGGCCATCGGGTTGAGACCGGTAAGGCGCCGTTCGATGTGGAGGCGGTGGCGCGCATTCAGGCGACGGTGAGCCAGGCTGGGTTGGCGTGGTTGGTGGCGGAGTACGGGATCGCGCCGGCGGCGGCCTCCCTGCGGGAGATGGCGGCGGCGGGGGCGGCGCTGCCGGCGGCGGCGCTGTTCGGGGCGCTCGATGCGGCAGGCGCGTTGCGACGGGCATTGGCGGCGGCCTTCACGACGTATGATCTGATCCTCACGCCCGCCGCCGCTGCTCTGCCCTGGCCGGCGGCGGAGACCCACCCGGCGATGATCGCCGGCCGTCCGGTGGGGCCGCGGGGGCATGCCGTGTTCACCGCTTTCGCCAATATCGCGGGGCTGCCGGGGATTGCCGTTCCCGGGCCGCGCTCGGCTCGTGGGCTGCCGATCGGGGTGCAGATTGTCGGCCCGCGTGGTGCCGAGGCGGTGCTGCTGGCGCTCGCTGGCGATCTTGAAGCACGCCACGGATGGGGGCAGGCATGGCCCAATCTCGACGATTGACGCCGCGATTTTCGGCACGTCGCCCAAATAAACGCCAGATCGATCCGGTTTAGCCGGGTAATCCGGGGGCATCCGCTGGCACGGCCTGTGCAGATGCACAGAACATGGCCGCATTGGACCCTCGTCAGGACCTGATCCTCGACCGCATCACCCATCGCTACGGCGCGATGACCGTGGTGGATGATGTGAGCCTGGCGATCGGCGGTGGGGAACTGGTGGCGCTGCTCGGCCCCTCCGGCTGCGGCAAAACCACGCTGCTGAAGATCATCGCCGGGTTCAACCGGCAGATGCACGGCAGCGTGCGGATCGGCGGCGCGGCGGTGGACGCCTTGCCGGCCAATCGGCGCCGCGTCGGCATCGTGTTCCAGAACTACGCGCTGTTCCCGCACATGACGGTGGCCGCCAATGTCGCCTACGGGCTGGACGTGATGGGCATCGGCCGGGCGGAGAAGGCGGCGCGGGTGGCAGAGATGTTGGCGCTGGTGCACATGGAGGCGATGGCTGACCGGCTGCCGCGCCAGCTCTCCGGCGGCCAGCAGCAGCGCGTGGCGATTGCCCGCGCTCTGGCCGTGCGACCCTCCATTCTGCTGCTCGACGAGCCTTTCGCCGCGCTCGACAAGTCCCTGCGGCTCGACATGCAGATCGAGGTGAAGCGCATTCAGCGCAGCGCCGGGACCACCACCGTGCTGGTGACGCATGACCAGGAGGAGGCGCTGTCGCTGGCCGACCGTGTCGCCGTGCTCAATCGCGGGCGGCTTGAGCAATTCGCCCCGCCCTCTGAGGTGTATGACCGGCCGGCATCGCTGTTCGTGAACACCTTCGTCGGCGCCGCCAATGCCCTGCCCGGCATCGTCACCGGGGAACATGGCGGGGATGTGGAGGTGACTGTGGAGGGGCATGTGGTGCGCGCCCATGCGCCGCGCCCGCTCACCACCGGCCAGAAGGTGCAACTCTGCGTGCGCCCGGAATCGCTGGCGCTGGCCGAGGCCGGGATTGCCGCCGAGGTGGAGTTCGGCCTGCCGCTCGGCGCCGCCATTGTCCATGAGCTGCGCACCGCCGGCGGCACGGCGCTGAAAATGACCACGCCACGGCGCATCGGCGAGGACCCGATGCCGCCCGGCACACGCGTGCGCCTGGCGACGCGCGACCTCGCCATCGCCCATCCCTTTCCCTGACCCGTCCAAGGAGACTGAAGTGCCCCCGCATCACCCAATCCTGTCCCGCCGCTCGCTGCTCGGCTCCGCGCTGACCCTGGCGGCGATGGAGGTCTTCCCCGGCATCACCTGGGCGCAGGCCCGCCCGCTGGTGTTCGCCACTTTCACCGGCAGCTGGGAGGTCGCCCACAAGGACGTGCTGGTGCCGGCCTTCCGCGCCGCCAACCCTGGGGCGGCGATGGTGCTGGACCCGATGCTCTCGGTCGATCAGATCGCCAAGGTGCGCGCCGCCCAGGCCAATCCGCCGATCGACGTGATGCTGCATGATCCCGGACCGGCGCTGGTGGCGATTGGCCAGGGGCTGGTGGAGCCCTATCCGGTGGCGCAGAGCGCGCATTACGCCGATCTCATCCCCGCCGCGCAGGAGCCCATGGGCCCGGCTGGGTTCTTCCAGGTGGTCGGCCTCACCTACAACCCGGAGACGGTGAAGACGCCGCCGACCTCCTGGGCCGATTTGTGGAAGCCGGAGTTCAAGGGCCGCGTCGGCATCACCAACCTCAACTCCACGCTCGGCACCGGCTTCATGGTGGAGATCGCCAAGATGCACGGCGGCTCGGAGAAGAACATCGACCCGGCCTTCAAGCAGATCGCCGCGCTGAAGCCCAATCTCGCCGCGGTTGCCGCCAACCCGGGCGCGCTCGCCGCCCCCTGACGCCGCTCCATCGGCGCCTTTGCGGCAACTTCCATGTCTCTCGCCACAACTTTGTGGTCAAGCAGCTGGCGGGGATGAGATCGGCGTAATGCGCGCTCTGCGCCACCGGATAGGGCTCCACCAGCCCCTGGCCAATCGCCACCAGCGCCGGTCCGGGATCAT
>CAIPLM010000023.1 GCA_903865895.1 uncultured Rhodospirillales bacterium | reverse complement strand
GTATCCGCTTCTCGAGATCAACGTAGCTGAACAGCGACCCCGCTACCGCGTCGTTCCCTCGCATCTTCCCTCCGGCTCAAGTCAAGATCAGGGAATCACAACAAACCATCGAGCCGCCACCGTTTTTCAGCAGCCTGCTAGGGGCTATGCCCCTAGGCGGGTCCAGGGCAGAGCCCTGGCCTTCCTTGCCTCCCCACCGCCACGGCCCGTTCCCCGGCGCGGGATGATGGCGTATGGTGGGGCGTTGATTTGAGGAGGGTGCGATGCGTCGTCGGGAATTATTGGGTGCGGCATTGGCGGTTGGCGTTGCGGCGCCGGCGGTGGCGCAGGGTAAGCCGATCAAGGTGGCGTTGATTGCGGATCGCACGGGGCCGTTGGAGGCTTATGCGAAGCAGATGTGGGTTGGGTTCGACATGGGGCTGGAATATGCCACCAAGGGCAGCCTGACGGTGGCGGGCCGCAAGATTGAGACGGTGCGCAAGGACAGCCAGACCAAGCCGGATGTCGGGCGCAATTTGCTCGCCGAGGCGTATGGTGACGACAATGTCGATCTCGCGATTGGCGGCACGTCGAGTGCGGTGGCCTTGGCGATGCTGCCGGTGGCGGCGGAATACAAGAAGGTGTTCATCGTCGATGGCGCGGTGGCCGATGGCATCACCGGCGCGGCGTGGAACCGGTACATTTTCCGGGTGGATCGCAATTCGACGATGGATGCGGTGTCCAACGCGGTGTCGGTTGGCAAGCCTGGCGTGGTGGTGGCGGTGCTGGCGCAGGATTATGCGTTCGGGCGCGATGGGGTGGCGGCGTTCAGGACGGCGTTGGCCAAGACCGGCGCCAAGCTGGTGCATGAGGAATACGCGCCGCCGACGGCGACCGATTTCACCGCACCGGCGCAGCGCATTTTCGATGCGCTGGCCAAGGAGAGCGGCGAGAAGATCCTGTTCACCATCTGGGCCGGTGCGGACCCGATGGGCAAGCTGGCGGCGCTGAACCCTGAGCGCCTGGGGATCAAGCTGTCGACCGGAGGCAATATTCTGCCGGGGTTGAAGGCGTACAAGAACATCCCCGGCCTCAACGGGATGGTTGGCGCGACCTACTATTACTATGAAATCCCGAAGAACCCGATCAATGACTGGTTCGTTGCTGAGCACATGAAGCGCTACAACGAGCCGCCGGATTTCTTCACCTGCAACGGCATGGTCACTGGGCTTGGCCTGGTGGCGGCGCTGGAGAAGACCAAGGGGGTGACGGACGCGGAGACGCTGATCGCCGCCATGGAGGGGCTCGCTTTCGACACGCCGAAGGGCCGCGTGCAGTTCCGCCCGGAGGATCATCAGGCGTTGCAGTCGATGTTCGGCTTCAAGCTGGACAATACCGGCGACAAGCCCTGGGCGGTGCCGGTGGGCACGCATGAGTTCACCATCGCGGAGATGCCGATCCCCATCACCAACAAGCGGTGATGCCACCGGCGCTGGAGACGCGCGGCCTGACCATTCGCTTCGGCGGTCAGGTCGCGGTCGACCAGGTGTCCTGCGCGTTCCATCCCGGCACTCTGACGGCGATCGTCGGGCCGAACGGGGCGGGCAAGACGACCTATTTCAACCTGATTTCCGGGCAGTTGCGGCCGTCCGCCGGCAGCGTGCATTTGCGCGGGCAGGACGTGTCGCGGCTGGGCGCGCCGATGCGGGCGCGGCTGGGGATGGGGCGGGCGTTCCAGCTGACCAATTTGTTCCCGGATTTGTCCGTGCTGGAGAATGTGCGGCTGGCCGTGCAGGCGCAGTCCGGCGTGTTTCTGCGGTTTCTGAGTCTGGCCGCCGACCGGACGGATCTTACCGACCGGGCGATGGCGGCGCTGCGGCGGGTGCGGCTGGATGATCGTGCGGCGACGCCGGCCGCGGTGCTGAGCCATGGCGACCAGCGCAAGCTGGAGGTGGCGATCCTGCTGGCGCTGGAGCCGGATATCTTCATGTTCGACGAGCCGACCGCGGGGATGAGCGTGGACGAGGTGCCGGTGATCCTCGATCTCATCGAGAGCATCAAGGCGGAGGGTGGCAAGACGATTCTGCTGGTGGAGCACAAGATGGACGTGGTGCGCCGCCTCGCCGACCGGGTGATCGTGCTGCACAACGGCGCGCTGGTGGCCGATGGCGATCCGGCGGAGGTGGTCGCCTCGCCGATCGTGCAGGAGGCCTATCTCGGAGTGCGGCCCAATGCCTGAGCCGTTGCTGAGCCTTGAGGGCGTGCACACCCATATCGGGCGCTATCACATCCTCCACGGTGTCGATCTCGTGGTGCCCGAAGGGGAGCTGACGGTGCTGCTCGGCCGCAACGGGGCGGGCAAGACCACGACCTTGCGCACCATCATGGGGCTATGGCGGGCGAGTGCCGGGACGATCCGCTTCGCTGGGCAGGACATCACGGCGGCGGTGACGCCCGATATCGCGCGGCTCGGCATCGCCTATGTGCCGGAGGCGATGGGGATTTTCACCGGGCTTACCGTGCGGGAGAACCTGGTGCTGGCGACCACCGCCGGGCGGTTCGATGCGGCGCGGCTCGATGCGGTGTTCGCGCTGTTCCCGGTGCTCAAGACCAAGTGGCACGATGCCGCCGGCGGGCTGTCGGGCGGGCAGAAGCAGATGCTGGCGATCAGCCGCGCCATCGTCGAGGCGCGGCGGTTGATCGTGGTGGATGAGCCGACCAAGGGGCTGGCGCCGGCGGTGATCGAGCATCTCATCGGCGGATTCCGCATGCTGAAGGAGAGCCGCACGACGATCCTGCTGGTGGAGCAGAATTTCCACATGGCTCGCTCGTTGGGCGATGGGGTGGCGGTGATGGATGACGGGCGGGTGGTGCATGCCGGGCGGATGGCCGATCTCGCGGCCGACGAGGCGCTGCAATCGCGCCTGCTCGGCCTCAGCCTGGCGAGCCACCAATGAAGCGCGATATCGCCCCCTGGCTGGTGGTGCCGATCGTTGCCCTGGTGACGCTGCCGCTGATGAGCTTCCCCACCTGGGTGACGCTGACGGTGGCGGGTGCGGCGATGGGGATGATGATCTTCCTCATGGCATCCGGCCTCACGCTGGTGTTCGGGCTGATGGACGTGATGAATTTCGCCCATGGCGCCTTCATCACGCTCGGTGCCTTCATCGCGGTGAGCGTGCTCGGCCGCCTCGCGGGATGGACGGGGGCGGATAGTATCGGGCTCAACCTGCTTGCTTTGATGGTCGCCGTGCTGGCCGGTGCGATTGCCGCCGGGGCCGTGGGGGCGGTGTTCGAGCGGGTAATCGTGCGGCGGGTCTATCACTCGCATCTCCAGCAGATCCTTATCACCATGGGCGGGCTGATCGTGGCGGCCCAACTGGTGATCGTGGTGTGGGGCGCGCAGCCTTTGCAGGTGCCGAAGCCCGTGGCGCTGCGCGGGAGTTTCCTGCTCGGGGGGGCGGCGATTGAGAGCTATCGGCTCGCCGCCGTTGGGCTCGGCGTGGTGCTCTATGCGGTGATCCACACCGTGCTGAACCGCACCCGCATCGGGCTGCTGGTGCGGGCGGGGGTGGAAAATCGCGAGATGGTGGAGGCGCTGGGCTTTCGCATCCAGCTGCTGTTCGTCGGCGTGTTCGTCGCCGGCGCCGCGCTGGCGGGGGTGGGCGGGGTGATGTGGGGCGTCTATCAGGAGATCGTCACCGCCTCGATCGGCGATGAGATGACGGTGCTGATTTTCATCGTGATCATCATCGGCGGGCTCGGCTCCATCACCGGCTGCTTTCAGGCGGCGGTGCTGGTGGGGTTGACGACGAATTACGTCGGCTATCTCACGCCCAAGCTGGCGCTTGGCTCCAATATCGCGCTGATGGTGCTGGTGCTGTTGTGGCGGCCGCGCGGGCTGTTTCCGGTGGCCAAGCAATGAGGTGGACGTCGCGGCTGATTGCGGGCGACCGGCCGGGCCATCCAGTGGCGACGGCGCTGGTGCTGGCGCTGCTGATCGGGCTTGCTTTCGCGCCGTTCCTGTTCCCCGGCACCAAGTCGATGGCGGCGGCGTCGCGCATCTGCATCGTCATCGTGCTGGCGGCGAGCTATGACATTCTGCTCGGCTATACCGGCATCGTCTCCTTCGCCCACACCATGTTCTTCGCCATCGGCGCCTATGCGGTGGCGGTGCCGTTGGCTAGGGGCGTGGAGGGCTGGACGGCGATCATCGGCGGGATGTTCGGCGGCGCAGTGATCGCGGCGGTGCTGGCGGCGTTGATCGCGCTTTTGTCGCTGCGGGTTCGGCGCATCTTCTTCTCGATGATCACGCTGGCGGTGGCATCACTCGCCCAGATCGTCGCCGCGCAGTGGCGCGACGTGACGGGCGGCGAGGACGGGCTGACCTTCGCGCTGCCCGCTGCACTCGGCCCGGCGTTTCGTCTGCTTCCGGAGCCGTTTCTCGGCGTGCGCTTCGATGGGCGGCTGATCACCTACTACCTGATTTTCGCGGTGTGTCTCGCGCTGTTCTGGCTGATGCTGCGCATCGTCAACTCGCCGTTCGGCCGCGTGCTAATGGCGATCCGCGAGAACGAGTTCCGCGCCGAGGCGCTGGGCTATCGCATCGTGATCTACCGCACCATCGCCTCCGCCCAGGCGGCCGCGATAGCTGCGGTGGCGGGCGGGCTGATGGCGGTGCTGCTGCGCTATAACGGGCCGCAATCGACGCTATCGTTCGAGATCATGGTCGATATCCTGCTGATGGTGGTGATCGGCGGCATGGGTACGCTGTACGGCCCGGCGCTCGGTGCGACCGTGATCGTGCTGGCGCAGTACTATCTGCGGCCGGGCTTGCAGGCGCTGTCGGAAGCTACGGCCGCGCTCCCGCTGCTCCCGCAGCTGTTCCACCCCGACCGCTGGCTGCTGTGGCTCGGCGTATTGTTCATCCTCATCGTCTATTTCCTGCCCGCCGGCATCGTCGGCACCTTGCGGAGGCGCCGCGCATGAGCCCGCGCAAAATCATCATCGACTGCGATCCTGGCACGGACGACGCCATCGCGCTGTTCCTGGCGCTGGCCAGCCCGGAGCTTGATGTGCGCAAGGTCACCGCGGTGGGCGGCAATGTCGGGCTCGAGCATACGCTGCGCAACGCTCGCGCCCTGGTTTCGCTGACCGGGCGGGATGTGCCGGTGGTGGGCGGGGCGGATCGGCCGATGCTCGGCAGTTTCATCCCCGAACCTCGCGTGCATGGGCAAAACGGCGTCGGCGGTGTGATGCTGCCCGACGGCAAGCCGGCCGCGCCGGGCATCGCCGCCGATGCCATCCGCGACATGTTGCGCGCCGCCGCGCCCGGCGAAATCACCCTGGTCGGCGTCGGCCCGGCGACCAATCTCGGCCTCGCGCTCGCCACCGAGCCGGCGCTGCTCGACCGGATCGCCGAGATCGTGCTGATGACCGGCGCCTGGGCCGAGGGCAACGTGACGCCGGATGCCGAGTTCAATGCCTGGAATGACCCGGAGGCGCTGGCGGTTGTCCTCGCCTGCGGCCGCCCGGTGACGCTGGCGACGCTGGAAACCACGGCCCAGGCGCTGGCGACGCCGTCCTGGATGGCAGGGCTTTCCGGCGGCGGTGCTTGCCTCCAGGCGGCCAAGGCGATCATGGCCTCCGTGCCGCCCTCGCGGCGGCTGGGCGCCCGGGGCACGCCGCAGCACGATGCCTGCGCCATCATGTGGCTGGTGGCACCGCATCTCTTCACCACCCGTCCCGTGCACGCGGCGATGGATCTCGGCCCCGGCCCGGGGCGCGGGCGCACGGTGATCGATCGCTGGGAGCGGGTGGCCGGCCCGCGCAACGCCCAGGTGTTGGAGACCGTGGACGCTGCCGGGTTCTTCGCCCTGCTGGCGGAGCGGCTCGCGACGCTGCCCTGATCAAAGCGCCGCCAGCGCCGCCTCGATCGCCGCCTGGGTGGCGGGCCCGAAGCGACCGTCGGCTTCCAGCCCATGCGCGGCCTGAAACGCCTTCACCGCGGCCACTGTCATCGGCCCATAGCTGCCATCGGCCACCAGCGGCGGCTCCTCGCCGAGCCGGTTGAGCGCGTTTTGCAGCCAGGCCGTGCCGCGATCCTCCGGCGCCTGCCCCCCGAGGGCCGCCTTCCATTTGGCGAGCCAGGCGGTCCGCTGGTCGAGCCCGATATAGCCACCGTTGAGGTGATAGGTGACGCCCTTGACGTCATCCTGCTCGGCGAAGGGCAGGCAACCGCAGATGACGAAATCCGCCACGCCGCATTCCAGGAAATGCGCCGGGTCGTTCACCAGATCGGGGTTGGCAATGAGATCGATCCCCACGCGTGCGCCGAGCTTTTCGTAGCCCTCCCGCCCCGTCACCTGGCTCGCGCCCCGCCCGCGGAAATTCCAGCCGTCATCGCTGCCCGGCAGGTTCTTCATGCGCCCATTGTAAACCTCATTGGCGATCAACCGCGGCTGGCGGGCGAATTGCGCGGCCTTCGCGGCATCGAACCGCGACGGCCACGTATTGATCAACCCCTGCGCGGAGTAGTTGAGGTTCTCCTCCATCTCCCCGCCGGCCCCGCATTCGTGGCTGAACTGTGCCATGGCGTGGGCGACCACCCGATCCGATGCCATGCCGTACTTGGCAAACACGGTGGCGGCAGCATCGACGATGCCCTCCATCACCCCCGGCACCTTCGCGTCCCCATGCGGCCACAACGCCTGCATCACGGTCATATCGAACATCACTTCGCTCCCCTATGCGATTGATACCAATGCAGCATCGCTTCCCCGTGGTGGCAAGGCGGGGTCACGTTAATTCCCTGTGATAAGCATCGCATTCATCCCTTCGCCACGTTCCAGAACACCGGCACCGGCCCCTTCAACAATCCGCTGAGGCTTTTCCGCCACGCCGCCGGCGGCATGTATTGGCCAAGCGGAATGAACGGCACCGTCTCGAAAGCGCGTCGCTGGATGTCGGCGTCCAGCCGCTTGCGTTCGGCCTCGTCGGTGCTGTCCATCCAGGTGCTGCGCATCGCCTCGATCGCCTTGTCCTCCGGCCAGCCGAACCAGGCCCCGGCGCCGTTGCCGCGGATATTGGTGGCGTTGAGCGGGTCGCGGTATTCGGCGGCGGGGTAACCGGCGGGGAACAGCGACCAGCCGCCTTTCTCCAGCGGCTCCTTGCTGGTGCGGCGTTGCACCACGGTGCCCCAATCCATCGCCTGGTCATCGAGGTTGATGCCGACGCGCTGGAGCGATTGCGCCACCACAAGGGACATCGCGTTGTAGAAGGTCTGGTCGGTCGGGTGCATCAGCACCACGCGCTCGCCGGCATAGCCCGCCGCCTTCAGCATTGCCTTGATCGCCTCCGTGTTCGGCCGCTTGCGCACCGCCTCCATCCCCGCCTCATTGGCCGAGGGGGTGCCGGGGAGGAAATAGCCGACCGGGGCGCGGTAGAGCTCGCGGTCCTCCCCCATCACGGCCGTCATCACCTCCACCGGATCGATCGCCGCCAGCATGGCGCGGCGCACGCCGGGGTTGGCGGTGGCGCCGTGCAGATGGTTGGGGCGCAGCGCGCCGAAGGTGCCGTAATTATCGAGCACACCCACCGTCACCCCGGCCTGCCGGCGCAGCATCGGCAGCAGATCGGGCAGCGGGGCATCCACCCAGTCCACCTCGCCCGACGCCAGTGCATTGGCCGCCGTCGCCGGGTCCGGGATGATCTGCCACACCACGCGATCCACCAGAACGCGATAGCCGCCGGCGGCGTAGCTCACCGGCTCCGGCCGCGGCGAATAGCGCTCGAACCGCGCCATCACCGCCCGGCTGCCGGTGACGAATTCGTCGGCGACGAAGCGGAACGGGCCGCTGCCGATCACTTCGGGGATCTGCTTGTAGGGATCGGTGAGCGCGAGGCGCTCAGGCATGATCACAGGGCTCGGCTGCGTCTTGGCGAGCGCGTAGGGCAGGGAGGCGAACGGTTTCGACAGGCGCCACACCAACGTGCGGTCATCCGGCGCCTCCAGCGCGTCGAGGCGTTCGGCGATGGTCTGGCCGATCGGGTCGCGCACCATCCAGCGCTTGAGCGAGGCGACGCAATCGCGGGCAAGCACCTTGCTGCCGTCATGGAACAGCAGCCCGTCGCGCAGCCGCATCGTCCAGCGCTTGCCGCCGTCGCTGACCTGATGGCCCTCGACCATCTGCGGCATCGGGTTGAGGTTCTCGTCGCGCCCATAGAGCGTCTCGAACACCATATGGGCGAAGTTGCGGGTGACCACCGCGGTGGTCCAGACGGGGTCGAGGCTGGTGAGATTGGCCTGCGGCACATGGATCAGCGTGGTCGCCTTGGCCCCGATGGCGGGCTGGGCGAGCGCGCCCCGCCCGGCGAGCGTGGCCGCCGTGGCGCCGAGAAATCCGCGTCTGCGCATCCGTGTCCTCCCGCTTATGGCGGCTCTGCGGCCGCGTGCGGGAAGCGTACCAGCCCGTGGCGCGCCGCACCACTGCTTCGTCATGCGGGATATGGCCGGATGGCGCGGGGCGTGGCAGGCTCCGCCATCCCGCGAGAGGAAACCGCCATGAACGATACCAGCATCGCCCGCAATTCCGTCCACTTCGCCACCGAGAAGCAGCCGGCGACCGGCAGCCGCGGCATGGCGACCTCCAACCACCCGCTCGCCTCCGCGGCCGGCGCTGAAATGCTGGCCGCCGGCGGCAACGCGATCGACGCGGCGGTGGCGATGCAGTTCACCCTGACCGTGGTGGAGCCGATGATGATCGGCCTCATCGGCGGCGGCACCGCCCATATCCGCACCGCCGACGGCAACCATGTGGTGATCGACGGCATGAGCGCCGTGCCGGGCAAGGGCCACGCGACGATGTACAACCCCGTCCCCAACGGGGCGCCCGAGAATTACGAGACGATCGACCGCGCCAACGTGCTCGGCCCGTCCTCGGTCGCCACCCCCGGTTCGCTCAAGGCCTGGTGCCTCGCCCTCGAGACATTCGGTTCCATGCCGCTCGCCGACGTGATGGAACCCGCCATCCGCCACGCTTCGCGCGGCTTCCGGGTGACGCCCTACCTGCATGATTGCATCACCACCGCCGCCCCGGATTTCGCCCTCGATAAGCTGATTTCCGACCGCTACATGCCCGGCGGCATCGCGCTGAAGCCGGGTGAGCGCCTGGTGCAGGGGGATTACGCCGATGCGCTGCGGCTGATCGCCCAGGAAGGCGCCTCCGCGCTCCATGGCGGCGCGCTGGGGGCGGCGGTGGACGCACATATGGCGGCCAATGGCGGCTATGTCAGCCTCGCCGATCTCACCGGCTATGAGCCCCGCCTGCGCCAGCCCATCCGCACCAATTATCGCGGCTGGGAGATCATCGGCCCGCCGCCGCCCGCCGCCTCGGGCATTCATATCGCGCAGATGCTGGCGATCCTCGAGGGGTTCGATCTCAAGGCGCTCGGCTTCGGCACCGCCGATACCTGCCACCTCGTCGCCGAGGTGCTGCGCATCGCCTTCGCTGACCGCGCGGCCGGCACGGGCGATCCTGACTTCCTGAAAGTGCCGGTAGAGCGCATCACCTCGCGCGCCTACGCCGCAGAGCGGCGCGCCAAGATCGACATGGCGCGCTCGCAGAAATGGGGCGCCGGCGTGATGGCGGGCGAGGGGGCCAATACCACCCACCTCACCGCCGCCGATTCCATGGGCAACGTGGTCGCCAGCACCCAGACCATCAACAACCTGTTCGGCGCCCGCTACATCGTGCCGGGCACCGGCATGATCCCCAACAACTACATGCATAATTTCGATCCGCGCCCCGGCGTCGCGTTGTCGATCGAACCGGGCAAGCGGGTCACCACCTCGATGTCCCCCATGATGGGAATCAAGGACGGCAAGATCCGCTTCGCCCTCGGCCTGCCCGGCGGCAAGAAGATCTTTCCCTCGGCGATGCAGGCCATCCTCAACATCGTCGATCACGGCATGTCGCTCCAGGAGGCGGTGGAGGCGCCGCGCATCTGGACCGAGGGCGTGGCGCTGGAAGTGGAGCGCGGCATCCCCGAGACCGTGCGCGATGCGCTGGCGGCACGCGGGCATGACGTGCAGGTGGTCCCCACTGTAGCCGGCGGCATGAACGGCATCGGCTTCGGCGATGACGGCAATCTGACCGGCGCGGCCTGCTGGCGCGCCGATGGCACGCCGGTCGGCGTCTCCGGCGGGCTCGCGCGCGCCGGCGTGCGCTTCGTGCTGGAGAGCGCCAAGCCGAAGGCCTGACGGGCCGAGGCTGCCTCGGCGTACGCCGAGGCCGCCACCCGTACACGCGTCATCCCCGCCGCGCGGGCACATGCCCGGCGACCCATCACGCGATGGCGATGCCGCATGTACATCGCCCCCCCGCCATGCTCCACGCCGCCGGCGCCCGCGCGCCGCGCAGCCGGCGAACCCGCGTGGGGTACAGAAACCGTCGTGCCAACGCCCGCCGCCCGGCGTCATTGCGCACGCGCGCAACCTCGGCCGCCTTGCCGCGGAATGCGGCATCGTCGAGCAACCCCGGCTCGGCCAGCACGGCCCGCATCCGCGCGAGCCGCCGCATCTCCCCCTCCAGCCGCGCGCGCTTGCGATGCCCCGCCGGCAGTGCCGCAAGCCGCACGCGCAATTCCCCCGCCCGCGCGCCGAGCACGGCATCGAGCACCAGCAGCAAGTGCCGCAGGATGCGCAGCAGCAGATGCGGTAAGAGGGGGCGGGGCGACATCCTGGTCCTTTCGTCCTGGGGTTAAGTTCCATTTATGTTCGCAGAACATCTTGCGGATTGCAAGATAATTTTCAGTATAATCTAATTTTGTTCCGTTATTCCTCGTTAAATTATCTTCCCGCCCGGCCTCCACGACGGCCAAAACGCCGAGACCCCATTTCCCGCATTGCCATCGCCCGGGACATCGACAACCCTGCGCGCACGGCACTAGTCGCCGGATTTCTGGGGATACCGGCATCTTGATCCGTATTGGCATTGACATCGGCGGCACCTTCACCGACTTCGCGGTCTGGGCTGGCGAGGCGGCCGGCTATACCGCCGTCCACGCCATGAAAGTGCCCTCCACCCCGCCGGATTTCGCCGCCGGCGTGCAGAACGGGCTCGAAAAGCTCCTGGCCGAGGGCCGCATCGCCGCCGATGACCCGATGCTCATCGTGCACGGCACCACCGTCAGCACCAACGCGGTGATCGAGCGCAGCGGGCCGCCCCTTGCCCTGCTCGTCACCGCCGGCTTCCGCGATGTGCTGGACGTCGCGCGGCTGAGGGTGGATCGCCCGGTCGACCTCTTCGCCCGCCGCGCCCCGCCCATCATCCCGCGCCGCATGGTGTTCGAAATCGGCGAGCGCATTCTCGCCGATGGCAGCATCGACCGGGCGCTCGACACGGCCGAAGTTGTCGCCGCGGCACAAGCGGCGATCGCCCAAGGGGCGGCGGCGATTGCCGTGTGCTTCCTCCACGCCTACCGCAACCCCGCCCACGAGGCCGCCGCCGCGGCCGCCATCCGGGATGCGCTCGGCGCGGTGGATGTCGTGCTGTCTCACGAGGTGTGGCCGCAGCAATCCGAATACGAACGCGCCAGCGCCGCCCTGCTCAACGCCTATGCCCGCCGGGCACTCTCCGGCTACCTCGCCGCCCTCGAATCCTGGCTCGCCCATCGCCTGCCCAATGCGCGGCTGCTGGTCACCAAGTCCAACGGCGGGGTGATGGCGGCGGCCGAGGCGACGCGCATGCCCATCCACACCCTGCTCTCCGGCCCCGCCGCCGGCGTCACCGCCGCCCAGGCGCTCGGCGCCATGCTCGGCGAGGCCAATCTGCTGACCATGGACATGGGCGGCACCTCCACCGACATCTCACTCATCCGCGACGGCGGCATCATGGTCTCCCACGATGGCCGCGTCGGCGATTTCCCGCTGATGATGCCGGTCACCGCCATCGAGGCGATCGGCGCCGGCGGCGGCTCCATCGCCTGGCGCGACGGGCCGGTGCTGAAGGTCGGCCCCCGCTCCGCCGGCGCCCGGCCCGGCCCCGCCTGCTACGGCAAAGGCGGCACCCAGCCGACGGTGTCCGACGCCTATCTGCTGTGTGGCTACCTCCGCGAGGATATCCCGCTGGCCGGCGGGCTCACCCTCCGCCGCGATCTTGCCGAGGCCGTGGTCGCCCCCCTGGCCGCCGCCATCGGCCGAACCGTCGAGGCCACTGCCGAGGCGATCATCGCGGTCGCCACCGCCAACATGCTGGCCAATGCGCTGCCCTTCATCGCCCGGCTCGGCGTCGCGCCCGCCGAACTGACGCTGATGATTTTCGGCGGTGCCGGCGCCATCCACGGCCCGCTGCTGGCCGCCGAAATCGGCATCGGCCGCGTCGTCGTGCCCCGCCTCGCCTCGGTATTCTGCGGCTATGGCTGCCTGGTCTCCGACCTCCGCTACGACGTGATCCGCACCGTGCACGGCCGCACCCTCGCCGCCGCCGACGTGGCATCCACCTTCGCCGAGCTACGCGCCGAGGCCGAATCCTGGCTCACTGCCCAGGCCAGCGCCGCCATCCCCGGCTACGACTACGCCGCCGACGTGCGCTATGCCGGCCAATCCTTCGACGTCGCGGCGCGGATCACCCCCGAAGCCGCCGCCGCCGGCGATCTCGCCGCCATCGCCGCCGCCTTCCATGCCGAGCACGAGCGGCTCTACGGCCACGCCCATCCGGGCCAAGCCATCGAAATCATCGCACTCCGCCTGCGCATCGAGGGCGCACTCCCCCGCCCCGGCGCCGTCGCCCTGCCGCCCGGCACCGAAGCCGCCCCGCCCCGCCCCGTCCGCGCCCGCTTCGATGGCGCCGAGCGCGACGTCGGCCTGCACGACTGGGCAAGCCTTCCCCCCTTCTGGTCCGCCCCCGGCCCGCTGCTGGTGGCGCAGGAGACCGCCACCGTCGTGGTCCCGCCCGGCTTCACCGCCACCATCGGCACTTTCGGTGACCTCATCCTGGAGCGCAGCTGAGCATGGACCCCGTCCGCACCGAGATCATGCGCAACCGCTTCGCCGCCATCGCCGAGGAGGCCAGCAACGTCGCCTACCGCACCGCCTACACCACCTTCGTCAAGCAGACGCAGGACTACCAGGTTGCCATGGCGAGCGTCGCCGGCGAGTTCTTCGCCTACCCCATGAAATCCGGCGTCACCTCCTCGGTCTGCCAGAACGTCCGCGGCGTGGTGGACGAGATCGGCATCGAAACCCTGGTCCCCGGCGACATCATCCTCACCAATGACCCCTTCTCCGGTGACGCCCTCTGCACCCACACGATGGACATCCATCTGCTGCGCCCGGTGTTCCGCGACGGCGCGATCGTCGCCTTCGCCTGGGCCTTCATCCACGCCTCCGACATCGGCGGCGCGGTCCCCGGCTCCATCGCGCCGACGAGCTACGAGGTGTTCCAGGAAGGCGTCCGCATCCGCCCCGGCCTGCTCTACCGCGCCGGCGAACTCAACACCGCGATGTGGAACTTCTTCGCCGACAACTCCCGCATCCCCGACCTCATCTGGGGCGACCTGCAGGCGATGATGGCCGGGCTCGCCTTGCTCGATCAGCGCATGAACGAGCTCTGCGCCCGCTACGGCACCCCCGAGGTCCTCGAATCCGTCGCCGACGTCCTTGCCCTCGGCGAACTCAAGGCCCGCGAAGCCCTGCGCCAGCTCACCCCCGGCCAATACCGCTTCTCCGACTACCTCGAGGACTACCGCGGCGACGGCCACGTCTTCATCCACGCCTGCATGACCGTGGAGGAGGGCGGCAGCGTCGCCCTCGATTTCACCGGCAGCGATCCCGTCGTCCGCCTCGCCATGAACTTCGTCACCGGCAAGCGGGCGCATCCCTTCCTCTGCATGCCCGTCATCAACTTCATCCAGACCATCGAGCCCACCACCCCCGTCAACGGTGGCATCATCCGCCCCATCCGCACCCACGCGCCCATCGGCACCCTGATGAACGCCGAATTCCCCGCCGCCATGGGCAATCGCTGGGTCGCGGTGATGCGCTGCTATGACGCGATCCTCGGCTGCCTCAACCAGGCCTACCCCGGCGGCATCGCCGCCTGCGGCGCGGGCCAGGCCGGCATCATCGCGGCCTCCGGCGTCGATGGCCGCACCGGGCGGCGGCACGTCTCCGTCGTCGAGCCCTTCATCGGCGGCTCCGGCGGCAGGCGGGACGCCGATGGGCTGGACGGGATTGACCAGCCCGTCGCCTTCCTCCGCTCCGCCCCGGCCGAAGTGGTGGAATCCGAAACCAGCCTCGTGCTGCGCCGCTTCTCCTACGAGCCCGGCCGCGCCGCGCCGGGCCTGCATCGCGGCGGGCATTCCATGCGGATCGAACTGGAGAACCGCGGCCTCTCCACCACCATCACCGTCCGCGGGCTTGACCGGTTCCGCTTCCAACCCTTCGGCCTCAACGGCGGCGCCAGCGGCAGCGCCGGCAGCACGGTGCTCAACCCCGGCGCCCAATCCGAGCGCAACATCGGCAAGATCGACGTGCTCGAACTCGCCCATGGCGACACGCTGCTGATGATCACCCCCTCCGGCGGCGGTTTCGGTGACCCCTTTGCCCGCGATCCGGCCCTGGTGCTGGCCGAGGTGCTGGACGGGCTGCTGACCACCGAGGCGGCACGGGCCGGCTACGGCGTGGTCATCAACGGCAAGACCGTGGATATGGCGGCGACCGCCGCCCTGCGCGCAGTACCCCGGCCAACCCCGCCGCAATTCACCATCGGCCCGGCCCGTCAGGCGCTGGAACGCCGCTGGCCGGAAGCCACCAGCCGCGCCATGGCCGAGGCCGTCCTGGCCCTCCCCGCCGGGCTGCGCCCCTACCGCCTGGCCGAGCTTCGCCGCGAGGGCGCGGCCACACCCTAACCGCCGAATTCCGGCCGCAGACTGGCCCAGCGGCGCCCAGTCTCCCGGCCACCCTCCATGAATTCCTCCGGCGCCTCGGTATAGGGCGGCCGCGGCGGGCCGGACTTCACGAGCCCGGAGCCCTGGATGCGCGCATGGGCGAGCGGGATGTTGTAGTCCACGAAGTTCTCGAGTTTGCCGCCCGGGAACATCGGCGCCTGCGCCCAGGCCATGCGCGCGGTGATCGCCTCGGCCCGCGCCCAATCCCGCGCCCGGATCGCCGCATCCAGCGCGATCAGCGGCTCGGTGCCATCGGCGGCATTGCCGGTCCAGCACGCAGTGGCCGCCTCGGGGAAGGATTTCGCCAGCGCGCACCACTGCACGTCGAGCGGCAGGATCCGCATCCGCCCCTCCACCGCCCGCAAATCATCCCCGATCGCCGGGCCGCCGATATGCTTGGCGGCGATGATCGCGGGGTTCCGGCTCAGCGCCGCATAGGTCTCGGTGGTGATCTTCGCTTTGAAGGCGAACTGGTTGTCATAGACGATGAAGGGCACCCCCGGCAGCGCCTCCGCGAGGTCCTGGTAGTACCGCACGATCGCCTTGGCATCCATCGACATCCACATCGGCCGCCCGAGGAACAGCCCATCCGCCCCGAGCGCCACCAGGCTGCGCGCCCGCGCGATCGTATCCCGCGTGTTGAGCGTGGTGACGCCGGCGAACAGCAGCCCCTTGCCGCCCAGCGTGCGCACGATGCAATCGGTGAAATCCTGGTGTTCGCGCGCGGTCAGCGTCGCCCCTTCGCCGAGGCTGCCATTGGTGAGGAAAATCCGCACTCCGCCCTCGGTGATCCGCGCGATCATCCGCGCGGTCTCGTCGAGATCGACCGAGTTCTCGCACTGCCAGCGATCGGCATCCGGCGTCGAGGGGGTCGGCACCATGCCGAGCACGCCCGTGATATCCGCCACTGACAGTTTCATCGTCCGTTTCCCCTGCTATTCGCTGATCGATATCGCTCCGGCGGGCGGCCGCTGCAAGACACTCTCAGCGTGGCGTGTCGCGATCGCTATCGAGCCAGGTGCGAAGCTCGCGCAGGAAGGGCAGGGCGGCCCCCCAGGCCTCCCGGGCGAATGCCGTGCGCAGCCGCGCGAGTTCCGCCCCCATCGCGGCGAGCGCCGCCTCGCGCGCGGCGGCCCCTTCCGGCGTGATGGACACCAGCTTGGAACGCGCATCCCCGGGGTCCGCCCGCACCGTCACGTAGCCGCGGTCCAGCAGCCGCCCGACGGTGTTGGTCATCGCGCCCTTGGTGACCTGGAAGGCATCGGCGAGGCGCACCATCGAGCGCTCGCCGCCAAGGCGCACGAAATGGTTCAGCACCCGGAAATGGGCGAGGCGCATGCCCTCCGGCAGCCGCGCCTCGATCGCGGCTGAGGAGAGCTGGGCGATGATGCCGATCTCGTTGAGAACGGCGAATTCAATAGCATCGGCGGAGTCGGTCATGATGGGAGTGTTTCCGCCCCCAGCAGCGCCGGCAAGCCCCGCCGTGGCGCTGGCCCCGCCGCCGCGGTGCCGGCGGGCAGGGCACCCACGCGCGCCCGCATCTGCACCGTGCCGCCCCCGCCGATCAGCGCGTGGATCGCGCGATACGGTGCGGCGACCTCGGCGTATTCCTGCAGCGACTGCTCATTGGGGTGCATCACCAGTCCGCGCCCCTGGCCCGCCAGCGCCACCCGCACGAAGGTCCGGCCGGCGGCAATCTGCTGGGCCCGGCTGTTGCCCTCGCTGACGATCCAGAGATAGCCGGGCGTCGCGGCGGTGATGGCGTCGAAATCCGCAATTTGCTTGCGCATCGCCGCCGATTCGATCGCCGGCGGCGCCGAGCGGTCGAACAGGCCGAGCTTCGCCAGGACGAACAGCAGCGGATCGGTGATCGCGATGCCGTCGCGGTGGCGGTTGATCTCGGCGCCGCCGACCCGCAGCACCCGCATCGATTCCATCATCGTCGCCGCCGTGGCGAGCTCGATCCGCCACGCCTCCCGCGCGATCGCCCGGATCGCCTCGACCTTGGGGTCAGCCCCACCGGCGAGGCCGAAGCGCAGGCCGCTGCCCGCAGCGGCGGCAAGCGCTGCGGCGTCCTCCGGGGTGAGAGCGCGGCCGAGATCGTAGCCGCGCCGATCCGTCCGCCGGCCGAAGACATGGGCGAATAACGGGTCCCGGGTGACTGACGCGTCGGCCACCAGTCGCACCACGGCGAAGCGCTTGCCGTCGAGCCGCTCGCCCGGGGCGCCATCGGGGAACAGTCCGATCTCCGCCCGGTAGCCTCGCGCGGCGGCGGCCATGGCGAGGAGTTCGAGGAACGCCCCGGCCCCCATCAGGATCTGCCGGCCGAACGGGTCGGTCGCCGGCAGCAGCCTTGCGGTATCGAGCCGCAGCCCGATCTGCCCCTCGGTGCCGAGATCGGCGATCCATGGCTGCATGTTGTGCGGATTGGGCGCCAGCAGCGCATGCGCGAGCACGAAGCGGCGAGCATCCGTCTCGCCCCCGGCATCACGCCACGCCGCGGTCGCCGCCTCCGGCATCGCCGCCCCGTTCCAGGCCGCCGCGCCCAAGCCCGCCGCCAGCACCACGCCGCCACCCAGCAGCTGAAGAAACCCTTTGCGACCCATGTCTTGGCTCCGTTTGGTTTAACGATGAAGGTGATGGTTGATCGTTAAACTAAATCACGCCGCCGAGTCAACACAAACTTGACGCCCATCGCGCCGCCATGCTCCGCTCACTCATCAATCCATGAGGCCCGGCGTGATTTTCCGCTCCATCACCCCACGCAGGTGCAATGCCTGCCCCCCGCCGCGCTGAACGGCATGAGCCAGGTCGTCAGCCTCGCTCGCGCCCCCTCCGATGACACGCTTTGGGCCGTGATCGCTTCACTGGGGCGCACCACCCGTGTCGCCGAGGTGTTCAACAACCGCAACGCCGCGATCGCCGATCGCGCCTGGCGGGAGCAGCAAGTGGCTGCCTACGCTGGCTTCATCCGCACCGCCCGCCAGCCGGTGCCCAACTATACGGTTGCCCCGGTGCGCCGGGCTGACCTGCCGCGCGGCTGGAAGCCGCTGCCGGCCCTCGGCTTCCTGCGCGGCAAGTTCATCTGACCTAACCTCCCGCGTTTGCGGGAGGGGCTGGGGGAGGGCAGTCCCGCCGCCATAGCCCCATCCGGAGATCAACGAACACTGCCTGCACTGAGCGGACGCACCAATGCATGCGCGAACCGCCCCGCCGGGTGGGACGCTCCGCATCCCACCACTCCCATCTCCCAAGCGGCGCCTTACGGCACCCAGCTCATATCCATCAGGAAGAACGCCTCGTTCGGCGTCGGCTGCCACTTCACCTCCTTGCGGGCGGCGAACATCATCACGTCCTGGTAGAGCGGCACGCCCAGCACTTCGTCATGGATGATGGTCAGCGCCGTCTTATAGGCGGCCAGCCGCGCCTTCTCGTCGAGCGTGTTGCGCCCGGCGACGATGGCGGCATCGAGCGCCGGGATGGCCGCCTTCGACCACTGGCTTGTGGAATGGTAGAGCGGGAACAGCACGCCATCGGCATCCTGGCAGCCGCAGGACCAGCGGAAGAAGCTCGCATCGCCCGCCTCGGCCGGCTGGCCCTGGCGCAGCCTCAGATAAGTGCCGATATCCACCATCTGGATCTGCGCATCGAGCCCGACATCGCCGAGCATTTGATGGATCGCCTGCACCACCCGCTGGTCGAAACTTGGCGCGGTCGGGAAGGTGATCTTGGTGCCCGGCGCCACGCCGGCCTCCTTCAGCAGCGCCCGCGCCTTGGCCGGGTCATACTTGAAGCCCGGCAACCCATCAATGTAGCCGAAATTGGAAGCCGGCATCATCTGATCGACCGACTTGCCATAGCCCTTCAGCAACGCCTCGACGATGAGGTCCCGGTCGATCGCGTAGGCCACCGCCTCGCGCACCCGCCGGTCCTTCATCGGCCCGGTCAGCGCATTGAGCGCCACCAGCGCCACGCGCTCCACCGGCGTCCACAGCACGCGCAACTGCGCATCGCCCTTCAGCGCCTCGGCGTCATCGGTCAGCAGAATACGGGTGATGTCGGAGCGGCCGGAGCGCAAATTGGCCAGCCGCGTCGCGCCGTCGGGCACCGGCCGGAATTCCACCTTCGGGAAGGGCGCCGCGCCGCGCCAATAGCCGGGGTTGGCGGCAAGCTCCGTGCGCACCCCGCGGGTGAAGCTGGTGAGCTTATACGGCCCGCTGCCCACCGGGGCCGCGTTGAACCCCTCATTGCCCAGCTTCTCCACAATCGCCTTGGGCGCGATCGACATCTTGGTCAGCTGCGCCATCAGCACCGGATAGGCCTGCTTCGTCGTCAGCTTCACCGTATCCGGCCCGGTCACCTCGGCCGCGATGATGCTGTCCACCTGGCTCAGCTGGGGCGATTTGAACGCGGGGTCGATCACCCGCTTGATCGAGAATACCACATCCTCCGGCGTCAGCTTGCTGCCGTCATGGAAGGTGATGTCGGTGCGCAGCTTCAGCGTCACCTGGGTATCCGACGAATAGGTCCAGGACGTCGCGATCTGCGGCACGATCTTGCCGCTCTGGTCGCGGGTGACGATGTTGTCGAACACGTTGCGGTAGACGAAATAGCTGTCCGGATCCCACTGGACATGCGGATCGAGCGAGGCGGGCGAGCCGACGGTATCGACCACGAAGAGATCGCGCCCGGCGAAGGCCGGCGTCGCGGTCAGCAGCAGCGCTGCTGCCAGTGTCGTGCGGAGCATCATGTTTGCCTCTATGCTGTGCAGGCCATGAGTGTGTCCGCCCACCCGCCACCGCGCAAGGCTCCCGTGGGGCGGGCGCGGCTCACCACCTCCCGCGCGCCGTGCGATTGACGCCAAGGCCGCCGTATGTCCATCGTTCGAAACGATCAAATAAAACCAAGATCGAGACGGGAGGGAGTACCATGTCCGACGGCGCCATTGAGCATTTTGACTGGATTGCCAACCATGCCCTGCGCCGGCCGGATGCCCCGGCGGCGGTTGATCTCGCGACCGGGCGGCGCTTCACCTACGGTGAATTCCACGCCCGCATCGACGGCATTGCCGCCGGTCTCGCCACCGAATTCGGCATCGGCGTGGGCGATCGGGTGGCCTCGCTGTCACTGGCCTGCACCGATGTGTTCGAACTGCAATTCGCCTGTTTCCGCCTCGGCGCGATTTTCGTGCCGCTCAACATCCGCCTCGCCGATGCCGAATTTTCCGCCATCCTGGCCAATTGCGCCCCGGCGCTCATGGTGCATGACGCGGCCCACGCCGACCGCGCCGCCCTGCTGCAGGCCGCCGGCGGCGTGGCGCAACTGCTGGCGACCGGCCCGGAGAGTGACTTCGAGCGGCTCGCGACAAGCGGCGCGGCCCCGGCAGATTATGCCCGCCAGACGCTCACCGATATCTGCACGCTGCTCTACACCTCCGGCACCACCGGGCTGCCGAAAGGCGTGATGGTGAGCCACGCGATGAACCTGTTCAACGCGCTGCATTGCGCCAACCTCG
>CAIPLM010000022.1 GCA_903865895.1 uncultured Rhodospirillales bacterium | reverse complement strand
GGGTGGCCACCCGGATCACGGCACCCCCCTCACGGGACGCAACAACAAATTACCCCATTCTCAAGAGACAATTGCGAGGCGCCGCCGAAGCAATCCATGGGGCCGTTTCGCACTATCGCGCGGGAACTCTGGATTGCTTCGGCGGCGCCTCGCAATGACCGGGTTTCTCTCCGTTGTGGGGTGCGCGTGTCACGGGATTGGCAGGAAGGTTCACCACAGAGACAGTAAGGCGGTGAGTGGTTTGAGGCGCAGACTTGGCTCTCCGCGTTCGGGCGGAGGCCGCCTGGGCGGCGTGCGGGCAATCAGGGGTGGACAACCGGCATGGCCTGAGCGCGATGCGCGGGTAAGGGCGGCTTCTGTGTCAGCGGCGCGCGGTTTAGGTGGGGAAGATCACCTCGACGCCGGCGCGGCGGCGGAGTTCCTCGTTGCGGATGTCGTTTTCACCGCTGGGAATGTCGGCGGCGTCATCAGTGCAGAGCCAGGCGACGATGCCGGCGGGTTTTTCGGCGGGTTGCAGGGCTTCGATGGGGAGTTGGCTGACCGGGTTGATGCCGGTCGCGCGGATTTTGCGCTGCATGTCGGTGAGTACCGTGCCGGGCGCGAAGCCGTAGATGCGCAGGCCCTGCTCGCCATATTCGAGGGCGAGGGCACGGGTCAGCATCACCAGGCCGGCCTTGGAGGTGCAATAGGCGCTCCAGCCCTCGAGTGGGCGGTGGCCGGCGCCCGAGGAGATGTTCACGATGACGCCTTTCTGCGCCAGCACATGGGGCAGGGCGGCGTGGCAGGCGTACATGGCGCCGGTGAGGTTGATGTCGATCAGGCGGGCCCATTCGGCGGGATCGGTATCGAGGAAGCGGCCGATCGGCTCGATGACGCCGGCGTTGTTGATGAGGTGGTCGATGCGGCCGAAGCGGGCGAGGATGGCGGCGACGGCGGCCTGGACGGCGGCGCGGTCCGACACGTCGCAGGTGAGGCCGATCGCCTGGCCGCCGCCAGCGTTGATTTTGGCGGCCAGCGCATCGACGGCATCGCGCCGGCGGGCGGCGAGCGCCACGGCGGCGCCGCGGGCGGCGAGCGCTTCGGCGATGGCGGCGCCAAGGCCGACGGAGGCGCCGATCACCAGGGTGACTTTGCCGGCAAGCGAGGTGTCGGTCATGGCGTGAAGGGCCTTTCGAGTTGGACGGCGGCGCGGTTGAGGGTGAGGCCGAAGCCCGGGGCGTCGGTGATGGTGACGACGCCATCGACGGGCAGCGGGTCGCCAGTGAACATGTCGCCGAAGAGGGGGATCAACTGGTCGCCGGTGGCGCTCATGTTGACGTATTCGCAGAAATGCGTGTGCGGCTGGGTGACGACGTAGTGGTAGGAATAGGCGCCGCTGCCGTGGGGCACGATGGGGATGTCATAGGCGGACGCCATGGCGCCGATGCGCATCAGTTCGGTGAGGCCGCCGGCCCACATCACATCGGGCTGGATGATATCGACGCAGCGCGCCTCGATGAGCGGGCGGAAGCCGTAGCGGGTGTATTCGTGCTCGCCGGTGGTGAAGCGCATCCAGGGGCAGGCTTCTTTGACCCGGCGGTGGCCTTCGATGTCGTCCGGGCTCAGCGCTTCCTCGATCCAGTGGATCGGGATGTCGCGCACGGCGTTGGCGAGTTCGATGGTGTAGGGGACGGTGAGCGACATGTAGCAGTCGATCATCAGCGGGTAGTCCGGCCCGACCTCGGTGCGGCAGGCGCGCAGGAATTCGACGTTGCGGCGCATGCCGGCAGGACCGTCGGCGGGGCCTTCGGGGAGCGGCACCTTGGCGCCCCAGAAGCCCAGCGATTTGGTGGCGGCGGCCTTGGGGCCGGTGGAGTAGAGCGGGATGGTCTCGCGCACGGCGCCGCCGATCATGGCGTGGACGGGCTCCTGGCGGAGCTGGCCCAGCAGGTCCCACAGTGCGAGATCGACCACGCTGATGGCGGTGATGGTGAGGCCGCGGCGGCCGTAGAAGAGGGAGGCGCGGTGCATCTGGTCCCAGATGCGGTTGGTGTGCCGCGCGTCGGCGCCGCGGAGGAAGCGGGAGAAGTGCTTCTCGATGAGGTAGCAGCAGGGGATGCCGCCGAGCCCGGTGGCGACGCCGATGGTGCCGTCGGCGGCCTCGATTTCGACCACCACGCCGCCCAGCGTGCCGATGCCCCAGGAGGTGCGCGACGCCCGGTATTCCGGGTAGTGGGACATCGGGTTGGCGATCAGCGTGTCGGTGATCCAGTGGCCGGATGAGCGGCGGTGGTAGTCGCCACCGGTGTCGGAGGCGGCGACGGAATAGGCGCGGATGTCGGCGATGCGGAATTTCGGGTCCATGGGTGGAGGCTTGTCCGAGGTGGCGGACCTGTCAACCCGCGTTGCGGCTGGGGTGGGTTTGGTGCATGGGGACGGCCGGACTCCCGAGGGAAGTGAGCGGTTTGGCGCAGATTGATGTGAAGCCCGTCGGAGCCATACGGGCGACGCGGGCGGTGTTCCTCATGCTCGGGATCGTGCTGGCGGCCTGGGCGCCGCTGGTGCCGGAGCTCAAGCTGCGGCTCAGCCTGGATGATGCGGAGTTGGGGCTGATGCTGCTGGCGATCGGCGGGGGCTCGCTGGTGAGCGCGCCGCTGGCGGGGATCGCCACCGCGCATCTGGGCTGCCGGGGGGTGATGCTGACGATGGGGTTGGTGTTCTGCGCCACGCTGCCGGCGTTGACGGTGCTGCCGGGGGTGGGGTTGACGGCGGTGGCGCTGTTTCTGTTCGGGGCGAGCACGGCGGCGATCGATGTGGCGATGAATGCGCAGGCCGTGGTGGTGGAGCGGCAGGCCGGACGGGCGATGATGTCGGGGTTTCATGGCCTGTTCAGCGGGGGGGCGCTGTGTGGGGCGTCGGCCATGAGTTTCGCGCTGTGGTGTGGGGCGACGCCGGTGCTGGGGGCGTGTCTGCTGGCGGCGGCCGGGGCGGTGATCCTGGTGTCGCAGGCGCCGTGGATGTTGCCGCGGGCGGGGGCGCCGGCGGCGATCGCCTGGCCGCGGGGGCGGCTCGCGTTGATCGGGGCGTTGTGTTTCATCGGGTTCATGGCCGAGGGGGCGGTGCATGACTGGACGGCGGTGCTGCTGCGGTTCCATCGCGGCGCCGATGCGGCCACGGCCGGGCTCGCCTATGCGGCGTTCGCGGTGGCGATGACGGTGGGGCGGCTGACGGGGGATGCGGTGCTGCGGCGGCTCGCGCCGGTGGTGGTGCTGCGCTGGGGGGCGGGGATTGCGGCGGTGGGGTTTCTGGTGATGACGGTTTTGCCGGGGATTCCCGCGGCGTTGGTGGGCTGTGCGCTGATCGGGATTGGGGAGGCCAATATCGTGCCGGCCCTGTTCAGCGCTGCCGCGCGGATTCGGGGGGCCGATCCAGGGCAGGCGATCGCGGCGGCGGCGGCGCCGGGGTATGTCGGGCTGCTCGCCGGGCCGGCGTTGATCGGATTGGCGGCGGAAGCGACCAGTCTCCCCATGGCGCTGGGGGCGGCGGGGCTGCTACTCCTCGTCATCACCGTCGCCGCCTTGCGCGCCACCGAAGAGGATCATCATGCCTAGTCCCGCTCTGATTGAGGTTGAGCTTCCCGCATTCGGCGAGCCCACGGTGCAGCCGGCGATTCCTGGCGCCACCTACAAGGCACGTGTCGCCGAGGCGCTGCGGCGGGCGGTGGCGGCGGGTTTCGATGCGCTGGCCGTCTATGGCGATCGCGAGCATGCCGCCAATGTCGCCTACCTCACCGGGTATGATCCGCGCTTCGAGGAGACGCTGCTGGTGATCGTGCCGGGCCGGCGGCCGACGCTGTTTCTGGGCAATGAGGGGTGGTCCTACGCGGAGTTGGCGGCGGGGGATTTCGACCGTGTACTGTGCCAGACCTTCTCGCTGCCGGGCCAGCCGCGCGATCGGCAATTGCCGCTGCCGGTGCTGATTGCGGAGGCCGGGCTGAGTGCGGGGATGCGGATTGGGGCGGTGGGGTGGAAGATTTTTGAGCCGTCCGATCCCGGCGCCACGGATGACTGGCTCGATCTGCCGGAGTTTGTGTCCCGCGCCCTGCGGGCCATTGGGCCGGTGCGCAATGCCACCGCGATGTTCCAGAATCCAGAGGATGGGCTGCGGGCGATCAACGAGGTGGATCAGCTCGCCGCCTTCGAATTTGCCGCCACCTATTCGTCGCAGGCGCTGCGCAATGTGATGTTCGGGCTGCGGCCGGGGATGAGCGAGCTGGAGGCGGCGCGGCTGATGGCGGTGCCGGGCCTGCCGCTCGCCTGCCACACCATGCTCTCCGCCGGCCCGCGTGCCTCGCGCGGTCTGCCGAGCCCCTCGGCGCGGATCATTGAACGCGGCGACCCGTTCACCATGGCCTGCGGCATTCAGGGGGCGTTGAATGCCCGTGCCGGCTTCGTGGTGGCGGATGCCGGGGAATTGCCGGCGGGGATCGGGGATTATGTGGAGAAGCTGGCCGCCCCCTACTTCGCCGCGGTATTCGAGTGGTACGGCGCGGTCGGCATCGGCACCACTGGCGGGGCGCTCTATGAGATCATCCACCGCCATCTCGGAGACCCGTTCTTCGGCGTGGGCCTCAATCCCGGGCATCTCATTCATATCGATGAATGGATGCACTCGCCAATTTTCCCCGGCAGCACCATCGCGCTGCGCTCGGGCATGGCGATCCAGGTGGATGTGATCCCGGCGACCCATTCGCCGTGGTTCACCACCAATATCGAGGACGGCATCGCGCTGGCCGACGCGGCGCTGCGGGCGGAGTTTGCGGCGAAGTATCCGGAGGCCTGGGGGCGGATCGAGGCGCGGCGGGCGTTCATGGCGGATGTGCTGGGGATCGCGCTGCGGCCGGAAGTGCTGCCGTTCAGCAACATCCCGGCCTATCTGCCGCCGTTCCTGCTGGCGCCGAAGCGGGTGCTGGCGCTCCGTTAGAAGCGGAACTCGTATTCCAGCACCCCGCGCAGCGTGCCCTGCGGCGTGCTGCCGGTGATGCCGAAGAGGTAGCCGAGCTCGTATTTCAGCTTGCCCAGCGCCGGCAGTCGGAGATCGCCCACCAGCACGGGGCCGGAGCGCAGGCCCTGGGCGGAGGCGAGCGGGAAGGCGCCGAGGCGGCCTGGTTGCCAATACGCCTCGATGCCCGCGGAAATCGCGTCATTCACCGGCCACACGCTTTGCAGCCGCGCCTCGAAGTTGAGGCCGGGGGCGGAGCGGTTGCCGAGCTCGTGGGTGAACAGCAGGTTCAACGTGGTGAGGTTGGCGCCGAACTCCTTCTGGATCAGCGGCCCGAAGGTGACGCTGCTGTGGTCGCCACGCTGGGCCACTGACTCGTATTCCAGGAAGAAACCCAGATCGGCGGCGTATTTGCCCTGCTCGGTCAACTGGAAGGTGTTCTCGAAGGATGTGGAGTCGAACTGCCAGGGGTTCTGCGGATCGCGCTTCCATTGGCCCTCCAGCTCGATCTTCCAGAAATGCGTCGGGCTGAAGGAGAGGGCGACGTTGGCGGTATAGGCCCCGGTCTTTTGCGGGCGGTGATCGGCGGTGGCGTTGAATGCGGTTTCGACCTCGACCTCTCCTTCCTCGACGATAGGCGACTGCACCCGCAACGCGGCCGATGCGGGCAGGGAGAGGGTTGCGAAGGCGAGAGCGGCGAGGGCGGCGCGCATGGGTGATCTCCGGTGGGGTAGCTTTCGATAATGCGAATTATTCGCAATTGCAACCCCTCGCACGCCGCGGAATAGCCGAGGCTTGCCGAACGTCACTCACCACCACATCTCTGCACCATCCATCCTCGGGGGACCTCACCATGAACGACCTTTACGGCCTGTCCGGCCTCGCCACGTACCCGCTCGCCCGTCGCGGCATGATGATGAGCGGCCTCATCAGCGGCCTCACGCTCGCCACCACCCGCGTCGAGGCGCAGGTGATCAAGACCGATACGACGGGCATCGAGGCGATGGAGGTCAAGATCCCCGTCGGTGATACCGAGCTCCCCGGCTACTTCGCCAAGCCCCTCGGCGCCGGGCCGTTCCCGACCGTCATTGTGAACGAGGAAATTTTCGGGGTTCACGAGTATATCAAGGACACCTGCCGCCGCTTCGCCAAGGCCGGCTATGCCGCCATCGCGCCCGAGGTCTATGCCCGCCTCGGTGACCTCTCCAAGATGACGGACGTGCAGCAGATCATCAGCCAGGTGATCTCCAAAGCGCCGGATGCGACGTTGATGAAGGACCTCGACGCCTCCGTCGCCTATGCCGCCGCCCATGGCGGCTCCGCCACTCGCCTCGGCGTCACCGGCTTCTGCCGGGGTGGCCGGACGACGTGGCTCTACGCCGCGCATAACCCCAACCTCAAGGCCGCGGTGGCCTGGTATGGCCCGGTCGGCGGCGGTGTGTCGGAGATCCAGCCCAAGACCGCGGCCGACGTCGCGGCTGATCTGAAATGCCCGCTGCTCGGCCTTTACGGCGGCAAGGATGGCGGCATCAAGGTGGAGGATGTGCAGGCGGCGGCCGCCAAGGCCAAGGCGGCCGGCAAGACGGTCGAGATCGTCATCTACCCCGAGGCGCCGCACGGTTTCCACGCCGACTATCGCCCGTCCTACCGCGCGGATGACGCCGCGGATGGCGTGAAGCGCCTGCTCGCCTGGTTCAAGCAGTACGGCGCGGTCTGAACCGGCCGCCCCCTTGCCCCGGAAGGGGCAGGGGGTTCAGGTCCGCTCGAAGCGGATCACGCCCGCCTTGTCCACCTGCGGCGCCAGCGCTCCGCGGTTGGCGAGGTAGTTGATGTGGGCGAGCACCTCGCCGAAGGCGAAGCCGACCTGATGGGCGTCGAGCAGGCGGGGGAACAGCACCGGCAGGACTTCCGACGTGGTCAGCGGCCGGGAGCAGGCGGCGATGATGTCGTTGCAGCGGTGCTCGTGATGGGTGCGCAGCGCGTCGATGCGGGTGTGCAGCCCATAGAACGGCAGGTTATGGGCGGGCATCGCGAACACGTCGTCCGGGATGCGCGCGCGCAACTCGCCGAGCGAGCGGAGATAATTGGCGAGCGGATCGGAATTCGGCTCGGTCGGCCACACGCTGACATTGGGCGAAATGCGCGCCAGCACCTGGTCGGCGGCGAGAAACAGCCGCTCGGCGCGGCACAGCAGCATCGCCTGGTTGGGTGCGTGGCCGCCGCCGGTGTGGATCTCGAAATCGCGCCCGCCGATGCGGATGGTCTCCCCGGCGACCAGCGGGGTGTAGCGGTCGGGCAGGCCGGTGGTCATCTTCATGTAGCCGGTGCCGCGGCCCATCGCACCCTTGATGGTCTCCTCGTTCATCCCGTGCGTTTCGAAGAAGCGGCGATGCACCGCGCGGCCTTCCTCGTCGAGCAGGCGATGCGCGTTGCGCCCGGCGGTGTATTCCACCTCCGTCATCCATAGCTCAAGCCCGAGATCGCCCGTCATCCAGCCGGCGAGGCCGAGATGGTCGGGGTGGTAATGGGTGAGGATCAGCCGTGTGAGCTTGCGCCCGCCGAGCCCGCCGGCCAGTAGCGCCTGCCACACCGTGCGGGTGCGCAGATCGGCGATGCCGGTATCCAGCACCGCCCAGCCATCGCCGTCATCGATGAGGTAGATGTTCACGTGATCGAGCGCGAAGGGCAGCGCGAGCCGCAGCCACAGGATCCCCGGCGCGATCTCGCGGAACTCCCCGGGCAACGGCGGAACCGGTTGCGGGAAGACGAGATCGGACGGGAGCGTGCTTGCGGACATGCTGCGAAGTTATCGGCGGCGCTGCACTGCGGCAAGGCGAGGGGCGGGCACCTGCCGCGCCCGCAGAACAAGCCTCGCCCGTCAGGTCCGGCTGATCAGCGCCATCGCCGGCAGGGCGAGATGGCCGAACAGGCGCACGGTTGCGAGGTCGGATTCGCTGTACCAGCCGGCGCGGTGGAGAAGGTTGAGCGTGCCGAGGGTCTGGCCGTTCCAGCGCACCGGCATGTTGAGGCAGCTTTCGCAGCCGAGCGACCAGATCAGCTCATGATCGAAAAACGCCTCGGCCACGTCCTCCCGTGTGCGGCAGATCCAGGGGTCACCGCGCTGCACCACGGATTGCATCCAGGCCGTATCGGTCACCGGCTTGCGCCCGCCGACCGGGTAGGCGTCCGGCATGTTGGTGTAGAACCGCTCGGACTGCCTGAGCATGGGGTGGTGGATCAGGATGGTGAACAGGATATGCCCGGTGGTGGCGGCAAGTGCGGCATCGATGGCGCGGAAGGTGGCGGCGGGTTGATCGGTGCCGCGATGGG
>CAIPLM010000021.1 GCA_903865895.1 uncultured Rhodospirillales bacterium | reverse complement strand
TTGAATCAGACCGCCCCGTCGTCACGCAAGTCACATACGAGTCAACTTCAACCGATAACGCTCTAAGGGCACGCCCGATCTCAAGCGGCGTCGTTTTGTGCCTCTCGATCAGATTCGAATAGGGGCCGTTCATAACTCGGGCGAGGTTGACGTGGCCCGCCACCGGTGTGCACGGCAGTGAGGTTGGCGTGCTCCTTCAGCACCGCGTTTCTCGTGGGCCCGCCGCGGCGAGACGTTTGAGATTGACGGCCATGGCCGTCAAAAAAGCCTGGACAGGCATGTTCTGCAGACCTCGCCGGATCGTGATGTTGACCTGAGCCTCGCGCATCAGGCGCCATGGACGATCCCGATCAGCAAACCGGCCAGCTTGAGCCGCAATGCCACCTCGGGGTCTAAGCCGGGTCGACCTGTGCCGTCAGCAGCGTCGCAGTCTCGTACATCCGCTCGAAGCGAGCCTGCGATCAGAAGCTCCGACTGCCCGCGCGGTCTGCTTCCCAGTATCGCGCACCGCAACGAAACATTGCCGGTGGAAGCGAATCAGAACCGGAGGATTTTTTCAACAGCCCCACGCGGTACCTTTGCCAGGCCGCACCGATCACTCGGCGGATCGCCGCCTTCATCCACATCGTGGATCAATGCCGTCGAGGGATTCTTCGCCGAATTGACCAGGCGCCGATTGAAGCCGAGCGTGTTGAAATCCCTCGTCGCATTCCAGGCGCCCATCAAACGATTCTTTGCCGAGGTAAACGAAAACCCGAAACCCCTCCGTTGGACAAGGGGCCCCGACAAAATCATCGCAGCCGTCCGGCGACGGCACCAAGCGTTAGATTCGATCCACTCGCTCGAGTTCAGGCCATGCTCCACCGCGTCGCCATCTGTGCTCGCGCCTCCTCGGCCGCTTGATGCGGGATAGGTCACGTAGTGTCGTCGATCCGGACTGGGGCAGCACAGGCGGCGCGGCAACCCAGCGGCGGAGGTGGTGAAGGTAGACCTCCCTCACTTTCGGATCATCGAGGGCGCGCCGTGGAAGGCGGTACGGGACCGCCTGGCCGCCGAGTCCGTGGTGCAGTCCTGCCGAACCGCGAAGCCAGCGCGGTTGTCCAACGATTGGCGGCCGAGGCACCTGCTGACGGGTAAGGTCCTCTGCGGCGCCTGCGGCGGTCTCATTGGCCGTGTCGGCGGCGCGCATCTCGGCTGTCTCACCGCCCGTCAGCGCGGCTTGCGCCACCAGCGGCCGGTCCAGTCGATGCGGTGGAGCGGCGCGCGGATGGCGTGGCGGCTCCGGAAATCGTCCACCGCGCGAGCGCAGGCGGCGAAGGCATAGCCGTTGATGGTGACGAAGCCGCCGGGGCTCAGGCGGGGGTAGAGGGCCTCGAGAGCTTGAATGGTGGAGCTGTAGAGGATGCCGTCGAGGCGGATGACGGATAGGCGCTCGGCGGGGAGGGCCGGGAGGGTATCGGCGAACCAGCCTTCGACGAATTTCACCTGGGGGTCGAGCAGCCCGTAATGGCGGACGTTGCGTTCGACGTCGCGGCGGCAGACGGCGAGGATGGGCAGCGTGTGGTGGCCGTCGCCAGTGTCGTGCGGGTAGGCGGGGTCGGGCGCGGGCGGGCCGCGGAAGCTGTCGGCGGCCCAGACGGTTCGCGTGGTGTCGCCATAGGCGGCAAGCACGCCGCGGAGCAGGATGGCGCCGCCGCCGCGCCAGAGACCGGCCTCGATGAAGTCACCGGGAACGGACTCGTGCAGTGCGGCCTCGGCGAGGCGGCGGAGGTTGGCGAGGCGGGCGCTGCCCATCATGGTCGGCGCGGTGGCCGGCCAGTCATAGCCTCCGGCGCGCAGTTGGGGGTTGTAGGTTTCGGGGATGCCGGGGGTGCAGTTGGGGTCTTGCCACAGCGCGCCGGTGAGGCTGCGTTCGAGTAGGTCGAGGTAGCGTTCGGCGTTGGGCGGGGCGGGGCGGCGGGGCGGCACGTCGGGCGCGGGCAGGGGCGGGACGAACCAGAAATAGTCGTCGTCGAGCGTTTCGACGGCCTGCACCGCGTAGTCGGCATCGCGCGGCACCGGGGCATCGTATTCGCCGTAGCGATCGCCGATGAAGCCGCGTTCGACATGGGTGAAGGGCAGCTGGATCTCGAATTCGCGGCCAGCGAAGGTTTCGTAGGGCTGCCGGCTTAGATCGAGGAAGGCAATGGCGGCGCTGCCGGCCATGATCTGCACGGCGGTTTCGGCGAATTCGTGGGAGGGGCACCACAGCGCCGTCCAGCCGTCAGTGAGACCGTTCACGTAAGCGCGCAGGCGCGGGGTGATCAGGAAGGTGTCGCTCTCGATATGCACGATCTTGTCGAACCCGCCAGCCTCGGCGTGGCGCGCGGCGTGGCAGAAGGAGCGGTACCAGCCGGGGAAATCGAGCACGGAACGGCGGCCGAGCCGGTCGGGGAAGTGGTGTAGAATGACCCGGCCCTCATGCGGGCCGGCCTGGTCGACGATGGTGACGTCGTCCCAGTCCGGCAGCACGGGGGAGCCGTCGTCGACCAGGAGGATCTGGTCGGCGGCGAGGTCACTGGCGAGGATGGCATCCAGCCAGCGCCGGTAGCGGCGTTCCCAAACCTCCTGGTTGGCCGCGTAGGCGGTGCAGAAGACGAGGGTGCGCATGGGCCTCAGGTGATGGTGGCGCGCTGGTATTGCGGCATCAGGTCGACCGGGGCGCCGAGATGCTTGGCGGCGCGCAGGGCCCAGGCGGGGTCGGCCAGCATGGCGCGGCCGATCAGCACGATATCGGCGCGGTTATTGGCGATGATCTCGGCGGCGTGCTCGGGCGCGGTGATGAGGCCGACGGCGCCGCTGGCGAGGCCGGCCTGGTGCTTCACCGCCTCGGCGAAGGGGACCTGGTAGCCGGGGTGGAGGGAGGGGATTTTCGGCCCCACCGCGGCGGCGCCGCCGGAGGAGCAGTCGATGAGATCGACCTTGCCGGTCGCCTTGAGGCGGCGGGCGAGTTCCACGGTATCGGCAAGCTGGATGCCGCCCTCCATCCAGTCGACCGAGGAGAGGCGGACGAAGAGCGGCAGGTCATCCGGCCATTCGCCGCGCACGGCCTCGATCATCTCGAAGAGGAAGCGCGAGCGGCCCGTAAGGTCGTTGCCGTAGGCGTCGGTGCGGCGGTTGGAGATCGGCGAGAGGAAGGAGTGGCCGAGATAGCCGTGGGCGCCGTGCAACTCGATGATCTTGAAACCGGCGCGCCGCGCGCGGGCGGCGGCGGCGGCGAACTGGCCGACGATTTCGGCGATGCCGGCGGGCGTCAGTTCGGTGGGCACGGTGTAGCCGTCACCGAAGGCAATCGCGCTGGGGCCGACGGGCTGCCAGCCCTGCGGTTCGCTCAGCGGGATGGGCTTGCCGCCGTGATAGGGGGCGGAGGTGCTGGCCTTGCGGCCGGCATGGGCGAGCTGGATGGCCGGAACCGCGCCGCCGCTGGTGATCAGCTTGGCCACGCGGGTGAGGAAGGCTTCGTGCGCGTCCGTGTAGAGGCCGAGGCAGCCCGGGGTGATGCGGCCGACGGCGGAGACATGGGTTGCCTCGGTCATCACGATGCCGGCGCCGCCCATGGCGCGGGCGCCGAGGTGCTGGATGTGCCAATCGTCGCCGAGCCCCTCGGTGGCGCAGTACTGGCAAAGCGGCGCGAGTGCGATGCGGTTGCGCGCGGTGACGGAGCGGAATGCGATCGGTTCGAAGAGCTTCGGCGTCGGCATGAGGTCGTCCTACGTGGCGGTTTGGCTGAGGCGTAATGTCCGCGCCGCCGGCTGGCAAGTCGCTGTGGCGGAGTTTGACGCCAAGGGGCGGGGAGGCATAGTCATCGCCGGTATTTCAGGAGACGGCGTGATGCGGCTCAAGGGCAAAGTGGCGATCGTGACCGGGGCCGGTGGCGGCTTCGGCGAGGGGATCGCGCGGGAATTCGTTAACCAGGGCGCCAAGGTGATCGTGGCTGATCTCAGCGGCGATGCGGCACGGCGCGTACTGGCCGAGCTTGGCCCGAATGCGGCGGCGATCGAGGGCGATGTCAGCAAGGGCGACGACGTAAAGGCGATGGTGGAAGCCGCCGTCGGCGTGTTCGGTGGGCTCGATATCGTGGTGAACAACGCCGGCACCACGCACCGCAACCAGCCGATGCTGAACGTGGACGAGGAGACGTTTGACCGGGTGTATGCGGTGAACGTGAAGTCGATCTACTGGATGAGCCAGTATGCCATTCCGGTGCTGCGCGCGCAGGGGCGGGGCGGCTCGATCATCAACATCTCCAGCACCGCCGGCATCCGCCCGCGGCCCGGGCTTGTCTGGTACAACGGCACCAAGGGCGCGGTGAATACGATGACGCAGTGCATGGCGCTCGAACTGGCGCCCGACAATATCAGGGTGAACGCGATCTGCCCGGTGCTCGGCCGTACCGGGCTCACCGAGCTGTTCATGGGGCAGGCGAACGACCCGGACGTGCGGGCGAAGTTCATGGCCAGCATACCGCTGGGGCGGATGAGCACCCCTGCCGATATCGCCAATGCCTGCGTGTGGCTGGGCGAGGATGCATCGAGCTTTATTACCGGCGTGCTGCTGCCGGTCGATGGCGGCAGGACAGCGTGAATATCCTCTCCATCCAGTCCTGGGTGTCCTACGGGCATGTCGGCAATGCCAGTGCGGTGTTTCCGCTGCAGCGGCTGGGGGCGGAGGTCTGGGCGGTCAACACCGTGCAGTTCTCCAACCACACCGGCTATGGCGACTGGACCGGGGACGTCTATACCGGCGCCCAGGTTGGCAAGCTGATCGACGGGATCGAGGCGCGCGGCGCGCTGGCGCGCTGCGATGCGGTGCTGTCGGGCTATATGGGCGACAAGGGGATCGGCCATGCCATCCTCGATGCGGTGCGCCGGGCTAAGGCGGCCAATCCCGGTTGTATTTATTGCTGTGACCCGGTGATCGGCGATGACGATACGGACGTCTATGTCCGGGCGGGGATTCCCGAGATGATCCGCGACGAGGCGCTGGCGGCGGCGGATATCGCCACGCCCAACCTGTTCGAGCTGCGGCTGCTCACGGGCATGGCATGCACCACGCTGGCCGAGGTGAAGGCGGCGGTGGGCAAGCTGCATGCGCTGGGGCCGCGCACCGTCCTGCTCACCAGCCTGCGCACCAACGAGACGCCTGACGATGCGATGGACATGCTGTGCAGCGAGGGCGGGGATTTCCATCTGCTGCGCACGCCGCTGCTGCCGCTTGCCATCAACGGGGCGGGCGATGCGATCGCCGCGCTGTTCCTGTTCCACCGCATCAAGACCGGCAGCGCGCCGGCGGCGATGGCGGAGGCGGGGAGCGCGATTTACGGGCTGCTGCGCCGCACCGCGGAGGCGGGATCGCGCGAGATCCTGACGGTGGCCGCGCAGGAGGAGTTCGTGGCGCCGAGCCGCTGGTTCGCGCCCGTTTCATGCTAGTGCGGGCCGGCTGAGGCGTGCGCTTCCTGCGGCTGTACGCGCGCGTCATCGGTGAACTCGGGCAGGACCGGCGGCTCGCCGCCATCCTGGTGCTGGCCAATCTCGCGCTCGCCGGGCTGCTGTTCGTCGAGCCGCTGCTGTTCGGGCGCATCATCCAGATGATGGCCGGAGGCTCCACCGTGGGGGAGGCGGCGCTGCTCGGCGTGTGGATCGCGGTGATCGCCGGCTCGATCGCGCTCAACATCGTCTCCTCGCTCCATGCCGAACGGCTCGCGCATCGCAACCGGCTGCGGGTGATGCAGCGCTATTACGAGCATGTGCTGACCCTGCCGCCGGCCTTTCATGGCGATGCGCAATCGGGCGGGTTGATGAAGACCATGCTGTCGGGCGCTGACACGATGTTCTGGCTATGGCTCGGCTTTTTCCGGGATCAGCTGGCGATCTACCTCGCGCTGGCCGTGCTGCTGCCACTGACCCTGCTGATCAACTGGCGCCTTGCGCTGGTGCTGATCGGCCTGGTGGTGGTTTTCGCGGTGCTGATCGCCATCGTCGTGCGCCGCACCGAGAGCGGGCAGCGCCAGGCGCAGCATTGGCAGGTGCGGCTGATCGGAACGGCACAGGATGCGCTGGCCAATGTGACGGTCGTGCAGTCCTTTACGCGGATGGCCGAGGAGGTCGGGCGGTTCCGCAGCATTGTGGCCGAGGTGATCCGCCATCAATTCCCGGTGCTCAACTGGTGGGCGCTGGCCAATGTGATGACGCGGGCGGCGAGTTCGGTCGCGGTGATCGCCATCGTGATTGCCGGCATCGCGCTGAATGCCACGGGGGAGGCTGATGTGGGCGAGATCGTCACCTTCATGGGGCTCGCCGGGTTGCTGATTGCGCGGCTGGATGGGGCGGTGCATTTCGCCAACCGGCTGTTCCTGGAGATGCCGGGCATCGCCGATTTCTTCGCGGTGCTGGATCGCCGCAGCACCGTGCCGGATCGTGCCGATGCCGCGCCGCTGGCGGCCGGGCCGGGGGAGGTGGCGTTCGAGGGGGTGGGCTTCGCCTATCCGACCGGCGGTGCGGTGCTGTCGGATGTGTCCTTCGTCGCGCGGCCCGGTAGCCGGGTGGCCTTGGTGGGGGCGACGGGGGCTGGGAAATCCACCTGCATGGCGCTGCTGGAGCGCTTCTGGGACCCGGCGCAGGGCCGCATCACGATCGACGGACGGGATATAAGAGACCTGCCGCTGGCGAGCCTGCGGGCGCGCATCGGCGTGGTTTTCCAGGACAGCATGCTGTTCAACCGCTCGATCCGCGACAATTTGCTGATCGGAAGGCCGGATGCCAGCGAGGCCGAGATCGAAGCGGCGTGCCGGGCGGCGGAGGCGCATGACTTCATCCTCGCCCAGCCCGAGGGCTACGACACCATGGTGGGGGAGCGTGGATCCTCCCTTTCCGGCGGGCAGCGCCAGCGCCTCGCCATTGCGCGGGCCTTGCTGAAGGATCCGCCGATCCTCATCCTCGACGAGGCGACCAGCGCGCTCGATGCCGCGACCGAGGCGCGGGTGGCGACCGCACTTGGACATCTCATGCACGGGCGCACCAGCTTCATCATCGCGCATCGGCTTTCCACCGTGCGGGAAGCCGACGAGATCCTGGTGTTCGCCGCCGGGCGGATCGTCGAGCGCGGCGATTTCGCGGCGCTGGTGGCGCGGGATGGGGTGTTCGCCCGGCTGGTGGCGACCCAGCTTGCGCCCAGCGGGTAGCCGTTCTCGCAGAATTGCTGCACCGCACACCAAGTATTTGCAAGACGAGATGGAATTGCCGCAAGGTGTTGGCCTGGGGCCGACGCCTCCTGACATCCGGCCCCGCCAGTGGAGGGATCGCCGATGACTGTCGCCGCGATACTGAAGCATAAGGGCAACGCCGTGACCGCGGTGGCCCCGGACGACACTGTGGCACGGCTCGCCGCCGTGCTGGCCGAGCACCGTATCGGCGCCGCGCTGGTGCTGGACCAGGCCGGCCGGCTGCTCGGTGTCGTGAGCGAGCGCGACATCGTGGCCGCGCTGTCGGCCCATGGCGCGGCCGCGCTCGCTCAGCGGGCCGATGCGCTGATGACCCGCGACGTGACCACCGCGAGCCTCGGCACCACGGTGGCGCAGGCGATGGAAATGATGACCGACGGGCGCTTCCGCCACCTCCCGGTGATGGCCGGGGATCGGGTGATCGGCGTCGTCAGCATCGGGGACGTGGTGAAGGCGCGCATCATGGCGCAGGCAGGCGAGGTGGAAAGCCTGCGCGCTTACGTCGCCGGGGGGTAGAAGGCGACTACTTCCAGACCGGCTTGCCGAGATCGATCTGCTGCGGCGTGGTGACTCCCCCGGTCACCGCGCCAACGCCGGCGCCGACCGCCGCACCGGCCAGCACGCCGATCGGGCCGCCGAGCAGGCCGATGGCGGCGCCGCCGGCCGCGCCGGTGCCGGCACCGGTGGTCACGCGGTCAAAACTGCCAGTGCCGCAGGCGGTGAGCAGGCTGAGGCAGGCGGCGATGATCCAGGGGCGCATGGGGGTCTCCGGGGATAGATGAGCCCTGCTATGGCAGATCGGCGCCGATTCTGGCGATCACGCTGTGGCGAGGGCCGTCAATTGCGTCGCGGGAAGGGGTGTTCGAGCGAGCCGCCGGCGCCGCAGAACTGGGCGGAGACGTTGTCCTTGGCATCGGCGTGGCGGGCGAGGAAGCCGAGGCGGGTTGGCGTCAGCAGCAGGGCGTGCGGGCCATGGGCGGTGCCGTCGAAATCGGCGCGGGTGATGCGGATCGCGCCGCCCGCCTCAGCGCGGCCGATGCCGGTGAAGGCGCAGGTCCAATCCGCAGCATTCACCCGAATATTCACCAGCGCCACACCGCCGGGGGCGGCCATGATGACCATCTCGCGGGCCGGCTCAACCGGGGTGCCGTAGCGGCCGGTTGCCGGGTCGAGCGGGGAGGGGGCCTGGCTGTCCGGCTTGAAGCTGAGCACGGCGAGGCGGCGGAGATATTGTTGCAGCAGGCAGGAGGTGGTGGTGCCGCAGCGGTTGCGCGCGGCGGACCACTCCTGGTGGCCCTTGAGCATGAGGTCGCCGGCCGGGTCGTTCAGGTCATCGCTGATGCCGAGTGTCTCCACCGCCTCGCCATAGGCGGCGACCGTGCGTTCATCGAGCTGCGAGAGGGCGGCGTCGGCGCAGATGGTGCGCTCGACCGGGGTGGCGGCGCGCTTGCAGTCGAACGACGCGGCCTGGGCCGCGCCGGCGACGAGCAGGAATGACAGGACAAGTAGAAGGCGCATCTCGGCTCTCCCGGCAGGGGGCGGAATGATGCCGCATGACGGGAGGCCGCGCCAGCGCCGCGCGGGCGGCAAAAATGTGGGGATGCCTGAGGAAATTTACCGATTTACGTTGACTTTGGTCCTTGTTCGCTTTATGTTCACGAATTCAATCAATGCGAAGGAGCCCCCGATGCCGCCCGCCCCATCCCTCATACAGGAGATTTTGCGCCGCCTCGTGCTGCGCCTGATCCTGATGCTGGGGTGCGTCCGGATCGTGCGGCTGCGGGTGCGGCTGGCGCGGATGGGCGAGGGGCATCGGCACCGGGCGCGGCTGGAGCACGCGTTGGCCATGGCGGAGCGTCGCGCGGCGCTGCTGGCGGACCCGGTTTTCTGGGCCGACCCGGGTACAGCTGGGAAGGCGGCAGAGGTGGCGCGCGTTGTCAATGATGCGGGGCGGCGGGCGCTGGCACGACGGATGGTTCGGGCGGCGCCGGTGCGGGGTGGGCGCGGGTTCACGCGTGTGGCCGAGGCGTGTGATTGGGACGGCCGATGTACGGGCTGGGTGGGGGGACTGGCCCCCTCGCCCAACCCTCTGTCCCCGAAGGGTGGCAAGAGATTTTGGACGTTGCAGGGCGACGGCGGAAGGGGGATTCCGGCGGCGGTTTCGCGCGCCCGGATCACGGTGCTGGCGGGTTCAGGCGGCCTGGAGATGGGCGAGGAAGTCCTTTACCTGTTCGGCCAGCTGCGCCGACTGGTTGCTGAGGCGGGTGGCGGCGGCGGCGAAGCCGGCGGCTTGTTCGCCGGTGCGCTGCACGGTGCCGGTCACCTCGCCAATATTGGCGTCTACCCCCGCGGTGCCGGCCGCGGCCTGCTGGACGGCGCGGGCGATCTCCTGGGTTGCCGCCCCCTGCTGGGCCACCGCGGCGGCGATGGCACCGGAGATATCGTGCATGCGCTGGATGGTATTGCCGATCGAGCGCAGGGCGCCGACGGCCTGGCCGGTGGCGCCTTGCATGGCGGTGATCTGGCTGGCGATTTCGCCGGTGGCTTTCGCGGTCTGGTTGGCCAGCGTCTTCACCTCGCTCGCGACCACCGCGAAGCCGCGCCCGGCCTCACCGGCGCGTGCCGCCTCGATGGTGGCGTTGAGGGCGAGGAGGTTGGTGCGCTCGGCGATGTCGCTGATCAGCCGCACCACGTCCCCGATCCGCCCGGCGGCCTCCGACAGGCCGGCGACGCTATGATCGGTGGCTTCCGCCTCGGCGACGGCGGAGCGTGCGATGGCAGCACTTTCGGCCACGCTTTGGGCGATCGCCTCGACGGAATGCGCGAGCTGTTCGGCGTTGCTGGCGACGGATTGCACGCTGAGTGTCGCCTCGCGCGAGGCGCCGGCGACCAGCACCAGCCGGTCACTGCTGGCCGCGGTGGCCTCCGTCATCTCGGCCGCGGTCGCCTGCATCGCCGCCGCGGCGGTGCCGACTTCGCCCACCACGCGGCCGACCGAGCGCTCGAACCGGCCGGCGGTGCTCGCCTGGTCGGTGATGTCGCGCCACGCCAGCATCGGCCCGGCATAGGCGCCGTCGCGCGTGCGCAGCGCGGAGATCGAGACCTCGAAGCTGGCGTTTCCGGCGGTGGTGTGAAGGCGATGTGGCAGCAGGGCGGGATCGGCGATCACCGCGTTGAGCGTGGTGGGGTCCGCGAACAGTACATCGAGCGTCTGGCCGGCCAGCGCCCCCGCTGCCACCGGTAGGGTTGCGCCGGCGGCATCGAGCAGGCGGGCGAGCTCGGGGTTAGCGAAGCCGATGCGGAAGCCGTCGCCGTCTGGGGTAGCGGTGGCGACGCCGAGCGGCATCTGCTCGATCATCTGGCTCACCATGAACGCCTTGCCGACCGCCTGGCGCAGCACGTCCAGCGCCTTCGCCATGCGGCCGATCTCGTCGCCGCGGCTGGCGAAGCCGATGGTGATATCGGTTTGTCCGGCGGCCATGTCCTGCACCGCCCGGGTCATCGCGGCGATCGGCCGGGCGATGGCGCGCACGGTGAGGACGCCGGAGAGCAGCATCACCAACGTGATGCCGCCGGCGAGCCACAGCAGGGTGATGCGCGCGGTAGCCTGGGCGGCGCTGGCCGCGCCGAGTGCCACCTCGGTATTGTCGTCGAAGGCGCGCGCCACCGCGCCGACATCGGCCTCGAGCGACATCGCCGCTGTGGCCGCCTGGCCGGTGCTGTAGGCGATCACCCCCTGGGCGGCCTCGAACAGCCGGTGCGCGGATTGCCGCAGCTTGAGGCCGCTCGCCGCCATGTCCTCCACGGACTCGCGGAAGTCGGCGGAAATGCGGGCGCTCATGATCGCCGGGATATGCGATTCCGCGGCCTGATCGGCGGCGGAGACGCGTTCGGAGAGCCCGGCATCGCCGGTGGCGAGGAAGCGATTGGTGGCATCGCGCATGGAGAGCAAGGTGAGCTGGTAGATGCGGATATGCTCCTGGACCTCCTCCATCTCCGAGGGCATCAGATCCTCCAGCGCCAGATCGCGCCGCACGGCGGCCACCGTGGTTTCGAAGCGGGATTGCACGGTAAGGAACGTGGCATCGCGCTCGGCCAGCACGGCAGCGCGCAGTTCGGCGGTGCGCTCGACGGCGGCGCGATAGGCACCGAGCGCGGTGAGCGCCCGGGCAATCAGCGCCTTGCCCTCGGCCTTGGCCATCCCCTCCGCCTCCTGCAAGGCGGATTGGGCCTTTTCGATTTGCCGCGTGGCGGCGGCGAGCGCCTGCTCCACCCGGGAGGTGGTTTGCTGGAGTTGCAGGTCAAGCGCCGAGATCTGCGCCGTGCGGGCGGCGAGCAGGGCGACGCCGGTTTGGCTCTCCGCCTCATGCACCGCGAGGGTCTGCACGGCGAGCCGGTCAAGCTCGGTGAGGGTGCGCAGCGTCGTCGCAGTCAGCACGCCGAGCAGGGCGAGGGCGGCGAACGACGCCAGGGCGATTTTCCCGCCGATCGACAACGTGCGCGGCATCTTCATCGGTGGTCTCTCCAGGGGTGGCGGGTTATCATTGCGTGGAACGATTAAGAGGGGATGAATCGGGGAGGGGGCGGAGGATTGCGCTTCACGCATTGGCAAGCGGCAGCGGCCGATATGGACAGCCCAGCCCGTCCGGCCCATTCCTGTCAGCCCAAACGCCAGGAGCTGCCCGCCATGCTGTTCGATTTCGACACGATGTCCCCGCAGGACCGCTACAAGCTCCTGGTCTCCACCGTCGGCCCCCGCCCGATCGCCTGGGTGGTGACGCAGGATGCCAAGGGCC
>CAIPLM010000020.1 GCA_903865895.1 uncultured Rhodospirillales bacterium | reverse complement strand
GCCACCTCATGGAGCGGCTGATCGACTGGGGCCGCAGCCAGGGCCTGCACGAAATCGTCGGCCAAATTCTGTCGGACAACCATAAGATGCTGCGCTTCGTGCGCGGCATGGGCTTCTCCGTGAAGCGCGTGCCCGACGAGCCGGACATCGTCGAGGCCCGGATGGCGCTTCAGAACAACGGCAACGCCGGCACCCACGACGGCCGCGCCGGATCGTAGAACTCGCTGATCCCGCCCTCCTTCTTATAGGCGGCGTGATACCGGGCGAGCTTGTCGCGATCGAGCTCCACCCCGAGCCCCGGCCCATCCGGCACCGTCATGCTGCCGTCGCGATAGACGAAGGGCTCGGTGATCACGTCATCGAGCTGGTCATGGTAATGGCTGTCGATCGCGTAAGTGATCCACGGCGTGGTGGCGGCGAAATGCAACATCGCGGCGGTGGAGATGCCCAACTCGCGATCCGAATGCATGCCCACGCCCAGATTGAACGCCTCGGCCACCGCGATCATCTTGCGGTTCTGTTGCACCCCGCCCCAGTAATGCAGATCGCTCAAAATCACATCCACCGCCCGCATGCGAATGCCCGGCGCGATCTGGTCCCAGGCGACGAGGCACATATTGGTCGCGAGCGGCACCGAGACCGCCTTGCGCACCTGGCTCATCCCCTCCAGCGACGCCGTGGGGTCCTCCAAATATTCGAGATCCATCCCACTCGCGATCAGCCGATGCCCGATGCGGATCGAGGTCTCGACTGACCAGGCCGCATTCGGGTCCCACCGCAGCGGCGCGTCGGGGAAATCGGCGCGGATCAACTCCAACGCCTTGAATTCCTGCGCCGGCGGATAAACGCCGCCCTTCAGCTTGATGTCGGTGAAGCCGTGCCGGCTGCACAGCTCCCGCGTCCGCTCCGCAATCGCCTGCGGACTGTCCTCGCCGCCGATGCCCGTCTTCGCGTCGCGGTAGCGGTAGAAAACGTAGGCGCCGAACTCCACCGTATCGCGCGTCTTCCCGCCGAGCAGCTTGTGCAGCGGCAGCCCGAGCGACTTCCCGGCGGCATCGAGGCAGGCCATCTCGATCCCGGCCCGCACGATCGCCGGAATCGCGGTTTCATAGCCGATGCAGAACACCGCGAAACGGCGCATCAGCACGCCGATATCGAGTGCATCGAGCCCGATGACGAACGGCCGCGCCGTCTCGATCGCATGCTCCACCGCCGCCCCGCCATAGGTCTCGCCGAGGCCGATGATGCCGTCCTCGGTGATGACCTCGATGATGCCGCGGGTGGTGCCGGTCTCCACGCCACAGGCCCAGCGCAAAATCGCCTCGAAAGGGACGTTGACCGAGGTGACGCGGAGATCGACGATCTTCATGGCCGCCCTTTGGCTATGCCGGGCCGATGCGGAAGACGCAGAGCTTGTTGCCGTCGGGGTCGCGGAAATAGGCGGCGTAGAAGCCGTCCGGGTTGGGGCCGCGCACGCCGGGCGCCCCTTCATCGCTGCCGCCGAGTTCGAGCGCCTTGGCGTGGCAGGCATCGATCGCCGCGCGGGTTTTCGCCGCCAGGGAGATCATGGTGCCGTTGCCGAAGGTCGCGGGCTTGCCGTCATGCGGCACGCCGACGGCGAGCATCGGGGTGCCGGCGCCGGCGGTGTAGAAGGTGCGCTTATCCGACGAATACCCCGCCATCACGGAGGCGCCGAGCTGGCCGAGCACGGCGTCGTAGAAGGTTTTCGCCCGGACGTGGTCATTGGTGCCGAGCATCGCGTAGCCGATCATGGTGTTATCTCCCTGGTGCCGTGTGCGGCAGCGAGACGATCCGCGCTCGCTCGGGCGGAGTCAATCCGGCGCGGGGGCACGGCCGCGGCGGTGGGGGTTACGGGCAGGTTTCAAGACCGACCATCACCGCCGCACGGCGGTCGCCGTCGCGGAAGCACCCATTGGTCCAGATACCGTTATAGGTGGTGCCGTCGGCCCAGGCCATTCGGCCGGGGCCGTTAGGTTTGCCATCGCGCCATTCACCGTCGAAGACGTTGCCGTCGGTCCAGGTGAACACGCCGCTACCAGTTGGCTTGCCGTCGCGCCATTCGCCGTCGTAGCGGTTACCGTTGGCCGATGTGTAGACGCCGCGGCCATGTCGCTTGTCGTCGCGGTATTCGCCGTCGTAGCGGTTGCCGTTGGCGAAGGTGGCGACGCCGCGGCCACTCTTCCCGGAGTCGCGCATTTCCCCATCGTAGCGATTGCCGTTTTCGTACACAGCGAGGATCCGGCCGGTCAACTTACCGTCGCGAGACTCGCCTTCAAGCCGCTGCGTCCCTTCGCTCCACCGCCAGATCAAGACACCCTTGCCGCTGGCACGGCTGCCGTTGCAGCCGCCGCTCCAACTGGCGGTTGAGCCGGCCTGCGGGTTGGGGTTCCACACGAAGCAGCCCTCCGTTGTGCGCGTCCAGCCGGGGTGGCCGGGGGAGGCGATGGGGGTTTGGGCGGCGGCGGGGAAAGCGAAGAGCAGCAGGGCGGCGAGGAGGAGGGGTTTCACGGCTGGCCTCCGGGGTTGTTGCGGAAGCATGGGGGTTTTGCGGGGTGGGGGCAATGGGCATTGTGCGGTGGCGCGGCCCTCACCCTCCCACCGCTGCGCAGTGGGCCCCTCCCTCTCCCGCAAACGCGGGAGAGGGGGAAGGCGAGCGCGTACTCTTCTCCCTCTCCCGCGTTTGCGGGCTTGGGCTGCGGAGCAGACCAAGCCCGGGGTGAGGGTGGGTGCCCGCGAAGGACGACCGTTCCTACAACCCCCACTTCATCGCCACCACGATATCCTGCACCCCGTTCACCATGATCTGCGTGCCGATGCACAGCAGCAGGAACGCCGAGAGCCGCGCCATGGTGCGCCGCGCGGTGTTGCCCATGAGGCCGGCGACGCGGTCGGCGGAGCGGTACATGGCCCAGATGGTCAGAGCCATCGCCAGCGCCGCGGCGGTGACGCCGAGGAAGAAGGCAACCAACGCCTCGGGGCTGGAGGGGCGGCCGGCGCCGAGGGCGACGGCGACGGAGATGGTGCCGGGGCCGGTGGTGAAGGGGAGGGTGAGGGGGAAGAAGGCGAGGTCCTCCCCGGCGGGGCCGCCCGAGCCGGCTTGTTCCTGCTTGCGGGCTTCCTGGCGTTCGGGGGCGGAGAGCAGGTCCCACGCGTGTTTGGCGACGACGACGCCGCCGGCGAGGCGCAGCGCGGCGAGGGAGATGCCGAAGAAATTCAGGACGTAGGCGCCGCCCCAGAGGGCGCCGAGCATGACGAAGGCGGAGTAGAGGCCGACCTTGCCGGCGAGGTGGGCGCGCTCGGGGCGCGGGAGGTGGGCGGTGACTTCGTTGAAGATGAAGGCGCCGCCGGGCGGGTTGACGATGGAGAAGAGGGCGGGGAAGGCCAGCAGAAATGCGGTTATGGCAGCCTGCATGGCCTCCCCTTTCTCAGGTCAGAAAGCGCCGAGGAAGTCGCGCTTGCCGATCTCAACGCCGTTGTGGCGCAGGATGTTGTAGGCGGTGGCGCAATGGAAGGTCAGGTTCGGGATGACGAACCCGATCAAATAACGCTGGCCGGTGAAGGTCATGTCGCCCGCGCGCATTTTCAGCACGACTTCCTTGTCTTCGCTGCCGTCGATCTGGGCCGGGGTCAGCGTGTCGACGAAGGCGAGCGTCTTGGCGATGCGGGCCTGCAGCTCGGCGATGGTCTTTTCGTCATCGGCGAAAGCGGGGATTTCCACGCCGGCGAGGCGGGCGGCGCCGCCCTTCACCTGGTCGGTGGCGATCTGCACCTGGCGGGCGAGGGCGAACATGTCCGGCGCGAGGCGATCGCCGACCAGCACGCTTTCGTCGAAGCCCTTGGCCTTGGCGTGTTCGGCGGCCTTGCCGAGCACGTTGGAGAGGCCGCCGAGCAGCGACTTCGCCATCGGCACGAGGGTGGAATACATCGAAATGGCCATTAGAGCTTTCCTCCGTTGCGGCCCTGCGCGGCGCCGAGGCGCAGACGCAGAGCGTTCAGCTTGATGAATCCCTGCGCGTCGAACTGGTCATAGGCGCCCTGGTCTTCCTCGAAGGTCACGACCTTCATGGAATAGAGGCTGTGCGGGCTTTCGCGTCCGATGCAGGTGACGTTGCCCTTATAGAGCTTCAGGCGGACACGGCCAGAGACGCTTTTTTGACTCTCATCGATGAGGGCCTGGAGCATGCGGCGCTCCGGGGCAAACCAGAAGCCGTTATAGATCAGCTCCGCGTAGCGGGGCATGATGCTGTCCTTGAGGTGGGCGGCCTCGCGGTCGAGCGTGATCGACTCGATGGAGCGGTGGGCGGTGTAGAGGATGGTGCCGCCCGGGGTTTCGTAGACGCCACGCGATTTCATGCCGACGAAGCGGTTCTCGACGAGATCGAGCCGGCCGATGCCGTTGGCGCGGCCCAGCTCGTTGAGGCGGGTGAGCACCGCGGCGGGGGACATCCGCACGCCGTCGATCGCGGTCGGGTCGCCATGTTCGAAATCGATCGAGATCACGGTCGCCTTGTCCGGCGCATCCTCGGGCGAGATGGTGCGCTGATACACCATCTCGTCGGCCTCGATGGCCGGATCTTCGAGGATTTTGCCCTCGGAGGAGGAGTGCAGCAGGTTGGCGTCCACCGAGAAAGGCGCCTCGCCGCGCTTGTCCTTCGCAATCGGGATCTGATGGGTCTCGGCGAACTCGATCAGCTTGGTGCGGGACGTCAGGTCCCACTCGCGCCAGGGGGCGATGATCTTGATGTCGGGCTTGAGCGAGGCGTAGCTCAGCTCAAAGCGCACCTGGTCATTGCCCTTGCCGGTGGCGCCATGGGCCACCGCGTCGGCGCCGACCATTTCGGCGATCTCGATCTGGCGCTGGGCGATCAGCGGGCGGGCGATCGAGGTGCCGAGGAGATACTGGCCCTCATAAAGCGCGTTGGCGCGGAACATCGGGAAGACGAAGTCCTTCACGAAGGTCTCGCGCAGGTCGTCGATGAAGATCTCCTTCACCCCGGCCATTTCGGCCTTGCGGCGGGCGGGCTCGAGCTCCTCGCCCTGGCCGAGATCGGCGGTGAAGGTCACCACCTCGCATTTATAGACGGTCTGCAGCCAGCGCAGGATGACGCTGGTATCGAGCCCCCCGGAATAGGCCAGCACGACCTTCTTGACATCCTTCACACGCATGGCGGGTCACTCCTTGTGCCGTCGTAAACTTCGCGCGGAGGTAACGCCGCGCGGGGGGAGAGCGCAAGGTGCGGGGGCGGCGGGGAGCCATGACGCGCCCCGTTCCCAGCAATGATGGGCCAGCAGGATCACGCCTGCCGGCCCCTTCGTGCGTCGGTTCAGCCGCGATCAGGCGTGCATGCTGCCGTCGTCGCTGCCGCGGCCCTTGCCGCTGTCGTGGCCAGCGGGGTCGTCGGTGCCGTGGCTGCCCTTGGCGCCAGAGTCATCGGCGCCGTGTCCGCCCTTGGCTCCGGAGTCGTCCGCCCCGCGGCCGCCGCTGCTGCCGCCCGTGCTCCCGCCCGAGCTACCACCTGAGCTGCCACCGCCCGATCCCGAGCCACCACCCGAACCGCCGGAATTGCCACCGGAGCCGCCATTGCCGCCACCACCGCCGGAGTTGTCGCCATTGTCGCCGCGGGCAAGCAGCATCGGTGCGGCCTTGGCGACCGAGACGCCCGAGGCCTGCGTATCGCCGGCGACGGAAGCCTGGGCCGCGCCGCTGGCGAGGCTGATGAGAAGGGTGGAGGTCAACAGACTGGTGCGCATGATCGGTTCAACTCCTTGGCGCCGGGGCATCGCCGGAATGGCGGGCTGACCGGGCTTCGATGAACGGACCATAGGGGGCAGCACCGAACATGCGCCTGACGGAGCAGTTCAGCGATTTGTCAGGATCGCTGGGGTAGTGTGTGACCGTGAAGTGAGAGGATGGCTATTGTGCGACCGGTAACCCGTCGTGGCCTGCTGTGGTCTTTGGCTGGTGGAGCATCCCTGCTCCTGGCCGGGGCGACGCCTGCCTCGGCCGATAATGGATCGGGCGGCGGGGGTGGCTCCAGTGGTGGATCGGGCGGTGGCGGTGGCGGCTCCGGTGGCGGTTCGTCGGGTGGCGGTGGTTCATCAGGCGGGTCCTCGGGCGGCTCATCTGGCGGCGGCAGTTCATCGGGCGGGTCCTCGGGCGGCTCGTCTGGTGGCGGCGGTTCGTCTGGCGGCTCGTCGGGTGGCGGTGGCTCGTCCGGCGGCTCCTCGGGCGGCTCGTCCGGTGGCGGTGGCTCGTCCGGCGGCTCCTCGGGCGGCTCGTCTGGCGGCGGTGGCTCGTCAGGAGGCTCTTCGGGTGGCTCGTCCGGTGGCGGTGGTTCATCCGGCGGCTCCTCGGGCGGCTCCTCGGGCGGGTCCTCGGGCGGCTCAGGCAGTGGCTCGTCCGGCGGTTCCAGCGGCAGCAGCTCCTCGGGTGGTTCCGGATCGTCGGGCAGCTCGGGGTCATCGGGCTCCGGCTCCTCCGGCGGCAGCTCATCCGGCTCCAGCAGTTCCAGCAGCGATACCACCTCCGCCTCGGTCAGCACCTCCGCGGACGATTCCGGCACCCGCGGTGGCCGCAGCACCGCCCCGGCGGCCAGAAGTGGCGCGGCGCCCACTCAGGGCAGCGCCGCCTCAACGCCATCGCGCGCCTCCGGCACCCCAGCCGCCCCCGCCCCGACACGCTCGGCCTCCGCGAGCGCCACGCCAAGCTCCGCCAGCACCCGCTCCGCCCAGCAGCCGCAGAACCGCGCGCATGAGGCGGTCGCCAGCGGCCAGGCCGCGCCCCTCGCCCAGGTGCTCGCCATGGTGCGCAAAGCCGTGCCCGGCGAGATCATGAACGTGGCGCTCGACGAGCGCCCAGCCGGCTGGGTCTACGCCCTCACCGTGCTCACCCCGGAGGGCGAATATTGCGACGTCACCGTCGACGCCAAGCGCGTCAAACTCATGCAGATGACCTGGAGATGACCCCACCATGCGCCTGATGGTCGTCGAAGACGAACGCGCCATCGCCGAGGACGTATCCGCCGCCCTCACCCGCGCCGGCTACGTGGTCGACTGCGTGCATGACGGCGAGGAAGCCTGGTTCCGCGGCGAAACCGAGGGCTATGACGGCATCGTGCTCGATCTCGGCCTGCCCAAGATGGACGGGCTGACGGTGCTGAAGCGCCTGCGCGCCGCCGGGGTCACCATCCCCGTGCTGGTGCTCACCGCCCGCGGCGCCTGGATGGAACGCGTCGCCGGCATCGATGCCGGGGCCGATGACTACCTCCCCAAACCCTTCCACACCGAGGAGCTGGTCGCCCGCATGGGCGCCATCCTGCGCCGCAGCGCCGGCCACACCACGCCGATGCTCACCGCCGGCCAGCTGGACATCGACACGCGGCGCATGCTCGCCCATTTCGACGGCAAGCCCCTGGTGCTGACGCCGCTCGAATTCCGCGCGCTGCGCTACCTCGTCCACCACAAATCCCGCGTGGTCTCCCAGGGCGAGCTGACCGAACACGTCTACGCCCATGAATCCGAGCCTGATTCCAACGTAATCGAGGTGCTGGTCGGCCGCCTCCGCCGCAAGCTCGGGGCCGACGTCATCACCACCCGCCGCGGCTACGGGTATATCGTCGATGGGCCCTAAGATGCCCTGGGGGGCGCTCCGCAACGGCTCGCTTCGATGGCGCCTTACCCTGCTGGCCGCCTGCACCATCACCCTCGCACTGGCCATCGCCGGCACCGCGCTGACGGCGATATTCGAGCGCCATCTCGAACGCCGGGTAGAGCAGGAGCTGGTGGTGCGCCTGCACGAACTCGCTGCCGCCTTCGTGCTCGATGCCGACGCGCAACCCGCCCTCACCCGCGCCTTCGCCGATCCCCGCTACGAGGCGCCGCTGAGCGGCAGCTATTGGCAGGTCTCCGACGGCGCCTCCCCCGTGCTGCGCTCCCGCTCCCTGTGGGACCGCGCGCTGCCCCTCGCCGATCCCCGCGGCCGCGAGGCCAAAGCCTACGAAATCACCTGGGACGAAGGCGCCACGCTCTACGTGCTGGAGCGTGACGTCCGCCTCACCGCCGGCGGCACCCCGCGCAATTTTCGCCTTACCGTCGCGCTCGACCATGCGGAACTCGAGGAGCTGAAAACCTCCTTCGGCACCGACGTCCTGCTGGCGCTCGGCATCATCGCCGCCGCCCTGGTGGCTGGCGCCTGGCTGCAGCTCTGGCTCGGCCTGCGCCCGCTCGCCGGCGTCGGCCGCCAGCTCGCCTTGGTGCGCGAGGGCCGCCTCGCCCGCCTCGCCGGCCGCTTCCCCACCGAGGTGGCGCCCCTCACCACCGAGCTGAACCAGCTGATCGACGCCCAGGAGGACAGCGTGCGCCGCGCCCGCGAGCGCGCCGGCGATCTCGCGCATGGGCTGAAAACGCCGCTCACCATCCTCTCCGGCGAGGCCGGCAAGCTGGAAGCCGCCGGCAATCTCGCCGCCGCCGAGCGGATGCGCGAGCAGATCCGCGAAATGCGCGCCCATGTCGAACGCCAGCTCGCCCGCGCCCGCAGCCACGGCGCCACCTCCGCCGGCGCCGCCCATACCGATGCCGCCGCTCTGGTGGAACGCCTGCTCGGCCTGATGCGCCGCATGCCGCGCAGCGAGCAGATCACCTGGAGCAGCAGCATCGCCCCCGGCCTGCGCCTGCGGATGGATCCCGATGATTTCGGCGAAGTCCTCGGCAACCTGCTCGACAATGCCCGCCTCTGGGCCAAATCCCGCGTCACCGTCGCCGCCGCCCAAGCCGAGGGCCGCGTGTCCGTATGCATCACCGATGACGGCCCGGGCATCGCGCCGGAAGCGCGCACCCGCATGGTCGAGCGCGGCGAAAGCAGCGCCCCCCCCGGCGAGGGCTCCGGCCTCGGCCTGGCCATCGCCAATGACGTGCTCGGCCTCTACGGCGCCAGCCTCGCCATCGAAGACGCCCAGGGCGGCGGCTGCCGCATCAGCTTTGGCGTTCCGGGCTGGGCCGAAACCGCGCCCAGCACGGCCTGAGCGCCGCCGGCCGGATGCCACCTCCGCATATGCAGTAACGCCGCTCAATCCGCCGGCGCCAGCGCCACCAGCTCCGGCAGCAGATACGCCGCGAACAGCTCCGGGTTCTCCGCAAACGGAAAATGCCCGATCCCGTCCATCCGCCTGAACCGCACGCCCGGAATCCGCGCCGCCGTCGCCTCGGACAGCTCGACGGTGCAGGAATAATCATACTCCCCGGTCATCATCACCAGCGGGCAGCGATTGGTGTCGATGCGGTGCACCCGGTCGGTCGCGTCCCATTCGCCCGAGTAGAAATGGATATCGCCCCAAAACACCCCCGGCCCGCCCTGCGCATAATGCCACAGCACCTCCGCCGCACATTCCGCCGGGCTCTGCGGCGCCATCAGCCGGCATGGGGAGGTGACCTGTCTCATTGGGCCGTCAGGCTCCGGCAAATCGACCCTGCTGCGTTGCGCCGCGTTTCTTGAGGAGCATGACGACGGCATTATCCGCATTGGCGGCGCGCCGATCGGGTATGACGCCGCGGCGGACGGGAGCCGCACGCGCCTGCCGCCGGGCGAGATCGCCCGGGTGCGGCGCTCGATCGGCATGGTGTTCCAGCAGTTCAATTTGTGGCCGCATATGACGGCGCTGGGCAATGTGGCGGAGGGGTTGCGCCAGGTGCTGCGGCTGCCCAAGCGGGAGGCGCAGGACCGGGCGATGGCGCATCTCACCCGCGTCGGCCTCGCCGAGCGGGCCAGCTTCTACCCGAGCCAGCTCTCCGGCGGACAGCAGCAGCGCGTGGCCATCGCGCGGGCGCTGGCGATGGACCCGAAGATCATGTTGTTCGACGAGCCGACCTCCTCGCTCGATCCGGAATTGACCGGCGAAGTGCTAACGGTGATGCGCGATCTCGCGGCCGAGGGGATGACGATGCTCGTCGTCACCCACGAAATTGGCTTCGCCGCCCATGTGGGCCAGCACATTGTGTTCCTCGATGAGGGGCGGATTGCGCTGGAAGGCCGCGCCGGCGAAGTGTTCCGCAAGCCGTGGCATCCGCGGATGGCGCAGTTTCTGCAGACGTATCTCGACCGGGGGGCTTCGGTGTTGCTGGAGGGGTGAATCCGGCGCGGCGTTGCCACCGAGTGGCAGGCTGCGGCGAAGCCCTATCATCCATGATGACGACGGCTCAGGTGCGATCATTCAGGGTTCGTGAGTTTTTTGAACATTATTCAATGTTCTTGTGGTTTTTGTTTTAATTTTTCAGGAAATTTGTGGCAATTCAATATAATATAGAAATCTATTCAATACTTACAAAGGCATTTGGTAAAATATACCCTGCAACCTATGTCTCAGATGTGTTACACGCACGTATGGAGGTAGAGATAAATATGTCTATGACATCTACTGCGAAGACCATTATCGTTGCTGAAGATGACGAGGGGTATGGAAATCTACTTCGCGATTTTTTAACGTCAAATGGATATAGCGTCACTCTGCTCCCGCACGCAGATGGCTTGACCGCCGCGATGGACAAAATTCATCCCTTGGCGATCGTGCTGGATCAGTTCATCGGCCGGCACGACATGACGCAGATGCTCCCGGCGCTGAGGCGGGCGTATCCCATTCCGATCCTCATGCTGTCCAGCAATACGGACGAGACCGACCGCATCCTCAGCCTTGAGAGCGGCGCCGATGATTACATCTCCAAAGTCGCTCACCCGCGGGAAATCCTCGCCCGCATCAGCGGCTGCGTTCGGCGCTACCAGAGGCCGGCACACGAAGATCCGATCGAGGTACCGGCGACCGGCGCAGGCGACTCCGTGGTGTTCAAGGGTTGGACCTTGTATCGCGGCTCCGGGTACCTCACGTCGCCAACCCGGCAGATCGCCTGGTTGCCGCCGCAGGAAGCCGCGATGGCGTGGCTGCTGTTTTCCTCTCCGCATACGGTCATCACGCGCGACCAAGTCATTCGCAACGGTGTTCCGGCCCATGTCCCGCTGACGCACAGGCGCATCGACAATCTGGTCAGCCGCCTGCAGAAGCGTTTCGAAGCGCTTGGCGCCCGTCTCGATCTCCGGGTGACGCGTCACATCGGGTATTCCCTCAATGGCATCAGGTCGGCCAAGGACCATGCCGACGCCATGCGAGGCGCCCGGGCGAAAACCTCCGGCGCGGGCGAATGACCCAGCACGCGCCGGCGGTGGGGAGCTCACACCGCGTTGTGATGCGCGCGCTCAGATCGCGGCTGTGCCTGTTGATCGTCGCGCTCGGGTGCGTATTCGCCGTTCTGGCCGATATCGCGCTGCACGATCAGGCGCGGGCTCGCATGACGGACCGTGCCAGGCTCTCCACCGCCAATGCCGCCGCCGAAATCGAGGCCTATCTCGATTCCCGCTTGCTACGCGCCGACGCGCTGCACGATCTCGCCAGCATGATCGCCCTGGTCGGCTTTCTCCAAGGACCAAATGAGACGGCCGAGCACGCGCAGACGCGATTGCTCAACAACCTCGCCCGCGATGACTCCGATATCGAACTGGTCTCCTTCACCGGCACCGGCTCCGAGGTGGTCTGGTCAACCAACGGAGGCACACCGGCAACTCGCGTCGATCTCTCGGACCGCAGGCATATTCGCGCCATTCTCGTGGAGGACAAGGCGGAATACTTGGGCGATATCGTGCGGGGCCGCATCTCCGGGCGGCTGAGCCTGCAATTCACCCGCCGCATCGCCGGCCCGGCCGGTGAGACGCTCGGCGTCAGCATCGTCTCAATTCGCCCCTCCGTTCTGGTCCGTGAAGCCGCGCGGTTTGGCGGCGGTATCGCGTGGTCGCTGCGCCGCGCGGAAAGTAACGCAGTGATTTTGGATAGCGAAACCTTCCCCAGCCTGGCCCGCCCTGCGATCGGTAGCGAGTTGGGTACCCCGATCACCGAGCAGCGCCCGACGGCGCGGCTTGGGCTCGTCGTCGAGGCGCGGGTCTCCTCCGGCACGGTGGACGCCTGGGTGGCGCAGAAGCGGATCGCCGATAATCTACGGGTGCAGCCGTTGATCCTGATCGCGACGCTGCTATTGCTCGGCGTGGCGGCGTTGACCCGGTTCCGCGCGCATGCCGCCACCATCGCGGCGGCACAGCAGCGCGACGCCGCCGCGTTGGCCCGGCTGACCATGATCGGCGATAGTGTCGCGAGCATGGTTGTGCTGTGGCGCATCGCGCCGAGCGGCGCGGCGGTGGCGGAGTTTGTGTCCGGCGCCAGCCGAGCGCTGTTCGGGATGGCTCCCGACCGCCTGATGGTGCCGGCCGAGGCATGGCCCTGCGATGCCGAGGGGAAGGCTATATTCGCCGCCCATCTGGCGCGCTGCCTGGAGGATGGCCGGGAGGTGTCCGAGGATATTCTGTACCGCAGCGCCGATGGCGGCGAGCTTTGGCTGGAAGTCAGCGGGCATCGGCCGACCACGCCCTTTGATGGCGAGGACCGACTGTACATTGTCACCTACACCGATATCACCGAGGCCAAGCGCCTTGCGGCGGAGGCTGCGAAAACCCATCAGCGGCTCGAACTCGTCGTGGATACCGCGCAATGCCTGTTTTACGAGGTCCATCTGCGCCGCACCGCGGATGGAGGCGTGGAGCGCACGGTGCTGTATGTTTCCAAGCAGATCGAGCGGCATACCGGCATTCCGGCCGAACGATACCTCGGCAGCAACACCCCGTTGTGGAGTACGCAATCGGCGGAAGCCCAAGCAGCACGGTTCAAATACCTGCAACGCCTGATCGCCAATGGGAGCGGCCAGGATGAGTGCGAGGTGATGAAACCGGACGGCACGATGAATCGGATGCGCACGCAGGATGTCTTCACCCCGCTCGATGCGACCAGTGGCCTGGTGACCGGCTTCGCCTGGGACATCACCCGCGAGGCCGCGCTTGAGCAGGAAGTGCAAAGGGCGGCAAAGCTGGCTTTCCTTGGCGAAGCGGCGGCAGGGATGGGCCACGAGATGAACCAGCCGCTGGCCGCGATTTCCCTGCAGGCCGCGATGCTGGAAGCCACCATGCCCGATGGCATGCAAACCAACCCCAAAGCGGCGGCGAAAGTGGTCTCGCGCATCAAGGCCATCGCCGATCTCGTCATTCGGACGGCCGATGTGATCGACCGGGTGCGCCGGTTCTCGCGCAATGAGAAACTGGCGCTGGCGCCGTTCATGGTGAGCGACGTCCTCGCGGATGCCACCGAACTTCTCGCTGCCAAGTTGCGGAAGGCGGGGGTGGAGGTACGCCAATCCCCGTGCACGCTCGAAGTCCTGGGCGATGCCGGGGCGCTCGGGCAGGTGATGGTCAATCTCATCGGCAATGCCGTGGACGCCTATGCCAGCCGGCAGGATCTGGCCGATCGCGCCATCTCGGTGGCGGCGGAGGCGGCGGAGGGCATGGTGCGGATCACGGTTACCGATCAGGCGGGCGGCATCGATCCCGAGGTGATGAAGCGCATGTTCGCACCCTTTGTCACCACCAAGACATCGGGGCACGGAACCGGCATCGGTCTATCGATCTGCCTGCGCCTGATGCATTGGATGCACGGCGATATCCAGGGGGAGAACATCCCCGGCGGGGCGCGCTTCACCGTGCTGGTGCCGCTGCATGCCGAAGCCGGCGGGGGTTCGGCGTGGCAGGGGCTGCCGGGCCACGCCGATATGGCGATCGCCGCCAAATAGGCCCGGCGCGGACAACTCGTTTGCAGCCGTTGCACCACCCTGCCCCTATTGTGCTACACTGTAGCACACCAAAAGGAGGCACCGATGGTGGCACCGCGTGATGGTCTGGCGAGTGTGAGTCTCGGGTCGGCCAAAGATATTGGCCTGCAACTTGTCGCTGAGGGGCGTTTCGAGACGCTCTCGGAGGCCTGCCGTGCCGGCCTACGACGCCTGGCCGAGGACGCGCGCATTGTCGATCGGCTCGCCGCGCTTGGTGAAGAAGGCATGCAAAGCGGCATCGATGAGGCGTTCGATATCGACGCTTTTCTTGCGGAGGCCCCGGCGGGCCGGTGAGGCTTGTCTGGTCCAACCTCGCCATCGCCGAACTGCGTGCGCTGCGGCGCACCTCCGTTGCGCGCTGGGGTGACGCGGTTGCGGAGCACTACCTCGAGGATGTCGCGGCGGCGGCAAAGCAAATCGGCGCCGATCCGGACCGCGCCCGCCCGCTCAAGGGTGCGTTGCGCATCTTCCGCGTCAGGTCGCATTACCTGATCCTGCAGATCGACACGCTGGCCAATCGCGTCACCGTCGCTCGCGTGCTTCATGTCGCGATGGACATTGAGCGGCACTTACCGTGAGCGACGTCATACGCCGCCCATTCGCGCCGAAATAGCATCCCCCAGCGTAACGCCAATCCGCCCCAATCGTCTTCCCGATGTGCCGAACATCCGGCGCAGGCGTTCATTCCAAAGGAGACGATCCATGAAATTCGCTGTGCTGGCGGGGCTGTTTGCCCTGCCGCTGCTGGCTGGCTGTGCCCAGCAGCCGATGATGGCTGACAAGTCTTGCGAGTCCTCGATGAAGATGGCGGATGCCGCGATCATGAAATCGAGCGACGCCGCCAAGAAGGCGATGGCCATGAAGGAGATGGAGATGGCCAAGCAGATGATGATGCAGAAGAAGGAGGCCGAGTGCATGATGCATGCGGACATGGCGATGAAGATTATCATCTAGCAACGGCTCGACGGTGACTGGGGCCGGTATGCTTGCCGGCCCCGTGTCTATTCAGTGCAGCACGGAAGCGCGGTGCGCCATCGCCTTCGCCGCGGTCAGGCCTCTCCGACATAGCGGCGATAGGCGGCAGCGTCGCTCGGGGCTTCGGGACCCAGGCCGTGCAGGTCCGGGGCGCGGGTCGGGTCCTCGCGCAGCAGCGGGCGGGCGCGGGCGCGGCGCGCGTCGGCTGCGGGGCCGGTGGCGTAGTTCATCTCGGTGCGCCAATCCGTGATGCGTTTCATCGCCTGGAAATAGCGGTCATGCTCGGCGGCGTAGAGTTCCGCGGCGCGGCGCCAGTCAGGCTCGGCGCAGAGATGGTCGCGCAGCACCCGCGCGTCGCGCAGCGTCAGCGACAGGCCACAGCCATAGGCCGGGTCACTCGCCCCCGCCGCATCGCCGATCAGCACCACGCCATCCCGCGCGGGATGGTCCACCCAGCTTGAAGCGGCCTCGAAGGAGGCGAGCAGCCCGGCCTGCCGTGCATCGTCGAGCCAGCCCGCGGGGCCGCCGGTGTCGCGGCAGGCGGCCATGAACGAAGCTGCATCGCGCCGGCCGCTGAATTTATGTGCCTGGGCGTTGCTGCGATGGATCAGATAGGTGCGGAAGGTGCCGCCGCCCAGCGGATACACCAGTATCGCCTGCCCAAGCCCCATATTGGCGGCGGCGTGCACGGAATCGTCGGGCAATCCGACGTTCTCGTACAGCGTGCTCGCCACCACCAGGCAATCGGGTTCGCGCTGCGCGGTGAACCCCGCGAAGCCGCGCACCCGCAAGGCACGGCCGTCCGCTCCCACCACCAGGCGGGCGGTCAGCCGTTCCTCGCCGCGCGCGGTGCGGATCATGACCTCGGGCGCCGCGCCGGTTCGGATGCCGATCGCCTCGGCCGGCCGCAGGAAGCGGGCGCCGGCGGCCTCGGCCAGCGCGGCCACCGCCTGCTGCATGCGCTCGTGGTGGAAATTCAGCATGCCCAGGCCGGAGGGGGTGGAGACCCTAAAATCGCGGGTCACGCCAGTCTGCGGATCGGGATAGACAGTCCAGTAGCGCACCTCGTGGCCGCAGGCCGCCAGCACCGCATCGTAAATGCCGAGCGCCTTGGCCTCCACGCAGCCCCAGGGGAATACGCCCTCGCCACGGACGCGATCGCGGAACTCCGGCTCGCGCTCGATGATCACCACCTTGGCGCCCGCGCGCGCCATGGCGAGCCCGAGTGAGGCGCCTCCCAGGCCGCCGCCGATAATGGCGAGATCGTACTCACTCATGTCACCTGTCGTCCTTCCGGGTCCAGGTTGCGTGCCAAGGTCGCATTTTCCGTGTGTGCCGCGAAATTGCAATCGCAACGGCCGGCCGCGGGCACGTCGTGCGCACGCCGGGGCTCCGCGCTACCTCCTATGGGCCGCACCTGGCCGCGCATCGGGCGGGATAAACATGTCGCCCCCGCGGCGCCGGAGAGCATGATCGACCACGGCGCCGCTTGCGGGGAGCATGGGTGTTCAAACTTCCGGCAGGCGTTGAATAGGCGTTGCAGCGGCGCGGTGGTTCGGCAAACCTGGTTGCTTCAGCAAGGAGTTTTGCGATGTTCCAGTCCTGGGTGATCGAGGTTTCCGGCATTTTCGCGGGCGTTGCGATCACCTGTGCCGAGCGGTTCCGGTTTGTGGCGATCGATCCGCGGCTGGCTGATCTTGATGCGACGGATTGGCCGAGCCTGGCCGATGTGCGCCGCGTGGTGAGCGCGACGATGGCGCGCAACGGATATTTGCCGCGCAGTGCGGCGTGAGCCCTGCGGGGTTGGCGGGATACGGATTTTTGATATTTTTCCTTGACGGGATAAAACTCCTTCGTTATTAATGACGACATGAGTCATGTCGTCCCCACCGCCGCGCCTTCCGGCACTTCGCCGGGCCTCCCCGTCGATATGGCGGCGGCGGTGCTGTGGTTCATGGCCAAGCTGCTGCGGCTGATGGGGTGGCGGCTGGTGGGGCATCGGCACCAGCGCTTCGCCGTCGAGATGCATCATTACCTGAACCGGGCGACGCAGCGATTTCTGCGCGTGTTGGCGCGGGCGGCGGCGGGGGAGGTGTTCCGGGTGCGGGCCTCGCGGGCCGGGGAAGTGCGCCAGGCGCGCGCGACGCCGCGGGTGCGGCTGCCGATGGAATTCGCCTGGGTGGCGCGGTTGGGCGAGGATGTGCGGATGGCGGCCGCGATGATCGGGCATCATCTCAATCGGACGGAGGTCTCGGCGCTCATTGCTGGGTGTCCGCAGGCACAGCGTGTGTTGCGGCCGATGTGCCATGTGCTGGGGATTGATGCGCCATGTGTGGCGAAGCTGGTGCGGCGGCGGGTTAGGCCGGTGGCTCCCCCCCTCACACCGGCCCTCTCCCCCGTTGGGGGCGAGGGGGGAAGGCGACGTCGTCTCACGCGGAAGGAGCGAGAGGCGATTCTTTGGTATCCCAATCTCGAGGGGAAGCCGATGAAGCTGTTGCCGAAAAAACTGCCGCGGGACTGAGCGGACGTGGTACGGCTATATTGTTTCGATAACGTTATTTTATCCGACTCGCATGTTTTCCGGCCGTGCTTAGGGGCAATTTGCCCGCAAAAAAGTCTGGATATGGCGCACCGCGAGCGGGATCAGCTCGGGCGGGTCCTTCCAGGGGTAGAGGCTCACCTGCGCATTGGGCGCCAGCCGGGCGCTCTCCATGGCGACCGCGTAGGGGTGGGCCGGCACGTCGTCGGGCAGGATCATCACCGGGGTCTGGCAGGCGCGCACGAAATCGCGGGTGACGGTGAAGACGAAATCCGGATTGGTGCGGTACATGCGGGTGAGGAAGGCCTCCACCTCCGCCATGGTGATGTCAGGCCGGCGCGCGCAGAGGGCGGGGCCCCAGCCGGCCATGTTGTTGTTGAAGAACAGGTCTCGCATCTCCGGGCGGGAGCCGCTGGGTTGGGTGATCACGCCGGCCACCACGCGCTCTGGCGCGCGGCGGATCAGGTTCCAGATGAAGGGGCCGCCGATGCAGAAACCGAGCACCATGAACTGCTTCACCCCGAGATGGTCGAGCAGGGCCAGATGGTCATCGGTGTAGGAATCCCAGGGCCGATCGGGCTCCAGCGGGCCGCTCGACTGCCCTTCATTGGCGTTGCGCAAATCCATGGTGATGCAGCGGTAGTCACGCTGGAAAATCTCCATGGCGTTGAAGGGCGCTTTTTCGCCGACGTAGGGCATCGTCGAATTCAGGCCGCCGCCGGGGATGAGCAGGAGCGGGAAGCCCGAGCCGGCCTCCTGGTAGTGGATCCGGATGTTTCCGCGGTCGAAGAATGGCATTGGACGGTCCTCCCTGCGCGCGATCCTAGACCCGTGTTTCCCCGGGCACCAAGCGCAGGGGTTCATCGGCCTCTGCCGGCCGATGGCCTGCAGGCCCGACACGGATGTGCCGTCGTGGAAAGCAAGCCTTCCCCCGAGCGAGGGGACTACTTCGTCGGCTTGGGCAGCGGTGCCTTGCCGTCGCCCTGCGGCCGTAGGAAGGAGGCGCTGGGTGCGATGACCTTCTTGTCCGCCTTCGGCTTCTTGGCCTCGCGGCTGCCGGTTTGCTTGTTGCCCTTGCCCATGATGGTATTTCCCGTGCGCGACTGCGCCTCTCCACTCAGGCGCGTGCCGCGCCGGATAAGCAAGCGGCGATTTCCCCCCTGGCCTTGCGACCGTCCACAAACAGGCGCGATAACCGGGCATGGACACGCACAACTTCGACGTCATCGTCATCGGCGCCGGCATCGTCGGCGCCACCACTGCCTCCCAGATCGCCGATGGCCGCCGGGTCGCGCTCATCGAGGCGGAGGAGGCGGCCGGCTACCACACCACCGGCCGCTCGGCCGCGGTGTGGTTGCAGAACTACGGCCCGGCGGATGCCCAGGCGCTCACCCGCGCCTCGCGCGATTTTCTCACCACCCCGCCCGCCGGTTTCACTGAGGCGCAGCTGTTCGCCCGCCGCGGCGCGATGTACGTGGCCTCCGCGCCGCAGGAGCCGGCCCTGCGTGATCTGCTGCGCACCGGGCTCGGCGTGCGCGAGATCTCGCCGGCAGAGGCCCGCGCCATCGTGCCGGCGCTGCGGCTGGAGGCCACCGTCGCCGCCGCCTATGAGGACGACGCCTATGATCTCGATGTCGCCGCCATCCACCAGGGGTTCCTCGGCCTGCTGCGTCGCCGCGGCGGCACGCTCGCTTTGCGCAGCCGGGCCGGCCGCATCGCCCGCACATCGGGCATCTACGAGGTGGAAGTGACCGGCGGCGCCCTATTCCGCGCCCCCGTCGTGGTGAACGCCGCCGGCGCCTGGGGCGACGAGATTGCCGCACTCGCCGGCGCCCGCCCCATCGGCCTCACGCCGATGCGCCGCACCGCCTGCATCATCGACCCCGCACCCTATGATGTGGAGCACTGGCCGATGCTCAACGACATGGAGGAGAACTGGTATTGCCGGCCGGAGGCCCGCACCAAGCTGATGGTCTCCCCGGCCGACGAAACCCCCTCCTTCGCGCATGACGTGCAGCCCGAGGAGATCGACGTCGCCATCGGCATCGACAACATGCAACAGGCGCTGGCCATCGAGGTGCGCCGCATCGAGCGCAGCTGGGCCGGGCTGCGGACCTTCACGCCGGATCGCGGGCTGGCCATCGGGTTTGACCCGGCGCTCGACGGGTTTTTCTGGTGCGTCGGCCAGGGCGGCTACGGCATCCAGACCTCCCCCGCCGCCGGCCGCCTGGCTGCCGGGCTGATCGCCGGCAAGCTCGATACGGACCTTACGGACGTCGCCCGCATGACCGACCCGGCCCGCTTTCAGCCGGGGTGAGCGGCGCGTTTCCTGACTCGACTCCCGTTCATGTTCCGTATACGTTCGCGATCATGCAGCAAGGCGCCCTCTTCCCCGAACCCACCGCCGCCCTCTCGGATGCCGAGCTGGAGGAGGTGTTGCGCCGTGCCATCGCGCGCAGCGGCGGCCTGTCGCGCACGGCGGCGCTGCACCTGAACAGCATCGCCGCGGAATATCTGGTCGCCGAACTGCGCGCGGCCGATCTGGAGGTCGTCCGCTCTCGTCCCTCGCGCTGCCCCCCAAGCTGAGCGCATCGGAGCCCGCCATGCACCCCACTCGCCCCACCATTACCGGCCCGCGCCACGCCGTCTCCGCCGGGCATTATCTGGCGGCGGCTGCGGGCTTCGCGATCCTGGAGGCCGGCGGAAACGCCGTGGATGCCGGCTGTGCCGCGGGCATCGCGCTCGGCATCGTGCAGCCCGATCTCGTCGGCTTCGGCGGCGTCGCCCCGATCATGCTGCGCATGGCGGACGGCACGGTGGAAACCATCGCTGGGCTCGGCCACTGGCCGCGCGCCATGCCGGCGGACGCCTTCATGCGCGAGCATGGCGGCAAAATCCCAGCGGGGGTGCGCCGCACCGTGGTACCGGCCGCACCCGATGCCTGGATCACCGCGCTCGAGCGCCACGGCACCATGAGCTTCGGCGAGGTGGCGAGCTTCGCCATCCGCTACGCCCGCGATGGCTATGCGGTCTATCCGCTGCTGGCCGAAAGCATCAACGCGCACGCGGCCGAATATGCCCGTTGGCCCTCCAACGCCGCGCTTTATCTACCCGGCGGCCGCCCACCCGCGATTGGCGCGCGCTTCGTGATGACCGATCTCGCCGCCACCATCCAATACATGGCCGACGAGGAGCGGGCCGCCGCCTCCGGGGGCAGGCTCGCCGGGTTGGCAGCCGCCCGCGCCGCCTTCTATCGCGGCGATATCGCCCAACGTATCGTCGCCCATCAGCGCGAAGAGGGCGGCTGGCTCTCCGCCGAGGACCTCGCGAACTACCGCTCCCGCATCGAGCCCGCGGTGCGGCGGTTGTGGCGCGGCCACGAGGTGATCGTCTGCGGCCCGTGGTGCCAGGGGCCCTCGCTGCTGCAAGCCCTGCTGATCGCCGAGCGGGCGGGGATCACCGGGTTCGCGCATAACTCGGCCGACTACCTGCATGTGTTGACCGAGAGCATCAAGCTCGCGCTGGCCGACCGCGAATACACCTTCGGCGACCCGCAATTCGTTGACGTGCCGGTGGAGCGCCTGCTCTCGCCCGATTACATCGCAAGGCGCACCGCCGATCTGCGGATGGATGCCGCCTATCCCGGCATGCCGCCACCCCTGGGCAATCTCGGTCCGGCGCTGGAGGCCAGCGCCGCGCCGATGCCGCGCGTGGAGCCGGACACGTCCTATGCCTGCGCGGTGGATCGCTGGGGCAACGCCTTCAGCGTCACGCCCTCGGATGGCTCCTGGGCGGCACCGGTGGTGCCCGGCCTCGGCTTCGTGCCCTCCCAGCGCGGCGCGCAAAGCCGGCCCGATCCCAGCCACCCCGCCGGCGCCGCGCCAGGCAAACGTCCGCGCCTGACGCCGAACCCCGCCATGGTGCTGCCCTCGGGCGGCGGCGTGATGCCTTTCGGCACCCCCGGCGGCGACGTGCAGATCCAGGCCATGCTGCAGGTGCTGCTGAACCACCTGCATTTCGGCATGGAACTCCAGGTGGCCATCGAGGCGCCGCGGGTGGCGAGCTATTCGTTCCCCTCCTCCTTTGCGCCCTTCGAGTATTTTCCCGGCCGCCTCGCGGTGGAATCGCGCATCGATCCCGCCGTGCGCGCCGAACTCGCCGCCCGCGGCCATGAGGTGAAGGACTGGCCGGACTGGACCTGGCTCGCCGGCAGCGTGGAGGCGGTGCGCGGTGACCCGGCTGCGGGCTTGGTTCTGGCCGGCGCCGATCCCCGCCGCCCCGCCTACGCCATCGCCGGCTAAAGCCCCGCCGTCACCTCGGCGATCACCGTCGGCCAATCCCCCAAACGCCTGCTGGCGGAACAGCCTTGCAGCCGGGTACCAGGGCGAGGTCTCCATGCCGTCCGGCCAATACCAGTTCTGCATGCGCGGCAGCATGATCCAGGTCGGATACACCAGCGCACCGGCGCGATGCACGGCCATGGTGTCCACGCTCAGCAGCAGGTCGGTCGCCGCCACCGCGGCGGCAAACTGGTCGAGCGGGATATGCGCATCCATTGCCTCAATGGCATGCGGCAACATCCGCCTCCAGCCACCCGCCCTTCACGCTGTGCAGATTGCCGATCCCGGCATCGGTGGCCAGCGCCGCTTCCGCCACCGCGCGGGCCAGCTTCACCCTCCCCTGTTCCAGCAGCACCCGGGCGGCAAGGCCAAGCTGCTCGGCATTCGCCCGCCCGGGATCGCCCCTCGGCGGATCAGCCGCGGTCGAGGTCATCGAGCGAGATCGGCACGCCGCGGCTGATTAGCCGGTTGATCTGGCCCTGGGCGAACCCCTCCGCCATCGGCAAGCGCTGCACGGGGATCAGCGCGAGATCGATCACCTCGACCACGCATCGTGGGTGCGCCCCTCCGCCTTCAGCCGGTCATCGAGCGGCAGGCCGGAGAAATCTTTGTGTCGGCGCGGCGGCGAAAGGCCGACCACGGCGTGCCCACGATACAGCGCCAACCCGCCGGCGAAGCCGTGGCGATATCCATCACGCAGCCTCCCGCGGTATCACACATCGCCGCAGCGGGCGAGAAACGGCGGCGCCCAGATCGGGCGGAAGCTGCTCTCCTCGTCCACCGTCGCCTGGCAGCCGAACAGCGTGTTGATGAACACCGGCCGGCCCGAGCGCAATATGACGACATCATGGGCGAACACGTCGCCGGAATACCAGGCGCTGGAAATACTTACAGACATGCTGCGGCCGCCCCAGCGCCCGCAGCCCAGCCGCGCCAGTAGGCCGTCGCCGTCGCTCCAGCGCCAGAACCTTCAGATCTTAACGCTCATCCCGCCATCGACGATCAGCACATGCCCCGTGCAGTACGCCGAGGCATTGCCGGCCAGGAACACCACCGCCCCGTCCAGCTCATCGGCCTCGCCCCAGCGGCGCAGCGCAGTGCGCTCGGCAAAGCGGGCGCGATGCATCGGGTCCGCCCGCAAGGGCGTGTCCAGATTATCCGGCGTCATCATGTAGCCCGGCGCGATGGCGTTCACGGTGACGCCGTGCACCCCCCATTCCACCGCCAGCGCCCGCGTCATCCCCTCGAGCCCCGCCTTCGCCGCGCAGTAATTGGCGTTCGCCTCCCGCGCGATATGGGCGTTGATCGAGGAGATGTTGATGATCCGCCCCCAGCGCCGGCGGATCATGCCGACGGAGGCACGCCGCGCGAGGCGGAAGCAGGCGTTGAGATCGACGTTGATGATCTCGTCCCACTCGGCATCGCTGGTCTCGCTGCCAGTGCGGCCGTTCCCGTAGCCGGCATTGTTGACGAGGATGTCGAGGTGGCCGAGCTCGGCCTCGATCCGGTCCACCGCCGCGTTGGCCGCCGGGGTGTCGGTGGTGTCGAACCCCATCGGCGTCGCCGCACCACCTTCGGTTGCAATGGCCGCGCAGGTTTCCGCGATCCCCGCCGGGTTGCGGCCGTTGACCACGACATGCGCCCCGCATCGGGCGAGCGCCAGCGCCATCGCCCGGCCGAGGCCACGCGAGGCGCCGGTCACGAGGGCGACTTTGCCGTCGAGCGCGAAAATTCCAGTCATTTCAAACTCCCATCCCTTGGTTGCGCTGAGTTGTAGGGTTGTGTCGAACACACCCCAAGGTTGTGAACGTCGTCAATCTTTGTCACGCCCAGCCACGCATCGTCGCATGCAGCATCGCGATGTCACGCATTTTGCGACGCGTTGAAAGGTTTCGTTCACACAATTCCATAACATTGAACACGACCCAAAAACGGGAACGATGTCTAAATTTCCGTAACGCACCCCGCGTGAGCGCCAATCGCTCGCGCGGTGGCGGCGGAAGTTCGCTCTTGCCTGCCCGGAGCCGCCCATGTCCAGTTTTCCGTCGCGTGGCCTCGCACCCATCAGGATGCCGAAGGCCAGCACCGCTGTTGCCATCGCCCAGCCGGATGGCTGGACGATCGATGCGGCAGTGCTGGATTTCGCCATCGCCGCCGGCAATGGATCCGCCAGCAACCCCGTCGGCACCTCCGGCGATCGCGCGGTGCTCGGCAATATCGCCCGCAGCGCCTACGGGCTGTCGGGCGCCGGCGTCACCATCGGAATCCTGTCCGACAGCTTCAACCTCAAGGGCGGCTACGCGGCCGACATCGCCAGCGGCGCCCTGCCGGCCGGGGTGACCATCCTGGAGGACGGCCCCTCCGGCAGCGGCGATGAGGGGCGCGCGATGGCGCAACTCATCCACCAGATCGCGCCCGACGCGCATTTGATGTTCTATAGCGCCTTCCGCAGCGAGGCCGATTTCGCCAGCGGGATCAAGGCGCTGGCCGCGGCCGGCGCCAACATCATCGTCGACGATGTCACCTACCTCGACGAGCCGTTCTTCCAGCAGGGCAGCGCGATTTCCCTCGCCGTGGCCGACGTCGTTTCCCAGGGCGTCAGCTATTTCAGCGCGGCGAGCAACCAGGGCAACACCTACTACGAGAGCATTTTCAACGGCATCACCGCCCCGCTGCCCGGGCTCCCCGGCAACTACCAGACGATGAATTTCGGCACACCGGCCACCCCGCGCCCCACCCAGAGCCTCACCATCGCCACCGGCGCGGCGGTTAGCATCGACCTGCAATGGGACCAGCCCTTCGCCAGCATCGGCACCGGCCATGCCTCGGCCAACAGCCTGGCGTTGGTACTCTATGACGACCATGACAAGATCGTCGCCAGCGCGGTGGCCAATCGCACCAATGGTGACCCGGTGCAGGTGCTGCGCTTCACCAATTCCACCGGCAGCACCTCCTTCCATCTCGGCATCATCACCAACGGCGGCGCGATAGTGCCCCATTTGTTCAAATACATCGTCTACGGCCACGGCGTGACAATCAATGACCCCAATGCCGGCCAGGGCTCCGGCACCGTGATCGGCCATGCCTTGACCCAAGGCGCCAATGCAGTGGGCGCCATCGCCGCCGGCAACGCCCCGAGCCTGGGCGGCAACGGGGTGCCGGAGGCCTTCTCCGCCTATGGCTCGGGCACCTTCCTGTTCGATGCCCAGGGGAACCGCATTGCCGTGCCGATCAGCGGCAGCAAAGTGGATTTCGTCGCGCCCGATGGGGTGACGACCAGCGTGTTCAGCCCTTTCTCCGGCACGTCCGCGGCGGCGCCGCAGGCCGCCGCGGTGGCCGCGCTCATGCTGCAGGCAGCACCCGGCCTGACGCCCTCCATGGTGACCGGCATTCTCGAGCAGACCGCGCTGCCGCTGTCCGGCCCGGCGAGCCAGGTTGGCGCCGGACTCATCCAGGCCCCCGGCGCCGTGCAGCAGGCGCTCGCCGCCTTGGCCACCACATCCGCTGCCGCCGCGCCACGCGGTTTCGGTGCCGCCATCCCCGGCGCCGCCACCCCGTCTTGGACCACGGTCACCGCCCCCGCGTCGTCCCTGGTGCAGGCCGCGATCGGCGCCATCGGACAGGACCCGGCGGCGGCGGCGGATTTCACCACCGCCTTCGCCGCCGCCGCCGCACCGCCGCCTCCACCCGGCGCCGCCTTCGCCGTCACCAGCAACGCCACCGCGGATGTCATCGCCAGTCTGCCGGATTGGCAACACGCCTATACCAGTTGACCGGCGAAACCTGGCTCGCCGGAATTAACGCCCCAATACCACTTTAATGACGATTGCACGTTTGTTTGTGACATCACGCCGTAAATCGGCGCCCGGCCTTCAAAAAATAACACATTAATAAAATCGTGGATCGTTCCATGATAGTTTAATCAGCGACTTCGGGGGTACGGTTCGATTGGTGAACCCTCTGCCCAGGCACCGCGCGAGGAAATGCGGCTCGATCGCCCCCTTTCCCGGTGCCGCTGGAGCTTGATGATGCCGCTGTTTCTGCCCCGTGGCCTGACCACATTGCCCATGCCGCTCCTCGTGGCCGGTGGGTTGATGGTCGCCGCCTCGGATGGCGTTGGCGGTGGCCTGGAACCCGCGGATACCGGCAACACGACTCCCGATTCCGGCGAGCCCGACTCCACGGATTCCGATTCCGCCACCGGGCTTGACCCGCGGGCCGCCGTGACTACCCCCAGCACCAATCCAGTCGGCACGTTCGGTGACCGTGCCGTGCTCGCCAATATCGCCCGCAGCGCCTTCAGCCTCACGGGCGCCGGCGTTACAATCGGCATCCTCTCCGATAGTTTCAACCTGCGCGGCGGCTACGCGGCTGATATCATCAGCGGAGCCCTGCCGACCAATATCTCCGTGCTCAGCGAGGGGCCGGCCGGCGGTACTGACGAGGGGCGTGCCATGGCGCAACTGGTGCACCAAATCGCCCCCGACGCCAAGCTGATGTTCTACAGCGCCTTCCACAGCGAGGCCGATTTCGCCAACGGCATCACGGCGCTGTCCGCGGCGGGGGCCAATGTCATCGTCGATGACGTCACCTACCTCGATGAGCCGTTCTTCCAGCCAGGCGGCACCATCGCCGACGCGGTGGCCAACGTGGTCGCAGGGGGCGTCAGCTACTTCACCGCCGCCAGCAATGAGGGCAGCAACTACTACGAGAGCACCTTCAACGGCTTCACCGCTCCCCTGCCCGGGCTCGGCGGCAGCTACCAGACGATGAATTTCGGCACGCCCGCCGCCCCTCTCGCCACGCAGAGCATCGCCATCACCCCGGGCGCCGCGATCAGTATCGATCTCCAGTGGGACCAGCCCTTCGCCTCCATCGGCTCCGGCCACGCCTCGGCCAACAGCCTGGCGATGGCGCTCTATGACGACAACAACCACATCGTCGCCACCGCCTCCATCAATCGCACCAATGGCGACCCGGTGCAGGTGCTGCGCTTCACGAATAATGGCACCGCGAGCGCCTTCCACCTCGCCATCGTCACCAATGGCAGCAGCGTGGCGCCCCACCTCTTCAAATACATCGTCTACGGAGCCGGCGTGACGATCAACGACGCCAATGCCGGCAAGGGCTCCGGCACGGTGATCGGCCATGCCTTGACGGATGGGGCCGATTCGGTTGGCGCCATCGCCGCGCTCAACGCGCCCACTTTGGGCGGCAATGGCGTGCCGGAACCCTTCTCCGCCTATGGGCCGGGGGTGCTGATGTTCGATGCCAACGGCGATCGCATCGCCGCCCCGATCGCCGGCCGCAAGGTGGATTTCGTGGCGCCGGACGGGGTGGCGACCTCGGTATTGAACCCGTTCTACGGCACCTCCGCGGCAGCCCCCCATGCCGCGGGGGTGGCGGCGCTGATGCTGCAGGCCGACCCCGGGCTGCCGCCGGCCGAGATGATGATCATCCTGGAGCAGACCGCGCTGCCGCTGGCCGGCTCCTCCGCGCAATGGGGGGCCGGGCTGATCCAGGCACCGCCCGCCATCGCGCGGGCGATCGAACTGCGTGACCCCACATACGTCCCGCCCGCCGCCGCCTTCGGCACCGCCATCCCCAACCCCGACGTGCCCGGCTGGATCGTGGTCGCCGCCGCGCCGCAGCCGGTGAGCGCGGGCCAACCCACGCCCGTGCAATCCGCCCTGGCCGCCCTCGACCGGGACCCGACGGCGGCCGGGGATTTCACCGTCACCTTCGATGACGGCACCCCCGCCACCGATCCGCTGATGCCGCTCGGCACCACCTATGCCCTGCTCGCCAATGCCGGCGCCGGCCCGATGGCCATCCTGCCGGACCCGCCCTCCGGCTACCTGCCGGACTGGCAACACCCGCTCACCGGCTGATCGCGCCGGAACGCTTGATCGCGCGCGGCTTGACGGGCATTGCTGGGGCAGCCCAGCAGGCAGGAGGCGGTGATGACGCGTGAGGAGAAACTGGCGGCGCTGCGTGCCCGCTATGCCAATGGCCGCAGCGACGAGGCCGATGACCCCGATTTCCGCAAGGCGATCTCGCTGATCTTCAAGCCCGATGGCCGCCGCGCCTTCCCCTATGCCGGCGTCTCCACCCTGCTCGACGCGCCCTACCGCCCCGACGCGCCGGAGCTGGCCGATTACGGCGGGCTACAGGTGGCGCTGGTCGGCGTGCCGATGGATCTCGCGGTGACCAACCGCTCCGGCTCGCGCTTCGGCCCCCGCGCCGTGCGCAGCGTGGAGCGCATCGGCCCCTACCACCACGTCCATCGCCTCGCGCCACTCGCTGAGCTGCGCGTGGCCGACGTGGGCGACGTGCCGTTCCGCAGCCGCTATTCGCTGCCCGATTCCATCGAGGACATCGAAACCTTCTACACTAGGCTCCACGCCGCCGGGGTGATCCCGGTCAGCGTCGGCGGCGATCACTCGATCTCCTACCCCATCCTGCGCGCCCTCGGCCGCGACCGCCCCGTTGGGATGGTGCATATCGACGCCCATTGCGACACATCGGGCGAGCTCGAGGGCAGCCGCTTCCACCATGGCGGCCCCTTCCGCCAGGCCGTGCTGGACGGCGTGCTGGACCCCGCGCGCACCATCCAGATCGGCATCCGCGGCTCGGCCGAGATGCTCTACGAATTCTCCTACGTCTCGGGTATGACGGTGATCCACGCCGAAGAGGTCGACACGATCGGCCTGCCCGGCGTCATCGCCAAGGCGCGCGAAGTGATCGGCGAGGGGCCGTTCTACCTCTCGTTTGACGTCGATGCGATCGACCCGGCCTATACGCCGGGCACCGGCACGCCCGAGGTCGGCGGCCTCACGCCGCGCGAGGCACAGCACATCCTGCGCGGCCTCGCCGGGCTCGACATCATCGGCGGGGACGTGGTGGAGGTCGCACCGCAATACGATGCCACCACCGTCACCGCCCAGGTCGGCGCGATGATGGCCTTCGAGATCATGGCGCTGCTGGCGCTGAAGCATCGCGGCTGATTGGGGCTGGCGCGGCAGCCGCCATCAATCTATACCCGTTCGGACATAACGAACGGGGTGCGCGATGAACCATCTCCTGCGGGCGCTGTACGGCATGGCGCTGAGCCTTGCGCTGCTGGCCGCACCGGCCCGGGCGGAGGGGCTGACCGTCTTCGCCGCGGCGAGCCTGACCGATGCGCTGCGCGACATTGCGTCCCTCTGGGTGCAGGCCGGCCACGCCGCGCCGCGCCTCTCCTTCGGTTCCAGCTCCACCCTGGCGCGCCAGATCGAGCAAGGCGCCCCGGCCAATCTCTTCGCCTCCGCCGACGAGCAATGGGCCGACTACCTCGCGAGGAAGGACCTGCTGGCCGCCGATACCCGCATCTCTTTGCTCGGCAACACCCTGGTGCTGATCCTGCCCGCCGGTCCGCCGCGCAGCATCACCCTCGCGCCTGGGTTTGACCTCGCCGCCCTGCTCGCCCCCGGCCGGCTCGCCACTGGGGACCCCAGGCACGTGCCAGTCGGCATCTACGCCGAGCAGGCGCTGCGCCATCTCGGCCTGTGGGAGCAGGCGCTGCCCCGGCTGGCCCGCACCGAGGACGTGCGCGCCGCCCTGCTGCTGGTGGAGCGCGGCGAGGCGGCGGCGGGGATTGTCTACGCCAGCGATGCGGCCGCCTCCAAAGGCGTGATGGTCGCCGGCACCTTCCCCGCGGGCTCGCATGATCCGGTCTCCTACCCCTTCGCCGTCACCCGCGCCGGCGATACCGCCGAAGCGCGGGACTTCCTGCGCTTCCTCGCCGGGCCCGCGGCGCGCGCGGCCTTCGTCGCCCGGGGATTCGCGGTGCGGTAGCGGGCAGCAGCCATTCCCCGCGCGCCCTTCCGCGGGCGGGGGGCGCGGCTATACGTCGGACATGCCGAACCCGCCGCCTTGCCCCGCCCGATGAATCCCGCAACCGCAGGCGGACTGCTGGGGACCGGCGGATATTTATTCGCCGCCGTGTTCTGGGGCTGGAACATCCCGCTCACCTCGGCCCTGCTCCGCCATCTCGACCCCTTCGCCATCGCGCCGATCCGCTACCTGATCGCCGCCATCGTGCTCGGCGCCTGGACGGTCGCGGCCGGCGGCTGGCGGGCGCTGGGCACCCCGGTTCCGATCGCCCGTGTGCTGGCGCTTGGCCTCTGCGTCGCCTGCTTCCTGCTCCTGTTCAACTTCGGCCTGCGCTTCTCCCATCCCATTACGGTCGCCGCCGTGATCGCCGGCTCCCCCGTCTACGTCGCGGTGATCGCGCGGATCATGGTGGGCGCGCGGCTCGAACGCGGCTTCGCCGGGGCCTGCGCGCTCACCCTGATCGGCGCCGGCATCGCCATCTACGGCCGCGCCGCCGCCAGCGGCCAAGGCCTCGATCTGCGCGGCGGCGAAATCTTCACCCTGCTCTCGATCGGCTGCTGGACCGTCTACTCCATCCTCGCCCAGCGCTGGTTCCCCGCCACCGTCTCCCAACTCCGGCGGACCTGGCTGACCACCATCGGCGCCATTCCGGTGCTGGTGGTGTTCTGGGTGATCGCCCGGGCGGTGGACATGGTCCCGGCGCCCAACCTCGCCCTCAGCACCGCGATATGGCGCGATCTCGCGATCACCGGCGCCTTCTGCACCGGCATCGCCACCGTCGCCTGGAACACCGGCGTCGCCCGCCTCGGCATCGCCGCCGGATCGATGTGGCAGAACATGGTGCCAGTCTTCGCCGTGCTCATCTCGCTCGCCTTCTACGACGTGGTGCCGCTGCCCGCCCAGGTGATCGGCGGCGCCGTGGTGCTGTCAGGCGTGCTGTATCTGCAGTGGCGTCGGTTCCGGGGGTGAGCGAGGGCGGGTAGGAGGGTAAGGCCAGGGCTCTGCCCTGGACCCGGCAGGGGGCCAGCGCCCCCTGCACCCGGCACCAATAAGGGTTGGGTGTGGGTTCGGAGGGGGGCCGACCGAGAGGTTGCAACCACTCCGCAGGCCCCCCTCCGAACCCACACCCCGCTTAACTGATGGCAGGTCCAGGAGGCACCGCCTCCTGGTGGGGTCCAGGGGCAAAGCCCCTGGCCTTCCTTCCCTACCCGCCCTCCGCCACTCCGAACCCGCCGCCGCCTGGCAGTTCCAGCCGGATGCCGTCGCCGGCTGCGACGTCCTGCAAGCCCTTGGGGCGCAGTGGTTTCCCGTTCAGGGTGGCGAGCCTGCCCGCCGCGCCGTCGGCCCCGCCGGCGCGGCCTCGGGCGGGGTTGGCGACGCGGTCGAACACCGCGAAGAGCTGGAAGGGTGATCCGTCGATGGTCGAGACCTCGACGATCTGGCCGAGCCCGCCCTGGTAGCTCCCGGCGCCGCCGGAGCCCGGGCGTAGTTCCTTGCGGTGAATGACGATGGGCGCCACCGTCTCGCAGATTTCAACGGGGATGGAGCGGATGCCGGAGGGGAAGGCGGTGGCGGAGAGACCGTCCCGCGAGGGCCGCGCGCCGGAGCCGCCGGCGTTGAAGAACAGGATCTCGAAGGGCCGCCCCTCGGCATTGCCGCGCAGCTGGATGCCCCAGTTGCAGGCGGCGCCCTCGGCGGGGATGAGATCGGGCATCACGTCCGCGAGGCAGCCCAGCACCAGCTCGGGCAGGAATTGCCCGATGATGTGCCGCGCGCAGACCGGTGCGGGGCGGGCGACGTTGAGGATGGAACCGGGCGGCGCCTTCACCGTGATGGGCGCGAGTGAGCCGGCATTATTGGGGATTTCCGGCGCGATCGCCGCGCGCACACCGTAGCTGGCATAGGCGTCGGTATAGTTCATCACCAGGTTGATGCCGTGGCGGCTGGGGGGCGCGCTGCCGGCGAAATCGATCTCCACCGCGTCGCCGGCGATGGTGAGCGCCACTTTCAGCTCCACCGGCGCCTCGTAGCCGTCGAGCGTCATCCGGTTGTGCCAAACGCCATCGGGCAGGGCGGCGATGGCGTCGCGCATGCCGCGCTCGGAGGTGGCGATGATGTCATCGGCGAGCGCCTCGATATCGGCGAGGCCGAACTCGTCGAGCAGACCGTTGAGCAGCCGTCCGCTCGCCTCGTTGGCGGTGATATAGGCCATGATGTCGCCGATCACCGCCTCGGGCACCCGCACATTGCCGCGGATGATGGCGATCACGTCGGTGTTCAGCTCGCCCGCCCGCATGATCGGCAGGATGGGCAGATAGAGCCCCTCCTCGAAGATGGAGCGCGCATCCGGCCCCATGCCGAGCCCGCCGATATCCACCTGGTGGCAGGTGCAGCCGAAGAAGGCGACTGGCTGCCCGTCACGGAACACCGGCGAAAACACGGTGATGTCGTGCAAATGGCCCGAGGCCATCCAGGGGTCGTTGGTGATGAGGTGATCGCCCGGCGCCAGCGTTTCGGGCGGCCGGGCGGCGAGGAAGTGGCGGGCGGCGGCGGCGAGGGAGTTCACATGGCCGGGCGTGCCGGTGACGGCCTGGGCCACCATGCGGCCGCGCAGATCGAACACCCCCGCCGAGAGATCCCCGGCTTCGCGCACGGTGGGGCTGAAGGCGGTGCGCATCAGGGTGCGCGCCTGCTCCTCCACCACCGCGATCAGCCGGCTCCAGATGATCTGCCGCCGGAGCGGCGTGAGCGGCGCGGTCATGGCGTGGGCTCCAGGCGGAGATGCTGGCCGGGCAGCACGGTCGCGGTGAAACCGGCGGGGACCAGGATGGTGGTGCCGGCATCCACCACGATGGCCGGCCCGGCGAGGTGGTGGCCCGGCGGCAGGGAGGCCCGGTCAAGCCGCACGGCATCCACCATCGCGCCGCTGTGCTGGTCGATGAAGCGCCAGGGCGCGGCGGGGCGCGGTTCGGCGAGGGTGGCGACGGCGATGCCGGGCATGGCCGGATGTTCGAGGCGAACGGAAAAGCCGAGCAACTCCACATCGCCCTCCAGCACCCGGCCAAACAAGCCACGATACACCGCCTCGAACGCCGCGCGCAGTGGGGCGGCGGCGAGATCGGCGGCATCGACCGGCACGGTGAATTCGCCGCCCTGGCCGCGATAGCGCATCTGCGCGCTGAGGCGCCGGATCGGCGCACCCGCCTGCCCGGCCGAGGCAAGGCCCGCAGCGGCGTCGGCGATCAGCCGATCCAGCGTGGCGGCGGCGCGGGCGGCATCGAAGCGGGAGAGCAGCTGGTGGTGCGACCAGGTCATCTCGAAGGCGATCGGCGCCCGCAGAAACCCCACCGCCGATCCAACCGAGGCGGCTGATGGCACGATGGCGGCGGCCATGCCGAGCCGGGCGACAAGATCGGCCGCGTGCAGCCCCGCCGCGCCGCCGATGGCGATCATGGTGCGGCCCTCGTTGCTGCGCCCGGCATCGATCGCGTGCTCGCGGGCGGCGCGGGCCATGTTCTCGTTGACCACCTCGATGACCCCCACCGCGGCCTCGGCGGCGGCGATGCCGAGCGGCCGACCTACTGCCTCGTCGAGCGCCGTCGTTGCCTCCGCCACGCCGAGTGCAAACGCGCCATCGGCGAAGCGGCTGGCATCGAGCCGGCCGAGCGCGAGATTGGCGTCGGTCACCGTCGGCTGGGTGCCGCCGAGGCGGTAGCAGGCGGGGCCAGGCACCGAGCCGGCGCTGCGCGGGCCGACGGCGATGCGGCCGATGCGGTCCACACTGGCGAGCGAACCGCCGCCGGCGCCGATTTCACACAGCTCGATCACCGGCAGGCGCAACGGCAGCCCGCTGCCGGGCTTGAACCGATCGAGCCGCGCCACCTCCAGCCCGCGCGCGGTGCCCGGACGGAAATCGTCGAGGTAGCAGAGTTTCGCGGTCGTGCCGCCGATATCCAGCAGCATCGCGCGCGTCAGCCCCAATTCGGCGGCGAAGGCGGCGGCGAAAATGGCGCCCCCCGCCGGTCCGCTCTCCATCAGCCGCACCGGCGCGGCGCGCGCGGTGGCGACGTCGCACAACCCGCCATTGGACTGCATGAGCAGCAGCGGTCCGGCGATGCCGAGCTGCCGCAGCCCGGCATCGAGCCGGGCGAGGTAGGTCGCCATCAGCGGTTGCACATAGGCGTTGGCGACCGCGGTGGTGAAGCGCTCGTATTCGCGGATTTCCGGCGTGATGTCGCTGGAGAGCGTGATCGGCACCTCCGGCAGTTCCTCGGCGAGGATCACCCCCGCCGCGCGCTCATGCGCGGGGTTGGCGTAGGCGTGCAGAAAGCCGACCGCCACCGCCTCGACCCCCTCGGCGCGCAGCATTGCGGCGGCTTCGCGCAAGCCCGCTTCATCGAGCGGCGTCAGCACCCGCCCGTCGGCGGCGATGCGCTCGCGCACGGGCAGGCGCCGCGTGCGCTCCACCAGCGGGCGCGGCTTGTCGACCAGAAGATTATACTGGTCGTAGCGATGCTCGTAGGCCATCTCCAGCGTATCGCGGAAGCCCGCGGTGGTGACGAAGCCGACCTTGGCGCCGCGCCGCTCGATCACCGCGTTGGTGGCGAGCGTGGTGCCGTGCACGACCATGGCGACCTCGGAAGCCGCGATGCCGGTCTCCGTCAGCAGGCGCGCGATGCCCTCGATCACCGCGCGCTCGGGCTGGTCGGGCGTGGTGAGCAGCTTCAGGCAGGTTTGCTCACCGCCGCGCTCCAGCACGAAATCGGTGAAGGTGCCGCCAATATCGACACCGATGCGGGCGGTCATGGGAAGGAAGCGCTTCTTTTTGAAAAAAGAAGCAAAAACTTTTTATCCATTGATTCTGTGCCTCACCAAAAAAACGAGTGAACGTTTTTTGCTCCTTTTTTTCGAAAAAGGAGTGCTTCCTTCAAATGCCGCGCCACCAGGCTGCCGGTATCGAGCCCACTCCGGCAAGCCCCAGTCACCAACGCCTGGGCCATGTAGTCGCCGGCGAAGTAGATCGGCCGCCGCCGGGCCGCCTGGTGGGCGCGGAATTCGGCGAGGCGCGCGGCGTAGCCGGGGTAGGGCAGGGGCAGCTTATGCGGGATCCACTGGTTCACGCGATGCACCTCCTGCGCATCGATCGCCGGGAACAGCCGGCGCAGATCGGCGCGGATGATGCCGTCGAGATCGCCGGTGCGCCCGTCGCGCAGCGCCATGGCGGAAGCCTCCGGCGTGAGCTGGCAGAACAGCCGCGCGCCCTGGCCCTGCTGGAAGGTGGCGATGGCCCCGCCCTCCGATGGCGGCAGGAAGCGCAGCTTGGGGGCCACCTCCTCGCGCAGTGCGTAATGCACGATGCCGATGGGGTTGTAGCGCACGTCAGCGAAAAAGCGCTCGCCCGCATCGTCCAACGCGACGATACCCGGCACTTTGGCGCCCTCGATGGCGCAGAGCACGGCATCCGCCTCGGCATCATGCCGCGCCCCGCCGCGCCACCACAGCACCCGTGCGCCGCCGGGGCAGGGGGTGATGCGCTCCACCTCGGCGCCGAACGTCAAGTTGGTCTGCGCCGCCAAAGCGCGGGTGAGCTGGCCGATGCCGTCGCGGAACGTGTAGACGCTGCGCCGGCCGATCAGATGCGCCGTCGTGGTGGTGAAGAAGGCGGCCGAGATCTCCTCGGGGTTCCAGCCCCGCGTGCCGCGGAAGACCGGGGCGACGATACGATCCAGCACGCGCGGCCCGGCGAGGCGGGTGATGTAGGCGGCGAGCGTCTCGTCATCCGGCCCGGTGGTGAGGTCATCCGGGTCGCTGCCGGGGCGCCGGCGCAGCAGGTCGGCCAGCAGCAGGCCGAGCCGCGCCTTGTCGCCCCAGCCCAGCACCTTCGAGCCCAGAAGGCCCAGCTCCGGCAGCAAGGCAATGCGATGGTCGAGCCCATCCGCCGTGCCGGTCGCGGCGAGGCCGCGGATTGGCACCAGATCGGCCTCCAGGCCCAGCTCGCGCACCAGGCCGAGAAAGGCCGGGCTGAACGGGTAGACCAGCCGCGCCCCGGTGCCGTAGCGGATCGGCCCATCCTGCCGCTCGGCCATGCGGCCGCCCGGCTGGTCGCCGGCCTCCAGCACCCGCACTTCGATGCCGTACTGCGCCAGCGCATGCGCGGCCGCAAGTCCGGCGATGCCGGCGCCGACGATGATGACGCGTCGCTTCATGCGATGTCTGAGCTGACGTTCGTCATCGGGGCGGCCGCGTCGCCTCCGGCGGCACCACGAGATGCAGCAGGGTCACGCCGTCATGCCCGAGCGCGCGGGCCAGCGCCGGGGCAAACGCGGCGGTTTCGGCCACGCGTTCGGCCTTGGCGCCGAAGCTGCGGGCGAAATCGACGAAATCGGGGTTGGTCAACGCCACTCCGGTCGGCCGTCCGAAGGCGCGCTCCTGGCCGATGCGGATGGCGCCGAAGCTGCCATTATCCATCACTAGCACGACGAGGCGCAGCCGGTGATGCACGGCGGTGGCCAGTTCCTCGGCGTTCATCATGAAGCAGCCATCGCCGGCCAGCGCCACCACCGTCCGGCCGGGGCAGGAGACCGCGGCGCCGATCGCGGCCGGCAACCCGTAACCCATCGCGCCGCTCTTCGGGCCAAGCTGGCAGCGCGGCTGGTGATGGATGAAATAGCGCTGCGCCCACAGCGCATAGGCCCCGGCGCCGACCGACAGCACGGCATCCGGCGGCAAGGCGGCGCGCAACTGGGTGAAGACCGCTTTGAGGTCGAGCGGCCCGGGGCATTCGCCGCCCGCGCGATAGGCAAGATGCGCCGCGCGGCCCGCACCGCGCCAATCGCCACGGGTCCGTCCAGGCAGCCGCGCGAGCGCCTCGGCCGCCTCGTTCGGCTCCGCCAGCACGGCACGATCGGCCTGATAGACGCGGTTCAGCTCCCCGGCATCGGCGTGGATATGCACGAGCCGCATCGCCGGGCGCGGGGCGGCGAGCAGGCTGAAGCCGTGGAACCCCTCGCCGATTGTGTTCAACTCGCCGAGGCGCATGTTCAGCACCACCAGCAAGTCCGCGGCCGCGACGCGCGCGGTCAGCGACGGGTCAAGCCCGATGCCCAACTCGCCGATGAAGTTTGGATGGTCGTTATCGAACAAGTCGCGCCGCCGGTAGGAAACCAGCACCGGCAGGTCCTGCGCCTCGGCGAAGCGCCGCGCGGCATCGAGCCCGGCATCACTCCAGCCGCCACCGCCGAGGATCAGCAGCGGGCGCTCGGCAGCGCCCAAGGCGGATTCGATGGCGGCGAAATCGGTGGCCCCTGGCGCGGGTGCGATGGGTGGTGGCGGCGGCAGGATCGCGGGGTCGGCGGTGGCGCGGAACGTCTCCTCCGGCACAATCAGCACCACCGGCCCGGGCTGCCCGCTGCGCGCGACATGGATCGCCCGGCTGACCGCTTCGGGCAGGCGCGCGGGGTCGTCCACCTGCGTCACCAGCTTGGCGAGCGGGGTGAACACCTGGTGGAACGCGGTATCGAGAAACGCCTCGCGCCCGGCGAAGGCGGCGGCGGCCTGACCGATGATGAGCAGCAGCGGCACGGCGTCGGTCCAGGCGGTATGCAAGGCGAGGCAGGTGTTGAGCGCCCCCGGGGCTCGCCCGGCGATGCACAGGCCGACTGCTCCGGTGGCGCGCGCGTGGCCGATGGCGGCGAAGGCCGATCCGGCCTCGTGCCGGCAATGCACCAGGGCGATGCCGGGATGGCGATGTTCCAGCGCGTCCAGCAGGTCGAGAATCCCCTCGCCCGGCACATGGAACCCGTGCGTCAGCCCGGAAGCGATCAGGCTCTGGGCCAGAATATCCGCTCCGTTCCGTGCCATGTGCCCTCCCGCCCCGATGTCGAGGGCCAACCTATCGGTGCCTCCCGGCGTTGTATACGCCATGCCCGGGTGTTAGCGTTTCGCGGGCGGCGGAACACCACGCCAGCCCTTCGCACAGGAGTTCCCCGCCATGGCCGACGCTGATTTCATCCCCCTCACGCGCCGCGCCACGCTGCTGGGCGCCACCGCCCTCGCCGCCACCGCCGGCAACGCGCAGGCCCAGGCGCCCAAGCGCGGCGGCACGCTGGTGATGAGCATAATCCCCGAGCCCGCCTCCCTGGTCTGCGCCTTCAACACCGCGGCGCCGCTCACGGTGATCGGGCCGAAATTCGTCGAGGGGCTGCTGGCTTATGACTTCGCGCTGAACCCCCAGCCGCTGCTCGCCACCGCCTGGAGCGTCAGCGCCGACGGACTCGCCATCAGCTTCACCCTGCGCAAAGGGGTCACCTGGCACGACGGCAAACCCTTTACGTCAGCCGATGTCGCGTATTCGGTGCTGGAGCTGTTGAAGAAATTCCACCCGCGCGGCCGCAGCACGCTAGCGCCGGTCACTTCCGTCGACACGCCCGATGACCACACCGCGATTTTCCGCCTCTCGCGCCCGGCGCCGGCCATCATGAGCGCGCTATCGAGCAGCGAGGCGCCGATCCTGCCCAAGCACGTCTATGAGGGCAGCGACCCGCTGACCAATCCGCGCAACAACAATCCGATCGGCACCGGCCCCTTCCGCCTCGCCCAGTGGCAGCGCGGCAATTTCATCGAGCTCGAGCGCAACCCGACCTATTGGGACGCTGGCAAGCCCTATCTCGACCGTCTCGTGGTGCGCAGTTTCACCGATGCCGGCGCCCGTGCCGCCGCCTTCGAGCGCGGCGAGTTGCAACTCGCCGGCACCACACCGGTGCCCCTGGCGGAGGTGGCCGGCTATCGCGCCAATGCGAAATTCCAGGTGGAGGATCGCGGCGAGGAGCTGAACAACAGCCTCGATATCATGGAGTTCAACCTCCGCCACCCCATGCTCGGCAAGCTCGAGGTGCGCCAGGCCATCCGCAACGCCATCAATTCGGACCTCATGGTCCGCGTCGTGTGGTCCGGCCTCGCCATGCCGCTGATCAGCCCGATCCCCAGCACGCTGGCGAAGCTGCACAGCACCGATGTGCCGCGCTACCCGTTCAACACCGCCAAGGCCGCCGCCATGCTGGATGCCGCCGGGGCGCCGCGGGGGGCGGATGGCATGCGCTTCAAGCTGCGGCTCGATGTGCCCTCGATCAGCGATGTCTATCAGCGCGAGGCCGAGTTCCTCCGCCAGTCCCTCCGCGCCATCGGCATCGATATCGAGATCCGCATCTCCGACGTGCCGAGCTTCCTCAAGCGCATCTACGCCGAATATGACTTCGACATGAGCCTGCTACCCGCCTCCGTCACCGCCGACCCCACGATCGGCCTGCAGCGCTACTATGACAGCAAGGCGATCCGCAAAGGCACCTTCCTCGTCAACGCCTCCGGCTACAGCAATCCGGAGATGGATGCGGTGCTCGATGGCGCGGCGATCGAGACCGATGCGGCCAAGCGCAAGGTGCTGTGGGAGCGCTTCCAGCAGATCGCCATGCGGGACCTGCCGCTGATCCCGCTGGCCATGCCGAACAGCATCACCATCGCCGCGAAATCCGTGCACAATTTCATCGCCGGCGCCGACGGGCTGCGGGCCAATGGTGCGGAGCTTTGGGTGGAGTGAAGGAAGCAAGCGGTTCTTTTTTGAAAAAAAGAACCAAAAAACCTTTATCCGTTTGGTATCGCGCTGCCTGGGGAAGCCGAGTGGCCAATGGATAAAAAGTTTTTGCTTCTTTTTTCAAAAAGAAGCGCTTCCTTCCTCGCCCGCCGCTTGGCGATGGCGGTGCTGGTCATCTTCGGCATCGCCATCTTCAACTTCATCCTGCTGCACATGGCGCCCGGCGATGCGGCCGATGCGCTGGCCGGTGAGGCCGGCGCGGGCGATCCCGCCTATCTCGCGATGCTGCGCGCCCGCTTCGGGCTCGATCAGCCGCTCCACGTGCAGCTCTGGCACTTCCTGCTGCGGCTGATCACCTTCGATCTCGGCTACTCCTCCCGCTACGGCCAGTCGGTCGCCAGCCTCATCCTCGAACGCCTCCCGGCGACGCTACTGCTGATGGGCACGGCGATGACCATCGCGGTGGCCGGCGGCATCGTGCTCGGCGTCACCGCCGCCCGCCATGCCGGGAAGGCGGCGGACCGGGTGATCTCCTTCATCGTCCTCCTGCTCTACGGCACCCCGATGTTCTGGAGCGGGCTTATGCTGATCCTGCTCTTTTCGGTGCGGCTCGACTGGCTGCCGGCCGGCGGCATGTATGACATGCGGGTGAAATCGACCGGCCTCGCCCATGCGCTCGATGTGGCGCAGCATCTGATCCTCCCCGCCGCCACCCAGGCCTGCTTCTTCCTCGCCATCTACACCCGCCTGCTGCGCGCATCGATGCTGGAGGTGCTGGGGCTCGACCATATCCGCTTCGCCCGCGCCAAGGGCATGGGCGAGCGCCGCATCGCCTTCGTCCACGCGCTCCGCAACGCCCTGCTGCCACTTGTGACAATGGTGGGCATGAACCTCGGCACCTTCCTCGGCGGCGCCGTTCTCGGCGAGACCGTGTTCTCCTGGCCCGGCATCGGGCGGCTGATGTTCGATGCCGTCTTCCAGCGCGACCTCAACCTCCTGCTCAGCATCCTCGTGCTGTCCTCCGTGTTCGTGGTGATCGCGAACCTGGTGGTGGACATGCTCTACGTCGTCATCAACCCCGCGGTTGAACTGCGATGATGCGCCACGCTTCCCTGTGGGCGGGCGGCGCCATCCTGCTCGCCGTCGCTGGCATGGCGGCCCTCGCCGGGGCGATCTTCCCCGACGACCCCTTCGCCATGGCCGATGCCCCGCTGCTCTGGCCCGGCAGCGCCCCCGGATTGCCGCTCGGCACCGACAGCCTGGGCCGCGACATTCTCGCCGGGCTGTTCCACGGCGCGCGGGCCTCGCTGCTGATCGGCCTCGCCTCCACCGTCGCCGCCGTCTTCATCGGCATCCTCGTCGGCGCGCTGGGGGGCTTCTACCGCGGCCTCGTCGATGACGCGCTGATGCGGCTGACCGAGCTGTTCCAGACCATCCCGCCCTTCATGCTGGCGATTGTGCTGCTTGTCGTGCTCGGCACCCGCCTCACCACCATCGTCACCGCCATCGCTTTGGTCTCCTGGCCCGCCGTCGCCCGCCTGGTCCGCGCCGAGTTCCTCGCCCTCAGGGAGCGCGAATTCGTGCAATCCTGCCGGGTGATCGGCATGTCGGACGCCCGCATCATCCTCCAGCAGATCCTGCCCAACGCGCTCGCCCCGGTGATCGTCACCGCCACCGTTCTGGTCGCCACCGCCATCCTGATGGAAGCCGGGCTCTCCTTCCTCGGCCTGTCCGACCCCAACGTGATGACCTGGGGCGCCATGATCAACATGGGCAAGGACCAGATGCGCCAGGCCTGGTACATCGTGGTGATCCCCGGCTGCGCCCTGCTGGTCACGGCACTCGGCCTCAATTTGTTCGGCGAGGGCCTGAACGACGCCCTCAACCCCCGCCTGCGCCGCCCATGAGCGCCCCGCTACTGCGCGTCGCCGGGCTCGACATCGCGCGCGCCGACGACCCCGCCCGCCGCGTGGTGCGCAACCTCTCCTTCGATATCGCCCGCGGCGAAATCCTCGCCGTGGTCGGCGAATCCGGCTGCGGCAAAACCGTCACCTCCCTCGCGCTCACCGGCCTGCTGCCGGATGGGCTCACCATCGCCGGCGGCACGCTCCTCTTCGACGGCGCCCCAATCCGCCCCGCCGAACTCCGAGGACAGCGCATCGGCATGATCTTCCAGGACCCGATGAGCGCGCTGAACCCGATGTTCACCATCGGCGACCAGATCACCGAAGTGCTGCGCGCCCATCTCGGCCTCACCCGCGCCGCCGCCCGCGCCCGCGCCCTCGAACTCCTCGCCCTCGTCCGCCTGCCCGACCCCGCCCGCATCATCGACACCTACCCCGCCCGCCTCTCCGGCGGCCAGCGCCAGCGCGTGGTGATCGCCATCGCCATCGCCTGCAACCCGGCTTTGGTGATCGCCGACGAGCCCACCACGGCGCTCGATCCCACCATTCAGGCGCAAATCATGGCCCTGCTGGCAGGGCTGCGTGACACGCTCGGCATCGCCATCATGCTGATCACCCATAATCTCGGCCTGGTCGCCCAAGCCGCCGACCGGGTGATGGTGATGTATGCGGGAAGCAAGGTGGAGGAAGCGCCGGTCGACGCCCTGTTCGCCCGCCCGCTCCACCCCTATGCCCGCCGCCTGCTGGCGGCCACCCCGCATCCCGGCCGCGCACAATCCCGCCTCGCCGAAATCCCCGGCCTCGTCCCCTCCGTGTTCGACCTGCCTCAAGGCTGCCCCTTCGCCCCGCGCTGCGACGTCGCCGAGCCCCGCTGCCACGAAAGCGAACCGGCGCTCACCGGTGAGGGCAGCCACCGCGCCGCCTGCCACCTCGCATGACCCCCATACTCGCCATCCAGGACCTGCACTGCCGCTTCGACACCCCTTCCGGCCCGCTCCACGCCGTGCGCGGCGTCTCCCTCACGGTGAACCCCGGCGAAACAATCGGCCTGGTCGGCGAATCCGGCTCCGGCAAAACCACCCTGGCCAAATCCATCGTCGGCCTCGTCACCCCCACCGCCGGCCGCATCCTGCTCGACGGGCAGGACCTCGCCACCGCCAGCCGCGCCGCCCGCTTCGCCGCCCGCCGCGCCGTGCAATTCGTCTTCCAGGACCCTTTCGCCTCCCTCAACCCCCGCCGCCGCGTCGCCCAACTCATCCGCGAACCGCTCGACGTCCATCGCATCGGCACCTCGTCGGAGCGCGACGCCCGGGTCGCCTGGCTGATGGACCGCGTCGGGCTGCGGCCGGAATGGGGAAGCCGCCTGCCGCATGAATTCTCCGGCGGCCAACGCCAGCGCATCGGCATCGCCCGCGCCCTCGCCCTCAACCCCCGCCTCATCGTCTGCGACGAACCGGTCTCGGCCCTCGACGTCTCGATCCAGGCCCAGGTGATCAACCTCCTCGCCGACCTCCAGCGCGAACTCGGCATCGCCTATTTGGTGATCTCGCACGACCTCGCCTTGGTCGAGACCTTCGCCCACCGCATCGCCGTGATGTATCTCGGCCAGATCGTCGAACACGGCCCCGCCGCCGAAATCTGGCGCCGGCCGCGCCACCCCTTCACGTCCGCCCTGATCGACGCCGTGCCGGTACCGGATCCCGCGATCGCCCGGGTGAAGCGGCCCATCCTCGAAGGCGACCCGCCCTCCCCGCTCGGCACACCGCCCGGCTGCGCCTTCGCGCCACGCTGCGGTCAGGCCACCGCCCGCTGCACCGCCGAGGCCCCCGCACTTCGCATCGTCGCCGCGGACCATGCCGCGGCGTGTCATCTCGTGGAATAGCGCGCCCTACCGCTTTGGCCGCATGGGGATGAAGGCGCTCGTGCGGGCCACATAGGCCGCGTAGCCCGGATTTTTCTTCAGCAGTCGCCGCTCCAGCAGCCCGGCGCCCATCGGACCCATGATGAGGTAGCTCAGCAGCGCCGGCGCCACGATGGTGAGCCATGCCAACGGCCCGGTATCGAGCGCGATGAAGAAAAGCCCCCACTGCACCAGCATTTCGCCGAAATAGTTGGGATGCCGCGAATAGCGCCACAGCCCTCGGTCCATCACCGCGCCGGGCTTGCGGCGACCGGCACGGAAGGCGCGCATCTGCTGGTCGCCAATGGTCTCGACGATCAGCCCGCCGATCGCGATCGCCCCGCCCAGCCACGCCAGCGGCCCTGTACGGCCGCCCGGCAGGGTGATGGCGAACAGCAGCGGCGCGGTGCAGATCACCATCGCCACACCCTGAAAAGCGAACACGGCGCGCAGGCTATACAGCGCGTAATTGCGCCCCAGCCCAGTGACATGCGCGCGCAGCCTTGCGTAGCGGGGATCCTCGGTACCCCAGTTGCGGCTCCCGATAAACCAGCCGAGCCGCAGCCCCCAGGCAGTCGCGAGTCCCACGGCCAGAATCGCGCGCGGCTGCCCGCTCGCGCCGCCGAGATAATAGACCCACGCTACAGCGGCGCAGCCAGGGCCCCAGAACACATCGACGATACTCGAATCCTTCATCGCCAGGCTGATCACCCATAGCCCCGCCACGAAGAACACCGCCACAAACAACACGCCACGCTCCACGAGCGGCAAAAGCCAGGCGAATTGATCGAGCATCGGCTGCTCCCCCGCGGTTGTAGATGCCGTCCCAGGCACGAGAGCAGCAGCATAGCCGCGCCGGGAACACGGCGCCTAGGCACATGGCAACGTGCGACCTGCCGAGGTGGGCCGGCTTTTCACAAGCCGGTGATGAGCGACGCAAAAGCCGCGCCGAAGGCAAGATGCAGCATCGCAGTCAGGCAGCAGACAGGTTCACCGGTCATGAGAGGCCGCAACGGCAACATCCTGCCATTTTTCTGCACAGGGACTATCTCATGGCGAATATTCGTTGGACGAACGGCGCGGGCGGCGTTTGGGGCACCGGGAGCAACTGGGTCGGCAGCAGCGTTCCCTCCATCGGCGACAGCGCGACCATCGACCTCACGGGAACCTATGCGGTGGCGCTGAGCGGCAACCAAAGCGTGCAGTCACTCCTGCTGAACGATGCCGGCGCGACGCTTTCCGATACCGGCACTTTGTCCCTCGGCGGCGCGCTGACGGTTGCAGCGGGGCAGTTCGACCTTGAAGCCGGTGGCGTAGTGGTCGGAGGCACCTTGTCGGCCACCGGCGGCAGCTTCGGCTGGCATGGCGGCACGCTGAGCGGCACGACCTACCAGGGAACGCTCGATCTCACCGCCGCGGGTGCCAGCCTCATCATCGCCAACGGCCTCACCGCCACCGGCGCGGGTGGCCTGGGCCAGGGCGCGATCAACGCCACCGGCGGGGCCACTTCGCTCACCTTCGCCGGCACCCAGGCGATCGACAACATCCGCATCGATGCGGGCAACGCGTCCGGCGGCGGCACCGCTGTCGATTTCGGCACGCTCACGCTCGGTGCAAACACCCTGATCAACCAGGTCGGCGGCAGCCTCACCTCGAGCTGCTGGTCGATCGACCAGGGCACATTGGTGGTCAACAACGGCACCTGGCAGGCCCTGCAATGGAACGGCGGCGCCGACGTGGTGGCCTCCATCACCAATAACGGCCTGATCGCCGCGGCCAATGGCGGCGGCTTCACCCTGCAGGGCGCCGACATCGCCAATGCCGGCACCATTTCCGCCACGCTGGGCTCCGGCATCGGCATCAGCGGCTACACCAGCGTCACCAACACCGGCACCATCATCGATGCCGGCGGCGTTGCGGTGGCCTCGGCGAGCTTCGTCAATAACGGCCTGGTCGAGCTGAACAATTACAACGACTACTTCGCCATCGTCGGCAGCTATGGCGGCCCGATCACCAACATCACCACCGGCACCGGCACCATTGACCTCTCCGGCAACACCGTCGAGCTGCGCTTCGAGCAGGACCAGGCCTTCAACGGCGGCACCGTCATCCTCGGTGGCGCCAGCAACAAGATCACCATCTCCCACCCCAACCCGCTGAACTACGCCGCCACCGTCAGCCTCGGCGCCGCCGCCACCATCGACATCACCGGCACCGGCGGCCTCATCAGCGATGACGGCTATGCCGGCGACACGCTGATCAGCGCCGGCACCATCGACGAATCGGTGGCCGGCGCCTCCGCCACCATCGCTCTGCAAAGCTTCGCCAATAACGGCCTCGTCCGCGTCGCCAAGAGCGACCACCTCTCGATCGGTAACGCCATCACCGGCTCCGGCAGCATCACGCTCGCCACCGCCGGCACCGCGGAGATCACCGGCAGCGTCGCCGCCGGGCAGCATCTCGCCTTCCTCGACGCCAGCAGCAGTGTGCTGAAGCTCGATGCACCATCCTCCGTCCATGGCACCGTCACCGGCTTCGCCGCCGGCAACACCATTGACCTCGCCGGCCTCACCGCCACCTCCGCCGCCTGGAACGCCGGCACGCTGACCCTCGGCCTCAGCGGCGGCACCAGCCTCGCGCTGCCGGTCGCCGGCGCCTACACCTCGAGCCAATTCCACCTCGCCGCCGATGGCGCCGGCGGCACCAACGTCACCCTCACGCCCGCCTTGCCGCCCGGCGGCGGCACCGGCGTCAGCGTCCGCTCGGTCTCCACCGACGGGCTCGGCCCCTTCGGCGCCTGGACCCCGCCCAACTTCAACGCCAACACCGCCACCGCCGGCATCCCCGGCACGGCGACCGCCAGCAGCGCCTCCAGCGCCAGCTACGGCGGCGCCTCGGTCGCCTCCAGCCAGACCGTCTCCGCCGGCTGGGTCAGCGCCTATAGCGGCACCGCCACCTTCCACGACGCCTGGTCCGCCACCTCCACCACCTCGGGCGCCTTCAACGCCGAGCAGAGCTTCGGCATGCAGGCCGGCCCGGGCTACGCGAACGCCAGCTTCTCCGTCACCATGGGCACCGCGGGCACCTTCAGCATCGGCTGGACCGCCACCGAAGCCGCCACCGGCGCCCTCACCGGCGGCGGCTCGTCGGCCGGCCTGTTCGGCCTGCTCAACATGGTCGCCGTCATCGATGGCGGCACCGCCATGCAGGTCAACCCGGTCAACGCCAACGCCGCCACCCCGACCGGCACCTTCTCCGGCACCCTCACCGCCGGCACCCACACCATCACCATCGAGGACTGGTCGAACTACTCCGGCGCGCTCGGCACCTTCACCGGCTCGCTCAACGAGACCCTGACCCTCGCCATCACCCCCACCGGCGCCCCACCGCCGCCGCCTGCCCGCACCTACGGCGGCAGCGGCGCCACGCTCAGCACCGCCGAGGGCACCCCGCTCACCGCCCCGGTCGCCACCTTCACCGACAGCAACACCGCCGACGCCGCGGCCAATTTCTCCGCCACCATCATTTGGGGTGACGGCACCACCAGTGCCGGCGTCATCACCGGCGCCAATGGCAGCTTCAGCGTCGCCCCCGCAGCAGGCCACGTCTTCGCCGATGAGGGCCACTTCGCCACCTCGGTGGCGGTCCTCAGCGCCGCCGACGGCGTCACCACCACGCTGTCCGGCGCCATCACCGCGACCGACGCCGACGTGCTGGCCGCCGCCACCGCGCCCGCCATCGCCGCCACCGCCGGCCAGGCTTACAGCGCCACGCTCGCCACCTTCACCGACGGCTTCGGGGCCGCCACCGCCGCTGACCTCGCCGCCACCATCGCCTGGGGCGACGGCACCACCTCCGCCGGCACCGTCACCGCCACCGCCGGCGGCTTCGCGGTCAGCGGCGCCCATACCTGGTCCGCCGCCGGGAGTGACGCGGTCAGCGTCACCCTCACCGACACCGACGGCACCGCGACCGCCTCCGCCGCGCTGACCGCCACCGTCGCCGCCGCCAGCACCGGCAACCATAGCTGGATCCTCACCAAGGGCGTCGACACCATCGATGGCGGAAGCGGGCATGACAGCATCCTCGCCCGCGCCCAGACCCTCAGCCCCGGCGACCATATCGACGGCGGCGCCGGCCTCTCCAACAGCCTCACCCTCGTCGGCGGCGGCGCCTTCAACATGACGCTGCCGGCGCTGCTGGATAACATCAGCACCATCACCGCGGTCGAGGGCATCGGCGTCGCGGTCCCCGCCATCACGCTGCGCGCCGACCTCAACGCCAACCTGACGCTGACCTCCTCGCCCAACGGCGCCCAGGCCACCGCCCTCGTCGTCGGCGCCGCCAACAGCGCCACCATCACCCTCGGCAACGGGTCGGACACCGTCTACCTCGGCGCCGGCGAAAAACTCATCACCGGCAGCGGCAACAACACCATCCACGTCACCGCCGCCAGCGCATCCGACAGCATCACCGCCGGCACCGGCACCAACGCCCTGGTGGTCGATGGCGGCGGCAGCGTCACTCTCGGCGCGAAAATCACCGGAATTTCAACGGTCTCGCTCTCCTCCGCCACCAACCTCAAGCTCAACGCGATGGGCTTCATCACAGCGACAGGCAGCGCTGGCATCGACACCATCACCGCTGGCGGCGCCCACCAAACACTTACCGGCGGCCTTGGCGCCGACACGCTGGTCGGTAATACGGCCGGCTACGATACCTTCAGCGACACCGCCGCGGGCCTCTCCGGCGACTTGCTGCGCGGCTTCATCGCCAGCGATCGGATCGATATCACCGACATCGCCTACGCTGGCGCGCACCTCACGGCGGCGGCGAGCGGCGCCAACACGCAGGTGACGCTGGCGGGCGGCGGCGGCAGCAGCACGTTCCTGATGCAGGGTCATTTCTCGGCATCCGGCTTTGCGCTGGCCGGCGATGGGCATTCCGGCACCTACATCACGCATAGCTGACGGTGTTCGGGGGTTCCCCGGTTCGTGGTTCCTCTCTCCGGCGCATCCGGGGAGAGGAACCACGAAGCAGGCGCATCTAGAGGACGTTTGCGGCGTCACGTAGGCCATATCTTGAAGCCAGTTTGCCGTCGGCCGGTTGCGGTCACGCGGCACCTCCGCCTAGGGTCGTCGGTCAATACATCGCCACACCGAGGACCGCCCGACGATGCTGCAAGCTAAGGAACCGTCTGCCACACGGATCATCGAAACCTGGCTGGGCCGCTTCAACGCGGCCTGCGAGGCCGGCGACCGGGCGAGCCTCGCCGCGCTATTTCGCACTGATGGGCATTGGCGTGACGTCGTCGCGCTGACCTGGCGGATCACGACCGTCAGTGGGCGGGACGCGGTGGCCGCAGCGCTGCCGGAGGCAATTGCGCGGGCCAGCGCCCGCAACTTCGCCGTCGACGCTGACCGCTATCCGCCGCGGTTCGTGGAGCGCGCGGGCGAACCCGCCGTCGAGGCGATCCTGAGATTCGAAACCGCCATCGGCACCGGCGCCGGCATATTGCGGCTCACCGCTGCCGACGGCGATGCCACGGCCTGGACCATGATGACGGCCCTGCACTGCATCGCCGGGCATGACGAAGAGACCGAGCGCCTCGCCCGCGAAGAGCCCGCCTTCGAGCGTGATTTCGGCGGCCCCAACTGGCTCGACAAGCGGCAGGAGGCCAGCCGCTACACCGATCGCGACCCCACCGCGCTGATCGTCGGCGGCGGCCATGCGGGGCTGACCTCGGCTGCCTCGCTCGGCGCGCTCGGTGTCGACGCGCTGATCGTCGATCGCATGGCCCGGGTCGGCGACAACTGGCGGAAGCGCTATCACGGGCTGAAGCTGCACAATCAGGTCTACAGCAACCACCTGCCCTATCTGCCCTTCCCCAAGACCTGGCCGCACTACATCCCCAAGGATAAGATCGCCAACTGGCTGGAGTTCTATGCCGAGGCGATGGAGATCAACTTCTGGACCTCCACCAGCTTCGGGGGCGCCGATTACGACGCGGCGTCTGGTCGCTGGACGGCACGGCTCCGCATGGCCGATGGCAGTGAGCGCGTGCTCCACCCACGCCACATCATCATGGCGACCTCGGTGAGTGGCACGCCGAACCTGCCGGACATCCCCACGCTCGATCGCTTCGCCGGCACGGTGGTGCATTCCAGCCGGTTCGCCGAGCCGGGCCAGTGGCGGGGACGCAACGTCTTCGTCTTCGGCACCGGAACCAGCGCGCATGACATCGCACAGGAGCTGCACGGCAACGGCGCCCACGTCACCATGGTGCAGCGCAGCCCGACCCTCGTCGTCAATGTCGAACCGAGCGCCCAGCTCTATGACGGCATCTACTATGGCGACGGCCCGACACTGGCGGATCGCGACCTGATCAATACCTCCTTCCCGCTACCGGTGATGAAGCACGCGCACACGCTGTTGACCGCCAAGGCCCGCGCGCTCGATGCGCCCCTGCTTGAAGGGCTGGAGCGCATCGGCTTCCGCCTGGAGTTCGGCGAGGATGGTACCGGCTGGCCGCTGAAATACCGCACCCGCGGCGGCGGCTATTACTTCAACGTCGGCTGCTCGGAACTGCTGGTGCGCGGCGAGATCGGGCTGATCCAGTACCACGATATCGCCAGCTTCACCGCCACCGGCCTCACGATGACCGACGGACGGGAGCTGCCCGCAGACCTCGCCGTGCTGGCCACCGGCTACAAGGGCCCGGACCATCTGAACGCCACCCTGTTTGGCAGCGATGTCGCCAGCAAGGTCGGCCAAGTCTGGGGCTTCGACGATCAGCAGGAGCTGAGCAACATGTGGACCGCGACCGGCCAGCCCGGCCTGTGGTTCACCGGGGGTTCGTTCTCGCAGTGCCGGATGTATTCCCGCTACCTCGCGATGCAGATCAAGGCGGTGGAACTGGGCCTGCGGTGACGAGGGCTCCCGCCGGCGCCTGAGCGCTCACGCCAGGCGACGCGCATCGACATGCCCCGTGCATCGACCTATGGATGGTGGAAATTATGTCCATCGCCGGGAGGGTCGGGTGCAACATCTTGCGGGAAGGCTGCCGCTGACCGCGTTGCGCGTCTTCGAGGCCGCGGCCAGGCTGGGGAGCTTCAAGGAGGCGGCGAGCGAGCTTGGCGTCTCCACCACCACCGTCAGCAACCTGATCCGCAAATTGGAGCGCGACTGGGGCTGCCTGCTGTTCATCCGCCGCACCCGGCAGGTGATGCTGACCGACACCGGCCTGTCCCTCAGCAGCGTCGTACGCGGCGCCTTCGACGCCATCGGCCGCGAGATCGACATGCATGTCGCGGCCTCCCGCCAATCGGTATCCATCGCCGTGGGGCCGATCTTCGGCGCCCGCTGGCTCGCCCCCAGGCTCGGCCGCTTCAACGCTGCCTTCCCGCACATCACGCTCACCCTGCAGCACCGCTCCCGCATCACCGGCCCGACCGACATGCCGACGCCGATCGCGGTGGACTGGGGCTACGGCGACTGGCCGGGCCTGGAATCGGAACCGCTGTTCAAGGTCCGATACGCGCCCGTCCTGAGCCCGGCCTTGGCGCGCGGCATCGTCACCCCCAGCGATCTCGGCCGGCTGCCGGTGCTGCACCAGCATGACCGCTCGGAATGGGCAGCGTGGCTCGATCGCGTGGGGGTCCATGGCCTGCGTTTCGCGGCGGAGACCATCATCCTGGATAGCAACACGGTCACCCAGGCCGCCATCGCGGGACAGGGCGTGGCGCTCGGGATATTCCCGTTCGTCAATGACGAGATCCGTGACGGCCGCCTGGTTCGACCGTTCGCCACCGATCTGGTGCCCACCCGCTCGTACCATATGGTCACACGGCCCAGCGCCCGGCAGCGGCCCGAGATCGCGGCCGTTTGCAATTGGTTGCTCGCCGAGGCGGCCGAATACGACACGGCGCAGGAGGCGCAGGCAGCATGAGCGGCACGAGCAAACTGGTGTTGGCCGGGGAAAGGATCATCGTCCCAGCCGAAATCGCGGCTGCAAAAGTGGTGGCCATCCTCCGCAAGGCCAACTGCTCGGCGGCAACGGCAGCGGCGGTGGCCGAGCATCTTGTGGACGCCAGCCTGTGCGGTGTGGAATCCCATGGCGTCATGCGGGTGTTGCAATACGCCCAGCAATATCGCGACGGATACATGGCCGCATCCGCCGAACCGGTGGTGCGCAAGCTGCCGGCCGGGCCGGTGGAGGTCGATGGCGGCGGCGGGATCGGCATCCCCGCGATGGCACTCGCCGTCGAACGTGCCGCCGCGGATGCCATCTCCTCCGGTATGGCGGCGGTGGCGGTGCGCAACGTCGGCCATACCGGGCGCCTCGGGGCGTTCGCAGAGGCGGGCGCCGCACTTGGTCATCTCGTGATCATCATCGGCGGCGGCGGCCGGCAGAACTGGCGGCAGGTGGCGCCCTATGGCGGGAGGAAGGCCGTGCTGCCGACCAATCCCTATTGCCTGGCAATTCCCGGCGGGCTGCGCGGCCCGGTGGTGGTGGATTTCGCGACCTCGATGATCGCCGGCGGATGGGTCTATGCCGCCCGCTCCGCCGGCGCCCGCCTGCCCGACGGCGCGCTGATCGATCGCTTCGGGCGGCCCAGCAACGACCCGGAGGATTATTTCCGTGGCGGCGCGATCCTGCCGAAGGGCGGGCCGATGGGCTACGGGCTCGCCCTCATGGCGGAGCTGATCTGCGAGGCGATGCTCGGCCCGGTCACCACCGAGGTGAACTGGTTGGTCATGGCGATCGACACCACCCGCCATCGCGCGCCGGAGACCATGCGCAAGGTGGCCGAGGAGATTCTGGCGGAACTGCGCGCCTGCCCCCCGGCCGAAGGCTTCGCCGCGGTCGAGGTGCCGGGCGAGCGGGAACGGGCCCGGCGGGAGGCCGGCCTGCGCACGGGTCTGGCGATCCCGGCGCGCACCTGGGAAGAGATCGTCGCGGCGGCTGATGGGTAAAGAAAACTGCATCCATCTCCCGCAATATCTTGGTTTGTCAGCCTGCGCTCCGGCTGCGCATCTTTCGCCAATAACCCACGACCATGGGAGGTCCCATCGCATGCTGCGATCGCTCGGCTTCGCTGCCGCCATCACGCTCGCCTGCACCGGCATCGCCGGCGCCCAGCCCACCGGCGTGTTCCGCCAGCCGCATGACGTCGGCTACGGCCAGTCCTCCAGCATGGACCCGGTCTCAAAGGGCAAGCTGTTCCAGATCACCGAGAAGGTGATGAGCCGCCTGATCCGCACCGGCATCGACGGCAAGCCCGCCGCGGATCTCGCGACCAGCTGGAGCAGCGATGCGGCCGCGACGGTCTGGACCCTGAAGCTGCGCCCCGGCGTCAGCTTCCACGACGGCAAGGGCTTCACCGCCGCCGACGTGGTGTACACCCTCTCCCGCATCTCCGACCCCAAGCTCGACAGCCCCGCCCGCTCCGCGGTCAAGGCGATCAAGTCGGTCGAGGCGGTCGATCCGATGACGGTGAAGATCACCCTCACCGACAGCTTCGCCGACTTCCCGCTGGTGCTGACCGATTATCGCCTGGTGATGCTGCCCGAGGGTTCCGGCGACACCATCGCCAAGACCGGCATCGGCACCGGGCCATTCAAGGTTGAGAAGTTCGACCCCCAGGGCACCACCGTGCTGGTCGCCAACCCCGGCTACTACGAGGGCGCGCCGGGCGTCGCCCGCATCGAGATCATCGGCATCCCCGACGCCCAGGCGCGCTTCCAGGCCCTGCTCGGCGGCCAGGTGGACATGCTCCCCGGGCTCGATCGCCAGGAGATCGCGCTGCTCACCCGCAGCGGCAAACACCAGCTGCAGCAGATCCCCTCCGGCAACTGGCGCGGCATCGTGCTGCGGACTGACGTGAAGCCCTATGACGACGTGCGCGTGCGCAAGGCGCTGCGCATGGTGGTGGACCGCGAGGCGATGCGCGACCTCGTGGTCGGCCGCGACGGCGGCATCACCGGCTGCGACACCCCTGTCGGCCCGGCCGACCAATATCGCTGGGAGGGCACCTGCAAGCAGGACATCGCCGGCGCCAAGACCCTGCTCGCCGCCGCCGGCTTCTCCAACGGCATCGACGTCGAGCTCCAGGTCGCCAATATCGAGCCGATCTGGCCGACCATCGCCCAGGTCTACCAGCAGCAGGCCGCCGCCGCCGGCATCCGGGTCAAGATCGCCCAGGTGCCGAATGACGGCTATTGGAACACGATCTGGATGAAGAAGGACGCCGTACTGACGCGTTGGGCCGACCGCCCGGCCGATGCGGCGCTCAACGAAATCTACCGCATGTCCTCACCCTGGGATGAGTCGAAGTTCAGCGACCCCAAGTTCGACGCCATGCTGGATGCCGCCCGCAAGGAGCTCGACTTCGCCAAGCGCAAGGCGCTCTACCAGGAGGCTCAGGCCTATCTGTGGGAGAATGCCGGCACGTTGGTGACGTTCCACGTCAAGCTCGCCGTCGGCCTCACCGCGCGGGTGAAGGATCTCGATGCGGTCGATAACTTCGCCATCCGCTGGAACCGGGTGAAGGTGGACTGAGGCTTGCTGCGCCTCGTCTTCAACCGGCTCCTGCTCGGGCTGATCACCGTCGCGCTGGCCTCGGCGATCATCTTCGGGGCGGTTGAGGCGCTGCCCGGCGATGCCTGCGTCGCGGTGCTCCAGCGTGACGCCGTCGGCCAGCGGCTGGAGAACTGCCGGCGCGAGCTGGGCCTCGATCGGCCCGCCCTCAGCCGATACGCCAGCTGGGCCGGGGGCGCGCTGCGTGGCGATCTCGGCGTCTCCGCCGGCAGCGGCAAGCCGATCGCCACCCTGCTCGGCGAGCGCCTGCGCAACACTCTGCTGCTCGCCGGCTGCACGCTGGCCGTCGGCATTCCCTTGGCCCTCCTACTGGGCGTGTTGACCGGCCTGCGCCGCGACGGTGCGCTCGACATCGTGCTCTCCACTGGCGGCATCCTGGCCATGACGATCCCGGAATTCGTCTCGGCTACCGTGCTGATCT
>CAIPLM010000019.1 GCA_903865895.1 uncultured Rhodospirillales bacterium | reverse complement strand
CTCGACCGGGAGGGTCTCGAACTCGACCTCAACGAGGACGCGCTGCTGCGGGCCGACCCGCTCACCCGCTACAATCTCGGCCGCATCGGCAAGCTGTCCGGCCTGATCTCGACCAACGAGTTCCGCCGCGCCGAGCGGCTGCCGGCGGTGCCGGGCGGCGATGTGCTGATGCAGCCGGTAAACATGGCCGCCCTCGGCAGCAACATGAACGGCCAGGCCGCCGACGGCGCGGGCCGTCCAAAGGACGGACAAGGGCCGGTCGATGACGCAGCCCCGGAGGGCTAGGAGCAGACTATGGCGAACAACGTGAAGGACGTCGCCCACGGTAGCGTGGGCGGCACGACGATCTATGTCGACCTGGCGCGCATCGACCACGGCGCGGCGGCGGTCAAGGTGATGCTGTCGGCCAGCTATGTCCGTGCCCGGCAACCCGGCACACCGGCAGCACCGGGATTCACGGGTGCGCCGGCGGCGTCGCTCGACTTTCCACGGACCCACCCGAGCGGCACGGTCCTGACGCTGCACAAGGCCGAGGCTGACGCGCTCGTGGCCGCTGGCGCGGCGGCGTACGCGTGATGTCGATGATCCGCAAACTGGTCCCGAGCCAGGTCACCGAGATCGGTGACGACGAGGTCGAGGTGGTAATGTCGACCGGCGCCATCGCCCGCGATGGCCACATCCTGGTGCCCGGCGGTGCGGATCTTGCGCAGTACCGTGCCAACCCGGTGGTGCTGTGGCAGCATGATCCGGGCCAGCCCGTTGGCACGGCCGAGGGTATCAGGGTCGACGGCGACAAGATCATCGCGCGGGTCCGCTTCGCTCCACTGGGTATCTCTGAAGTCGCCGACCGCACCCGCGGTCTGGTCAAGAGCGGCGTCATCGGCGCGGTCAGCGTGGGCTTCGAGCCGACCGATGGCGAGCCGCTTGATCCGGCCAGGCCGCGCGGAGGGCAGCGGTTCACTGGCTGGGAGTTGCTGGAATGCTCGTTCGTCAGCGTTCCCGCCGATACCGGCGCCATTGTCACCGCGCGAGCGCATGATGTGGAGGTTCGCGCCGGCAAGGTGCTGTCGCAGGCCAACCGCGCCACGCTGGAAGCCATCCACGGCAGTATCGACGATGCGCGCTGCGCGTTGCGCGACTTCATCGACAGCACCGACATCGATACCACCGGCACCGTTACCACCGACATCCAGACCAGCGACAGCATCGATGAGGCCGGCGGCGCCGCCAATGGCCGCGGACTGAACCTGGATGCGCGCCGGCGTCGTGCCACGCTTCTCGAACTCGCGAACGTCGACTGACCCGATACCGGGGTGACTCGATACCGGGGTGACCCGGATGCCCTTTGCGCCGTTTGGGCAACGGCTGGTCCTCTTTCCAAGGAATTCACCATGACCCCCAAGCTGGCGGACCTCCGCAAGCAGCGCGCTGCCGCGTTCGACGCCTTCAAGGTGCTGGCCGAGCAGACCACCCTCTCCGAAGCCGAGCAGGTCGACTACACCGACAAGGAGGCCGCGGTGCGCGCCTTCGATGAGCAGATCGCCCGTGCCAAGGCCGCACAGGACCTGGCCGGAGCCGCGGCCGAACCGGTCGCCGGCCAGGCACCAAGTGTCCCCGCGGCGCCGGAGACCGATAAATATGCCAAAGAGCGCTCGCTGGTGCTGGGCGGCGCCATCAAGATGCTTGGTCTCGGCGGTGGCAGCATCTACCAGGCCCGGGCGGCGGCGATCGAGGTCTATGGCGAGGGCCATCCTGTCACCCGCGCCCTGATCACCTCGGCTGGCACCTCGGGCGGCTTCCTGGTGCCGCCGGACGTGATGCCCGGCGTGATCGAACTGCTGCGTGCCCGCGCCGTGGTGCGCAGCGCCGGCCCGCGCATCATCCCGATGCCCCGCGGCACCATGACCCTGCCCGGCCAGAACAGTGCCGCCAGCGCCTCGTACGGCGCCGAGGGCGCAAAGATCGCCACATCGCAGCCCGGCTTCAACTCCATCGTCGCCAGCTACAAGAAAATGGTGGCGATGGTGCCGGTATCCAACGACATGATGCGCTATGCCGATCCGGCGGTGGACGCTATCGTGCGCGATGACCTGGTCAAGGTGATCGCGCTCCGCGAGGACCTCGCCTTCCTCCAGGGCGATGGTACGTTGGACACGCCGAAGGGCATGCTGGCCTTCGCCAATGACTGGGCCAAGGCCGCCGGCGGCGTCGTCGGCACCTTCCTGCTGGGGGCCAGTTCTACCGCGGCGTCGGGCGGCAATTTCATCACCTCGACGGCGTCCTACACCCTGGCCACGGTGGCATCGGAACTCGGCGGCGCAGTGAACCGGCTCGATACCGCCAATGTGGCGGACAGCAAGCGCGTCTGGTTCATGCACCCGCGCTCGTGGAACTACCTCAACAACGTGCAGAACAGCCTCGGCGTCTATGTCTATCGCGACGAACTGAGCAAGGGCACGCTGCTCGGCTATCCGATCAAGAAGAGCACCCAGATCCCGGTCAACATCTACGACACCACCAGCACCAACCTGGACTGCTCCTATGTGCTGCTGACCGAGATGGACGAGGCGATGGTACTGGACAGCATGCAACTGGAACTCGCGGTGTCCCGCGAGGGCACCTATGTCGACGGCGGCGGCAACACGGTCTCGGCCTTCCAGGTCGACCAGACGCTGATCCGCGCGATTGCCGAGCACGACTTCCAGATG
>CAIPLM010000018.1 GCA_903865895.1 uncultured Rhodospirillales bacterium | reverse complement strand
GGCCGCCCTGCGCGCCGCCTTCCCGGCCGCCGCCCGCGCCGCCCAGGCCGCGAGCCGGCCGGCGGAGACCGCGACGGACTGGGTCGGGCGGCTGCGCGAGGGGCTCGCGGGGCTCATCACCATTCGCCAGGGCGATACGCTGCTGATCGGCTCGCCGGCGGCCGCCACGCTGGCCGGTGCCCAGGCGCGGCTGGATGCGGGGGATATCGCCGGGGCCATCGCGGCGCTTGATGGGCTTGACCCGGCGGCCGCGGCGGCGATCGCCGCGTGGCGGGAGGAAGCGGCGGCGGTGGCGGCCGCGCGCGCCGCGCTGGCCGCGATGGCGCGGCCCTGATGCGCCGGGTTCTCGGCCTGCTGGCGGTCGCGGCCGTTACGCTCGGCATTGCCTGGTGGCTGGCGGGGTTGCCGGGCGAGATCTCGATCGCCATTGCCGGCTTCGCCATCGAGACGCGCACCGGCATCGGCGTGCTGGGGGCCGCCATCCTGCTGGCCGCGCTGCTGCTCGGGCTGCGGCTGATGCTCGCCATTCTGCACATCCCCCGCAGCCTGCGCGCCTGGCGGGCGCGGCGGCGGCGGGAAAGGGGTGAGGCGGCGGTGACCACGGCGCTGGTGAGCCTGGCGGCTGCCGAGCCTGAGGCCGCGCGGACCGCGGCGCGGCAGGCGCGGGACTCTCTGGGCGATACGCCGCAGACCTTGCTGCTCGCCGCCGAGGCCAGCCGTCTCGCCGGGCGGGATGGCGAGGCGGAGGCGATCTACCGGCGGATGGAGGGGCAGGCGGATGCCGCCTTCCTCGGGCTGCGCGGCCTGTTCCGCCAGGCGATGGCGCGGGAGGATTGGAGTGAAGCCGCCGACATCGCGCGGCGCGCCGCCAAGCTGCGGCCGGGCGGCGCCTGGATGCGGGAGGAGCGGTTGGCGCTGGCAGCGCGGATCGGCGACTGGGAGCAGGCGCAGGGGCTCGCCGATGGCGCTCCGCTGCGGCTTGCCTTCGCCACCGCCGCCGCCTTGTCGGCCACATCGCCTGATCGCGAACTGACGCTGGCCAAGCGGGCCTGGAAGCTGGAGCGCGGCTTCACCCCGGCGGCGCTCGCCTATGCGGCGGCTTTGCGGGCAGCCGGGCGGGAGAGCAAGGCGCTCTCGGTGCTGGCAGAGGCGTGGCGGGAATTCCCCCATCCCGCCCTGGCCGAGTTGGCGCTGGCGCCGGTGAGCGAGGCAATGGCGCGGATGGCGGCGGCCACCAAGCTGTCGGCCGGGGCGCCGCAGCACGCTGAAACCCATTTTCTGCTCGCCCGCACGGCGCTGGATGCCGGGCTGACCGGTGAGGCGCGGCGGCATCTCGCGGCGGCGCAGGGGGCGGGGCTGGCGCAGAAGCGGGTGTTCCTGCTGCTCGCGGCGCTGGAAGCCGCCGAGCATGGCGGCGATGCGGCTGGCCAGGCGGCCCAGCGCGACGCGCTGCTGCGGGCCGCATCGGCCGAGCCCGACTCGGCCTGGCATTGCGATGCCTGCGGCACGGCGCATGCGGCCTGGCATCCCGCCTGCCCGTCCTGCCACGCCGCCGGGCGGCTGCGCTGGGGCGGGCCGCCCCGGTTGGCTTTGGCGGCACCGTGATGGATCGCGCGGCGCTCGAAGCCACGGCGGCGCGCGGCATCACCGGACAGGACCTCTCGGCGATCGACTGGGACGACCTCGCGCTGGAGGGTGCGGTCTTCGAGGCATGCACGTTCACTGGCGTGGTCTTCGCCGGCAGCCGGCTCGCGGGGGCGCGGTTCAGCCAATGCCGCTTCACCGAATGCCGTTTCACCCAGGCGGAGTTGGACGGGGCGGCGTTCACCGGCTGCCATTTCGGCGCCACCGAGGCCGCCGCCATCCGTTTCGCCTTCACCGAGATGCGCGACGCCAGCTTCACTGGCTGCGACCTCTCCTTCGCCGCGATCGAGCGTTGTGGCGTATTCGGGGTGACGCTGGATGGCTGCAATCTGCGTGGCGCCCGCTTCCGGCAGGCCGATTTCGCCCGCGTGCTCGGCCGGCGCAACGTGGTGGTGCGGGCGAATTTCGTGAACTGCAATTTGGAACTGGCCGATCTCGCGCAGATCGAACTGCCCGGCGCCACGCTGACCGGCTGCAAGCTGCGCGAGGCGGAATTGCGAGGTGCCGATTTGTCGCGTGCGGAATTGCGGGATTGCGACCTGGCCTTCGCCAATCTCGATGGCGCGCGGCTTGGGCGGGCCGATCTCAGGGGCAGCGCGCTCGATGGGCTCGATATCCGGCGGGTGGCGGAGGCGAAGGGGATGATTGTCGATGCCGGGCAGCTGGTGGCGCTGGCCTCGGCGCTGGGGCTGGATGTGCGGGCCAGCTAGCCGGCAATGAGCCGGGGTGCTGTGGCAGGAAGATTCACCACAGAGGCAGTAAGGCAGTGAGGATGGGCGGCACGATCTCGTCCGCGCTCCCTCACTGCCTCTATGGCGAACGCTTATTCCCAGTCAATCGCCGGGAATTCGCGGAAGGAAGATATTTTTCTAGGGCTCTAGGAATTTTGCTTGCAAGGCCCGGGCAATTATATTAATGTGTGAGTTAATTTATAGGAGTGACGATAACCACATGACCGTACCGCCTACCCCTCGCCCGGACGCCTCCGGCAGCATCGCCGCCATTCTTGGCGAGATGCTGTGGGTGCTGCTGGCTGCCTTGCTGGGCGTCGCCCGGCGCGGTGGTGCGGGGCGCGCGCGCGCGTTTGCGGCCGGCGATGACGCCTATAGCGGCGTGATCGACCTGGTGCTGCGCGCGGAGGCGGAGGCCGAGTTCGCGTATGAGCCTTGGGTGGAATGGGTGGCGGTGCCGGCACCGTGGCGCAACGGACGGTTGCTGCCGCGCCGGCACGAGGCCCGGCGCGTGCGGCGGCGCGGGGTGCGGCCGGCCGCGCGGATGCGTGGGCCACCGCTGCGTGGTCTCACGCTCTGATTTGGATGAACCGGCATGGCCTGAAGGCGATGCGCGGGAGATGCCGCATGCCCGCGGCCCTGTTGCCTGAAAATTGTTCTTTTACAATCGCATCCGGGCCGCGCCACGGGATGGCAGGCGTGTCATCGGCGGCCAGGGTGTCCCCCGGCCGCCGGATCGTCACTTACAGCGCGGCGAGAACGGCCTCGGCGCGGCTGACGTCGAAGCCGCCGGGGGCTTCCACCGCCAGATGCGTCACCTTGCCGTCCTGCGCCACCAGGGCGAAGCGCTGCGCGCGCACGCCCATGTTGCGGGGCACCAGGTCAAGCTCGAGGCCCATCGCCTTGGTCAGCGCGGCCGAGCCGTCGGCCAGCATGGTGATGTCTTCGCCGACGCCCTGGTCCTTGCCCCAGGCGCCCATGACGAAGGCATCGTTGACCGACATGCACACGACCTCGTCGACACCCTTCGCCTTGATGGCGGCGATGTTCTGCACGAAGCCCGGCAGGTGCTTGGCGCTGCAGGTGGGGGTGAAGGCGCCGGGGACGGCGAACAGAACGACCTTCTTGCCCTTGAAGATGTCGTCGGTCGAGACTTCCTTCGGCCCTTCGGAGGTGGACTTCATCAGCTTCATGGAGGGGATGGCGTCGCCAACCTTGATCTGGCTCATGTTTGCTCGCTTTCTCGTTGGTTCCGGCCGGCCGCTTCCGCCCGGGAGAGGTTGCTTCCTAGCCGCGCGCCGCGTGAGAGTCACGCGGGAGAAGTCGCGAGGCGCCGCCACGGCACGCTTGAACGTTGCCGCAACTTCGCCAAGATAGGGAGCATGCCGCGCAAATCCAGCCCCCGCCCCTCTTCCGTGTCGCCATTGCCCCCGGCGGACCCCAAGGAAACCTCGCTCGCCGGGCAGGTGCTGATCGCCATGCCGAGCATGGGGGATGCCCGATTCTCGCAGACGGTGATCTATCTCTGTGCCCATTCCCGCGATGGGGCGATGGGCATCGTGGTCAACCGGCCGCTGGCGCAGCCGAGCTTCGATGACCTGCTGAAGCAGCTCAAGATCGACCCGGTGCCGCCCACGCGCAGCATCCTGCTCTGCAGTGGCGGGCCGGTGGAGAATGGCCGCGGCTTCGTGCTGCACACCACGGATTGGACGGATGGTGCGAGCCTCAAGGTGGATGGCGGGCTGGCGCTGACCGCGAGCCTCGACATCCTGAAGGCGATCGCCGAGGGCGGCGGGCCGCAGAAGGGCATCCTGGCGCTCGGCTATGCCGGCTGGGGGCCGGGGCAGCTCGACAGCGAAATGCAGCAGAACACCTGGCTTTCGGCGCCGGCCGATCTCGGGGTGATCTTCGATGCGGAGTACGAGACCAAGTGGCGCCGCGCGATGGCGGTGCTGCATGTCGATCCGCTGATGCTCTCGGGCACCGCCGGCCGGGCGTGAGCGCGACGCCGCGATTTCCTTGCCGGGCAATCTGAGCTAGTGACGCAACATGCCGCGACGAAGCGGCGCAGACTGGAGGAACGGATGCACACTCGCCGGCTCATCATCGCGGCCATGCTGGGCGCCGTGGCCGCGGCCCCCGCCATGGCGCAGGATACAATGAAGGTTGGCCTCATCCTGCCGATGACCGGTCAGCAGCAATCGACCGGCAAGCAGATCGAGGCCGCGGTGCGCCTCTACATGGCGCAGAACGGGGATACGCCGACCGGCAAGCGGATCGAGATCCTGCTGCGTGACGATGCCGGGGTGGCCGACACCACCAAGCGTCTGGCGCAGGAGCTGATCGTCAAGGACAAGGTGATCGCGCTGGCGGGCTTCGGCCTCACGCCGCTCGCCATGGCCACTGCGCCGCTGGCGACCCAGGCGAAAGTGCCGCTGATCGTGATGGCCGCCGCCACCTCCACCATCACCGCGGCTTCGCCCTACGTGGTGCGCACCTCGCAGGTGCTGCCGCAGCCGGCCGCGGCGATGGCCAAATGGGCGGTGGATAACGGGATCAAGTCCGCCGTGACGCTGGTGGCCGATTACGGCCCGGGGATCGATGCTGAGACCTGGTTCACCAAGGGCATGAAAGATGGCGGCGGCGAGGTGACGGCGCAGCTGCGCACGCCGCTGATGGCGCCCGATTTCGCCCCGGTGCTGCAACGCGCGGCGGATGCCAAGCCGCAGGCGCTGTTCGCCTTCGTGCCCTCCGGCCAGGGGGCGGCGCTCGCCAAGCAGTTCGCCGAGCGCGGGCTCGACAAGTCCGGCATCCGCTTCATCGCCACCGGCGACGTGACGGATGACGACCAGCTGAACGGCATGGGCAATGCCATGCTGGATGTGGTGACGGCCGGGTTCTACTCCGCCTCGCACCAATCCGAGCTGAACAGGAAGTTCGTCGCGGCCTTCAAGGTGGCGAACCCCAGCATGCGGCCGAATTTCATGGCGGTTGCGGGGTATGACGGCATGGCGCTGCTCTACAGTGCGCTGCGCAAGACCAAGGGCAACACCGATGGCACGGCGCTGGTGGAGGCGATGAAGGGCATGTCCTGGGAGAGCCCGCGCGGACCGATGATGATCGACCCCGAGACGCGCGACGTGGTGCACAACATCTATATCCGCAAGGTTGAGCGGGTGAACGGCGAGTTGTTCAATACCGAATTCGCCACCATCCCGATGGTGAAGGACCCGGCGAAAGCCGCCGCCAAGCCGTAATACCCGGGCGATGCTGACGATCCTGTTCGACGGCGTCGCCTATGGCATGATCCTGTTCGTGCTGGCCGTGGGCCTCGCGGTGACACTGGGGGTGATGAACGTCATCAACCTCGCGCATGGGGCCTTCGCCATGGCCGGCGGCTATATCGGGGTGGTGCTGGTCAACCGGCTGGGCGTGCCGTTTCTCGCCGCGCTGCCGCTCGCGGCGCTGGGGACGGCGGCGATCGGCGTGGTGCTGGAGCGCACGCTGTACCGGCGGGTCTACCGGCAAAGCCATCTCGACCAGGTGCTGTTCACCATCGGGCTGGTGTTCATGGCCTCGGCCGGGGTGTCCTGGGCGCTGGGGGCGCAGCAGGTGTTCATCACTTTGCCGGAGTTTTTGCGCGGGCGCTTCGTGGTCGCCGGCGTCTCGATGGGGGCCTACCGGCTGCTGGTGATCGCCATCTGCGCCGTGCTGGCGTTGGGGCTGCAGGGGATGCTGACGCGCACCCGCTTCGGCAGCCGGCTGCGGGCGGCGGTGGATGACCCGGTGGTGGCGCGGGGGATGGGGATCAACGTCTCGGCCATCTTCACCGCCACCTTCGCGCTGGGCTCGGGGTTGGCCGGGCTGGGTGGGGCGCTGGGGGCGGAGATTCTGGGGCTCGACCCGAATTTCCCGCTGAAATTCATGGTGTATTTTCTGATCGTGGTCACCGTCGGCGGCGGCGCCTCGATCAGCGGGCCCTTCGCGGCGGCGCTGCTTCTGGGGGTGGCTGATGTGGCGGGGAAATACTACCTCCCCTCGATCGGCGCCTTCGTGATCTACAGCGTGATGCTGGTGGTGCTGATCCTGCGGCCGCAGGGGCTGTTCGCGCCGCGGTCGGCAAGATGAGTGACCCGACGGTGCGCGGGGTGGACCTGCTGCATGACGAGGCGGCGGCCGCGCTCTCGGCGCGCACGCGTTGGCGCTGGCCGGAATTCGCCTTCTGGGCCGCGGCGGCGGCGAGCTTCTTCCTGCTGCCGGACCAGTACCTGCTGCTGAACGAGGCGGCGATCATCGGCCTGTTCGCCCTCTCGCTCGATCTCGTGCTCGGCTATGCCGGCATCATCTCGCTCGGCCATGCCGCCTTCTTCGGCGCCGGGGCCTATACGGCGGGGATTCTCGCGAAGGCGGGATACGGGGACCCGCTGCTGGGCCTCGCGGCGGCTGCCGTCGTGGCCGGTGGGCTCGGCTTCATCACCAGCTTCCTGGTGCTGCGCGGCTCGGACCTGACGCGGCTGATGGTGACGCTGAGCGTTTCGCTGGTGCTCTATGAGCTCGCCAATCGGCTGGTCTGGCTCACCGGGGGCGCGGACGGGTTGCAGGGCATGGTGGTGGCGCCGCTGCTGGGGTGGCTCGAGTTCGATATTTTCGGGCGGGTTGCCTACGGCTACAGCCTCGCGGTGCTGTTCGTGCTGTTCCTGGTGGCACGGCGCGTGATGGGCGCGCCCTTCGGCCTCTCGGTGCGGGCGGTGAAGGGAAATGCGCTGCGGGCGGCGGCGATCGGGGTGCCGGTGAATGCCCGGCTGGTGGCGATCTACAGCTTCGCCGCCTGCTATGCCGGGGTGGCCGGCGGGCTGCTGGCGGAAACCACGCAGTTCGTCTCGCTCGACGTGATCGCCTTCCACCGCTCGGCCGACGTGATGCTGACGTTGGTGCTCGGCGGCGTCGGCTATCTCTATGGCGGGCTGATCGGCGCGCTGGTGTTCAAGCTGGCGCAGGGCTGGCTGTCGGACCTGACGCCGGAATACTGGCAGTTCTGGATCGGCCTGGTGTTCGTGCTGCTGGTGGTGGCCGGGCGGGAGCGGGTGTTCGCCTGGCCGCTGCGCCTCTTCGGGCGGGGGCGGCGATGATCGCCGTGCTGGAAACGGTGGCGCTGGAGCGCCGCTTCGGCGGGCTGGTGGCGACCAGCAAGGTCGGCCTGCGGCTGGAACGCGGCGCCCGCCACGCGCTGATCGGGCCGAACGGCGCCGGCAAGACCACGCTGATCAACCTGCTGACTGGCGTGCTCGCCCCATCCGGCGGACGCATCCTGCTGGAGGGTGCGGATATCACCGCCGTCCGCGCGGATCGCCGGGTGCGGCTCGGCTTGGTGCGGACGTTCCAGATCAACCAGCTATTCGCCGAATTCACGGTGATCGAGACCGTCGCCCTCGCGGTGGCCCGCCGGCACGGGCGGGATGGCGGGTTCTGGCGCCGTCTCGCCGGCGATCGCGCGGTGATCACCGAGAGCGTCGCCATTCTCGAGCGCTTCGGCCTCGCGGATGCCATGGCCGCGCGGGTCGGCACTCTGCCCTATGGGCGTCAGCGTCTGCTGGAGATCGCCACCGCGGTCGCCTGCGGGCCGCGCGTGCTACTGCTCGACGAGCCGGCGGCGGGGGTGCCGGAGGCCGAGCGGGACGGCATTCTCGCCGGCGTCGCCGCCCTGCCGGAGGATGTCACGGTGCTGCTGATCGAGCATGACATGGACCTGGTGTTCCGCTTCGCCACCCGCATCTCGGTGCTGGTGAACGGCGCCATCCTCACCGAAGGGACCCCCGCTGAGATCGCCGCCGATCCGCGTGTGCGCGCCGTTTATCTCGGGGGCGCGCATGACTGAGCTCCTGGCGGTAGAGGGGCTGTCGGCCGGCTGGGGTGCCGCCCGCGTGCTCTCGGGCATCTCCTTCCGGCTTGCCGAGGGGCAGTCGCTCGCCTTGCTCGGGCGCAACGGCATGGGCAAGACGACGCTGCTCTGCGCGCTGCTCGGGGTCGCCGCCACCGAGATCGGGCGCATCCACTTCGCCGGTCAGGACATCACCAGCCTTGCCCCGGAGCGCCGTGCCTGGGCCGGGCTGGGCTGGGTGCCGCAGGAGCGCAATATCTTCCGCTCGCTCACCGTCGAGGAGAACCTCACCGCCGTCGCCCGGCCCGGCCCATGGTCGCCGGAGCGTGTGTGGGCGCACTTCCCCCGGTTGAAGGAGCGGCGGCGCAACATGGGCAACCAGCTCTCCGGCGGCGAGCAGCAGATGCTGGCGATCGCCCGCGCTTTGGTGCTCAACCCCAAGCTGCTCCTGCTCGATGAGCCGACCGAGGGGCTGGCGCCGATCATCGTCGAGGAGTTGCTGGCGGTGCTGCGCCGCCTGGTGCGGGAGGAAGGCATGGCCTCCATCATCGTCGAGCAGCACGCGCAGAAGGTGCTGGATGTTGCCGATCGCGCGGTGATCCTGGAACGCGGCATGGTCGTGCATGATGGGCCGGCCGGCGATCTCGCGCGCGACGGCGCGACCCTGGAACGCTATCTCGCCGTCGGTTCGAGCCAGTAGCGGCTCCAGCCGAGGTGCACCCGCACCTCGAGCGTCGCCTCGGCATCGCTCGGCGGAATCTCCAACTCCGCATCCCCCAGCGTCCAGCGCCACAGGGCGCCGGGCTCGCCCTCGGGCGGCAGGAAACCGGCGCCGAAGCCTGGGCCGGCGAAATCGATCTCGACGCCATCGAGCATGATCTGCGCCAGCGCCGCCCCCAGCACGCGCTGGTCCCCCCCGGCGGTGTCGGTCTCGGCGGGCACGAAGCGGCGGGACACCAGGTGGATCAGATCCGTCCGGGGGGGCAGCAGGAACACGTAGTCGCCATCCGCATCGGCGATGGTCTCGGCCGGGCCGGATGGCGTGATCGCGGTCAGCGCCGGGTCCCGCGTGAGGGTAAATCCCGCCTCCTCGGCCACCTTCATCAGGCGCGCATGCAGCGGATGCGCCTCGGCGCCGAGCCGCAGCGGCGCAACCCCACGGGTGACGCGCGCCGCGGGCGCAAATTCCGGCGGTGATGGCCGCGCGCCGCTGAGCGCGATGACGTTCCCGGCGAACACCGAGCGATCGGCATCCGGCGGCAGGCTCTCCGCCGCCATGCCGTCCGCCATCAGGATCTCATGGCCCTCGACCGCGACATGCACATAGGTCACGCGCCCCTCCGCCGGCGCGCGGGTGATGGTGGCGCCGTTGACCAGAAAATGCGCGGGCACCAGAACGCGACGCCCGCGATCATCCTCCAGGCTGATGCCATGGTCAGGCGAGACCACAAGATCCCGGATCGGCATGCCCGGCTCGATCGCCCCGGCGGCGATGCGCACCGGGCGCACTGCCATCGGCTCAGGGTGAGTATCGAGATCGACCTCGACCTGCCCCACCCAGGCCACTGGCTTCAGCGGCGCCCCTTCACCCGACAAAGTCAGGATCAGGTCGCCCGGCCGCACGCTCTCGGCCGGCACCTCGCCCCGGAGGGTGACGAGCAAGGTGCCGGCGCGGAAGCAGCGCGGCTTGGTTGCGTATGGCGTCATCGGAGCGTTCATTGCCCCGAAGATGCCCGATCCCGCCGCCTCAGCAAAGGGCGGCCGTGCGCACAGTGGTGCCGCTGCCGGCCACCACGAGGATCCGCCCGCCATCGGCCGCCGAGATCATCATCATGTCGCCGGCCGCGATCATGTCGGCCGCATGGTCGAAGAACCCGTCGAGGGCGATATCGTCAAGCCGGGCGGCGCCGGCCTTGTAGTGCCACAGGGTGAAGCCCTGCGCGTAGGAGAGCACGGAGAGATTGCGAATGGCGAAGGACATGGTGGACTCCTCGTTGTTGATCATCAGGTTGGGCTTGCGGGTGTGGCGGAAGGCAGGACGTGTCATGGCGTTGCTCCTATTGGACGATGCCCTTGGTGCGCAGCGGCCAATCCAGCCGCTCCATCGCCTCCTGCCAAAGCACAGCGGCGGTGTGTTCGTTGGCGCGCTTGAGGTCGGGCGCCATCTGCCGGTCACCCCAGCGGCGCAGCACCCGGGCGTGGCCGAGATCGATCCGGCGGTTGCGGTAGAGGCGATCCAGCGCGCGCAGCACGTCATCGGGGTCACACGGCCGCCGCACGCTGCCGCCCTCGCTGCGCACCCCCTCGCGGCGGGCGCGCAGCGCGTTGCAGGTCCATAGCCAAGCCTGCTCGGCATCGCGGAACGGCTCGCACGGGCCGAGGGGGCAGGACGTGCAGGGATGGTCGATCACCCCCGAGTCGGGGATTGAATGCGGAGAATGGACTTGCGGCAGGGAGAAACTCATCAGCGGTGGCTCCTTTTCTTCTAAAACGAACATAGCAGGAACATACTCGCCAAAATTTTTTCCGGCGCAAGTAGAATTTTCGTTTGTTTTCCTAGACAGCCTGGGCGCGTTTCCTATAACGTGCAAATCACGAACCGAGTCGTGAACCTCGTCGTACAACCTGCTGAAAACCCCTCGAACCGGGAATCCGGATATGAAACATGAAGATATCTGGCGTGCGCTAGACACATTGGCCGCCGAGCATGGCCTCTCTGCGTCCGGCCTCGCCAAACGCTCAGGACTGGACTCCACCACCTTCAACCCCTCCAAGCGCATCATGCCGGACGGGCGGGCCCGCTGGCCGAGCACCGAGAGCCTGGCCAAGGTGCTCGATGCCACCGGCGCGACGCTGGATGGCTTCGCTGCCCTGGTCTACGGCGCCCGCGCCCTGCCGAGCAGCCGCGCCAGCGCCCTGGCGCAACGCCGCATTCCGCTGATCGGCTTCGCCCAGGCCGGCGGCGAGGGGTATTTCGATGACGCCGGCTTCCCCGTCGGCGGCAGCTGGGACGAGGTGTCGCTCCCGGAAATCACCGACCCCAACGCCTATGCGCTCGAGATCAGCGGCGAATCGATGGAGCCGGTGTTCCGCGATGGTGACCTGGTGATCGCCTCGCCCAACGCCCCGGTGCGCCGTGGCGACCGCGTGGTGGTGCGCACCACCGGCGGCGAGGTGATGGCCAAACAGCTCGCGCGGCGCTCCGCCCGGCGGGTGGACCTCAAGAGCCTCAACCCCGCCCACCCCGACTACAGCTTCGACCTCAAGGACGTCGTCTGGATCCATCGCATCATCTGGGCAAGCCAGTAACGCGACGGGGACTCAACTCAGCCTGGGCGCGAGGAATTGTGCCCAGGCGTTGTAGTTGACCATGGAGCCCGCGGCCATTTCGGTCTGCAGCACGATATGGTGCGGGCCGTGCAGTGGCTGCATTGCGATATCGACCTCCTCGCGTTCCCTCGGGCCCAGCGTCCAGCTATGGCGGACGAGTTCGCCGCCATCTTCGCGGGCGACGATCAGGCTAAAGGTGATTGCAGCGGCGGGCCGGCCGGCGTGCAGCAACGTGGTGGTGAAGCGGGCCTGACCGTTCAGGGTGCGCAGGAAGATCGCCCGGGCCGGCGTCGCGCCTGGTTCGTTCGGGTGGATCTGGCAACTCTCACCATCGAAAATGAAGAATCCCCACGGCGTTGCCGGCGTTTCCTGCAGCCCGATCGGGAAAAGCCCCGGCTCCGCGCTGATCAGCGGCATCGGACGCGGCTGCGGGCGCACCATGGCGCGGAATGGCACGCGGCGCTCGAAGACATGGAAATCACCATGCCGCACATAGTCGTGAAGAGCCGGATCGAGGCAGGCCTGCAGCGATGTCGAGAAGGCCTCGAAGTCCGGCTCCGGAACGGAGGCGACGAAGGTGTCGACCATATGCATCCAGCGCTGGCGCGGGTCGGCGAGCACCGCGGCCGGGATGTTCGGCAGATCGCAGATCACCATGTCCGCATGGTCCCACCCGGCAAGCCGGAGGATTTCTGGGACCGTGCGCGCCACGATGCTGCGGTCGGCATCTGGCATCTGGTCATGCAAAATCTGGCCCCAATCGCCAAGGTTGCGGCTTCGAACTCCCAGGCGCGTCGCACTGTGCCAAACCGCGCTGCGCAGGGTCTCGATCTGCCGGAAGGGCCGGGTGTTGATCTCCAGCAGCCGGTAGGATGCCGGCGCCGGCTCCACGCACAAAATTTGGGCCGCGGGGAAACGGGCGGTGAGATAGACCGCGCTATAGCCGGCATAGGCGCCGAGGATGAGAATTCGGGCCGGCGATGCCCGCATCGGAAATCCATAAGCTCCGTCACGGAATACACGCGACAGCCCCACGATATCTGTAGTGCCGCAACGTAAGGCCAGGGGATAGCCGAACTCCGGCAGCAGTGCATGCGACAGGCCGCTGCGGACGGAGGCGAACCGCACCAGTTCATCGAAATACGCCGCGCGCAATGGCCCATCGAGCGGGGCGGCAAACATTGCAGCTTCCAGTTCGGCCTTGCGAATCAGCTCGAGCTGAAGTGCGGAAAACTGCACCGGTCCAGCTATGGGCGGTGGAGCGGGAATCTCGGTATCGCTTGGCGGCATTCGGGGTCTCCATCGCTCAGTTAGCGCGAATTGGCGGAGCAAGGCGAGACCCAAGCGCAGTCCAGGTCATCACGCCGTCGTGTCATCGCCGTGGTAAGCCGTCAATGCCGGAGAATACGCGCTACTACGTATCGTCTACGTGACGGACAAGTTGCAATGTCGCACACCTCGTGATCGCTGATCATTGCAAAGCATCATCGGAGTGATGGAGAGAAATATGCCCACCGCCATCACGGCAGATCGCCTTGCCTTGATTTTACGTGACACCATTGTCGGCACGGTCCGCCGCGATGGACCTGACCTGTCAGCCCGCCAATTTGCGGTCTTTTTGATCGCCTATATCGAAGATGGGATGCACACTGTGCGTGGGCTTGCGGAGCGGCTCAATGTATCCAAGCCGGCTATCACGCGATCGGTTGACCGGCTGACCGAGCTCGGCCTTGCCAAGCGTGGGCCGGATCCGCGTGATCGTCGCAGCGTGCTGGTGCTGCGCACCAAGCGTGGTGGGGATTATTTCGTTGATGTTAAGGCGCTGCTCAGCGAGTCGTCCAAGGATGGCGGCGGCGGCGGCGGCGGCGGCGGCCGCGCGAAGCGCGCGGCCTGAGGCACAGGACTGAGATACGGCGCCAAACAGCGTCTTTGCCCGCCGGGACCGATTGATCGCGCCGGGCGCGCTTATATTCGAGCGGCCGCGCGATGCCCTGATGTGCCAGATCGATCGGGCCCGATCTCGCCCAGCAGAATTGCCCGGCGGCAGACCGCTGGGCCAAGCACATCGCGCGTCAACCTTGGGCGGAGTTGGCTTTTCCGCGTACCGCTTCGAGTCTCCTGCGCACAGCGGTCACATCGGCATTCGTGGGGAAGATGAACTCGGCGCCGGAGATGACTTCCTCGGCCGTCTCGTAATCCTGCAGCCGTAGCAGGGCCAGTGCGGAGCGCACGTGGAAGATCGCTTCGCGCTCGAACATGCTGCGGCCCACAAGCCATCGCTCTGCCGCTTCGCCCCAGTCGTCCATCCGCTCGGCTGAGATCGCATACTCGCGCCGCAGCGTGTTGTTATCTGGAAAGTTCTCCGTTGCCGCGCCGAGAATGTCATCGGCCGCCGCGATGTCGCCAAGCTTGACGAGGGCGAGCGCGTGCATGGTGTGGCTGAATGCCTTTTCGGGGAAATGCTCGCGCATGTCGAACCAGCGGCGCTCGGCCTGCACGAAATCACCACGATCGGTCGCACAGTTGGCGTAAGCCTCCCAGCCGACATAAGAGAGAGGGAACCGACGCATGGTCCGCTTGGCAACCTCTTCTGCTTCGTCAAGCCGCTTCAGTCGGCGCAACGCCCAGCAGGCGTGTCGAAAGCCCGAGACGTTGGATGGAAATTTCTTGCACAGCGTGTTCGCGGTGCTGAGCAGTTCCTCCCACTGCTCGTCCTCAATTTGTCGTGATGCGCGGACGCCCAAGGGTTCCGGTTCACCCGGATTCTCCTCGATAATCCGGTCAAGTTTCCAGTCCACGTACTTGTAGAGCATCGCTTGTTGCCACATCCGGATCCTCTGCTCGGACGGCTTGGGCTTACCGTCCGCAGTCCCTTTGTAGCGCCGCCACATACCCAGCAGAACGCCCCAGGGATCAACGAGAAAGTCGATCTCGCGCTTGGCCATGCCCTCACCTGTGCATCATCCTTCGCGGTGATGATAGCACGAACCGGGTGCTACTGCAGACGTGATTTTCCTATCCTCCGTTAAGCCATGATCGTGGGGTCGGCGTTCGGCGTTCGGCGTTATGGCGCCCGCCAAGCCGGGATCGGCCTCATTCTCGCCGATCTTTCCGGACTGGACATAGTGTGCCTCGGGCGAGGATAATCGGGTGCGGCGCGTGCTTGAGGTGCGCGGCGCTTCAAAGGGAGAATGCGGTTGCGGTTTGGCGGTTATACTCATGATATTTGCCGCCTTTGGGCGGCCATCCCGTGATGCCAGGCCTTCCGCCATACAAGGTTACCGTCTCCTATCCTCCCGGCGGGCATCCCCCCGGATACGGGTTCGATCTCTATCGCCCCCAATCCGGCATGATGAGCGGCGGGTTGGGGGTGCGCGCACTCGGCTTTGTGGTGCGGACATCGCCGCTGCTGGGGCGACCGGTGCGCGTTTCGGTGCGGGTGGGCGGTGTTGAAATGGCCGGCAGCGTGCTCGATGTGCCGCGGCCCGATGTGCTAGCCGCGCCGCGCTTTGCCGGCCACGTGCCAGAGGGCGACCTGCATTGCGGCTTTGATCTGCTTTTGCCGTCATTCCTGAGCCGTCGCGAGGCACCGATCGATCTGGTAGCCGTGCTTGCGACGGCTGAGACCGCAGAATTGCGGGAATTCAAGCTGGCCTCAGTCCACTTCACGCCTGAGATGAGCGAAGCTCCGCGCGATCCGATTGGGGTACTCACCGTCAATTCGATCGGCCGCAGCGGCAGTTCGCTGTTCTGCCGCCTGCTGAATGCCCATCCATCCTTCTGCGTGCCGACTTTCGGTGGCCAATTTGGTGAGGTGTTCATCCTCGGCCATTATGCCCGTGCGATAGCGGTGCTGAGCGCCGAGGCCTCGCCGCGCGAACTGAACAAGCCGCTGAACGAGCCGGATTATATGTCCCTGCCACTCGGCTTCATGTTGATGGATGATCCACGCGGCGGCCGGGACATGCAACTCGCGCAGGAGTTGATGGCGATCGGTTTCGACGCAGGTCGCCAAATGCTGCTCAATGCGAGCGAGATCGTGGCCGCACATATGCGCCGCACCAAGCCCACGGCCACGGTCTGGGTCGAGAAGACCTGGAATTCGAAAACCGTCAACATCGCCAGCCAATTGCTGCGGCGCTGGCACGATGTCATCCTCGTGCGCGAACCCCGGGACTTCTGGCGCTCGCAGCACCTGTACCTGAAGAAACTCAACATCCGCGACGATGATATTCACCATCATCTCAGCGGCACGTTTGGTAAACTCTACCACCTCGCGAATACCATTGCGGATATGGGCGACCGGGCGCTGATCATCCGCTATGAGGACCTGATCGCCGAACCCGCACGGGAGATCGGCCGCGTGCTGCGGCGCATGGAACTGCCCTCAGCGGAGGAATGCGGGGTTGATTTTGGCGCGTTGGCGGGTGAGCGTGACCTGCTGCGCGAGCGCCAGGCGACCGGGGATGCGCGGTCGGACGAAGACGTTCTATTCGACGACTACATGGCCAGCCGCAGCCGCGACGAGCGCATCTCTATGGAGCGTGTCTATGAGCGGCTGGGGTATGCGCAGGGCGCTTCGATTGCCACCGGACCCAGCGCGCGTTCATAGGTATTGCGCAGGTCCGCCGGATGCCGGGAACGTCCAGTCCGCATCGCTGACAGTCAGCCGCCTCCTGCCGATTCAATGGCTGTTTAGAGCAACAGCAGATCTGCCGGTTATCGCTCTCGTGGGCCAATCCAAGCTGATACTTCATGGGATGGCGGTGGAATTGGCGAAACGCGGTAATGGCGGCGCCTTTCAGCCGAGCAAACGCCCCGCTACCGCGTCGAGCTTGCTCATCAACGCCGAGTTGCGCTTCTCCGGTGCGGTGATGATCGCATGGTCAAGCGCGCGATCGCAGCCGGCCGGGCAAGGGCCGCGGGGGGCGCCGAGCACGGGGACGACCGATTTCACCAAGGCGCGAGCCTTCTCAGCGTTGCCGAGCAGCACTTTCACCACCTGGTCAACCGTCACATGGTCATGGTCGGGGTGCCAGCAGTCGTAATCGGTTACCATCGCCACGGTCGCGTAGCAAAGTTCCGCCTCCCGGGCGAGCTTGGCCTCCGGCATATTGGTCATGCCGATCACCGAGCAGCCCCAGGAGCGATAGAGCTCGCTTTCGGCCTTGGTGGAGAATTGCGGCCCCTCCATCACCAGATACGTGCCGCCACGGGTGACGGGGAGGCCAAGATCGCGGGCGGCGCCTTCCACCGCGTCGCCGATCCGTGGGCAGACGGGATGGGCCACCGAGACATGCGCCACGCAGCCATCACCGAAGAAGCTCTTTTCACGGGCGAAGCTGCGGTCGATGAATTGGTCGACGATGACGAAGTGCCCGGGCGGCAGTTCGGCCTTCAGCGAGCCGACGGCGGAGAGCGACAGCACATCGGTGCAGCCGGCCCGTTTCAGTGCGTCGATATTGGCGCGGTAATTGAGGTGCGAGGGGGAGAGCGGGTGGCCGCGGCCATGGCGCGGCAGGAACACGCAGCGCACGCCGGCGAGCGTGCCCTCCAACAACTCATCCGACGGGTCGCCCCAGGGGGTACTGACCTTGCGCCAGCGCTTGTCCTCGAGCCCGTCGATGTCATACAGGCCCGAGCCGCCGATGATGCCGATGACGGGGGTGATCAGGTCAGCCATGGGGCGCTCCGGAAATGGAACCGCCGCATGTCCGGAGACATGCGGCGGGGTTCAGATTGACAGCATATACGCGGGATCAGTGATCGACGTCGGACCACACCTTGCGCTTCACCGCATAGGTGAGGCCGGTCATCAGCACGAAGAACAGCACGATGCGCACGCCGAGGGCCTTGCGCTGCTCCGTCTCGGGCTCCGAGATGAAGGCCAGGAAGGTGACGACATCCTTGGCCATCTGGTTCACCGAGGCCGGCGTACCATCGGCGTAGGTGACACGGCCTTCGCTCAGCGGCGGGGTCATCGCGACCTGATTGCCGACGAAGTACTTGTTGTAGTTCATCCCGTCGCTCATCTTCATGTTCGACGGCGCGGCGGAATATCCGGTGAGCAGGGCATAGACATAGTCCGCCCCACCGTCGCGGGCCTTGATGATCAGCGACAGATCCGGCGGCAGGGCACCGTTCTGCGCCGCGCGGGCGGCCAGATCATTGGCGTAGGGCGCCTTGAAGTGGTCCGACGGCAGGCCCGGCCGGTCCATCGGCGCCCCGTCGTCCCCGATATCGGAGATCGACTTGCTGGCCGCGATGGCCGCCACCTGCTCGGCCGAGAGGCCGATGCCGGTGAGGTCACGGTAATAGGCGTGGTGCAGCTGATGGCAGGCCGAGCACACCTCGTTATAGACCTGGAAGCCACGCTGGGCGGCCGCACGGTCAAAGGTGCCGAACGGGCCGGCGAAGCTCCAGGACTGCTTCGGCAGGGCCATATGGTCCCCCTCGGCGCGGGCGGGAGCGGTGGCAAGGCTGCCGATGAGTGCCGCAGCGGCGGCAGCGAACGTAACCCAGCGCATCATGCCTTCTCCATCGGCTTGGCGGCGGCGCCCGAGGGCAACGGCCCTCCGCCTCGCAGGACCGGCTTGCTGATGCTCTCGGGCAGGGGCAGCGGGCGCTCAAGCTTGCCGAGCACCGGCAGGATCACCAGGAAGTGCAGGAAGTAGTAGATCGTCCCCAGGCGGCCGAGCAGCACCCAGATGCCCTCGGGGCGATGCGCGCCGACCATGCCGAGCACGATGCAGGCGATCACCAGCAGCGCCAGGAACCAGCGGTAGACCGGGCGGAACTTGCAGGAGCGCACCGGCGAGGTATCGAGCCAGGGCACGACGAACAGCAGGCCGATCGAGCCGAACATCATCAGCACACCGCCGAGCTTGGAGGGCACCGAGCGCAGGATGGCGTAAAACGGCAGCAGGTACCATTCCGGCACGATCTCGGCCGGGGTCACCAGCGGATTGGCCGGGATCTCGTTATCCGCAGCGCCGAAGAAGTTCGGCGCGAAGAACACGAAGCCGGCGAAAATCGCGAGGAACAGGCAGAGGCCGACGCTGTCCTTGATGGTGTAGTAGGGGTGGAAGGGCAGCGTATCCTGCGGGCCCTTCACGTCGATCCCCAGCGGGTTGTTGGAGCCCGTGACGTGCAGTGCCGCGACGTGCAGGAACACGATGCCGATCAGCACGAAGGGCAGCAGATAATGCAGCGCGAAGAAGCGGTTCAGCGTCGGGTTCGCGACCGAGAAGCCCCCCCACAGCCAGGTCACGATCGGCTCGCCGACCACGGGGATGGCGGAGAACAAGTTGGTGATCACGGTGGCGCCCCAGTAGGACATCTGGCCCCAGGGCAGCACGTAGCCGAAGAAGGCGGTGGCCATCATGATCAGCAGTATCACCACGCCCAGGATCCACAGCAGCTCGCGCGGCGCCTTGTAGGAGCCGTAATAGAGCCCGCGGAAGATGTGCACGTAGGTCACCAGGAAGAACATCGAGGCGCCGTTGGCGTGCACGTAGCGGATCAGCCACCCGTAGTTCACGTCGCGCATGATGCGCTGCACGCTGTCGAACGCCATCGACGTGTGCGCGGTGTAGTTCATGGCGAGGAAGATGCCGGTGGCGATCATGATCATCAGAGTGACCATCGCCAGGGCGCCGAAGTTCCAGAAGTAGTTGAAGTTCTTCGGGGTCGGAAACACCCCGTATTCCTTCTGCATCATCGTGAAGATGGGCAGGCGGGAATCGACCCAGTTGATGACGGGGTTGGTGAACTCGCTCTTATGCAGGCCGGCCATTGTTCATTTGCTCCGGAGAGACGGCTGGAAGGAAAGGATCAGCCGTCAGCCGATCTTGATCTTGGTGTCGTTCAGGAAAGCGTAAGGTGGGACCGGTAGATTGGCCGGGGCGGGCCCGTGGCGGACGCGGCCGGAGGTGTCGTACTGGCTGCCGTGGCAGGGGCAGAACCAGCCGCCGTATTCGCCGCGCTGGTCGGAGGGCTTGTTGCCGACGGGCACGCAACCGAGATGGGTGCAGATCCCGATGACGACCAGCCACTCTTCCTTGCCGGCCTTCACGCGATCCTTGTCGGTCGCGGGGTCGGCCAGCCCGGTGACGGGCGCCGCGGCGGACTTGATTTCCTCGGGGGTGCGGTGGCGCACGAAGATCGGCTTGCCGCGCCACATGGTGGTGATCGCCATGCCCGGCTGGATCGACTTGAGCTCAACCTCGATCGAGGACAGCGCGAGCACGTCCTTGGAGGGGTTCATGCTGTCAATCAACGGCCAGGCCATGGCGCCGGCACCGACGGCGGCACCCGCTCCGGCCACCAGCTTCAAAAAGTCCCGCTTGGTGACGCCGTCTCCGCCGTGGGAGCCGTGTGCGGTTGCAGTCATCGATTCGGCCATCGTACCCTCATTGCGCCAGGCGTCTCAGTCGAAGAACGCGCCGTGCTGCCGCACGCCGCATTGTCATTTCATCGGTTTGCGCATGCCACATATCGCCGGCGCGGACCATGCCGGAAATAATGCCGGATGGCCGGGGGCGGTATGCCGGCCATGCGGTCCGACTGCGCTATTCTAGGCCCCGCTTTTCGCCCCTGCAACTCACCCCGGCCGATGCGCTAGGGTGAAAATCCATCATGGACGCAATTACAATGCCTGAAACCACGCATTTGCCCCCCCATACCATCCTCAAGGACGCCGCGCGCGCCTGGTTCGAGAGCCTGAGGGACCGGCTCTGCGAAGAATTCGAGGCAATCGAAGACGCCCAAACCGGGCCGTTGGCAGACCGGCCTGCCGGGCGGTTCGAGCGAAAGGCCTGGCAGCGGCCGAATCATGACGGCTCGCCCGGCGGCGGCGGGGTGATGAGCCTCATGCGTGGGCGGGTGTTCGAGAAGGTCGGCGTCAATGTCTCGACCGTCGAGGGCGAATTCAGCCCCGACTTCCGTGCCCAGATCCCCGGTGCCGCGGAGGACCCGCGGTTCTGGGCCTCGGGCATCTCGCTGGTGGCGCATATGCAGAGCCCGCATGTGCCGGCGGCGCATTTCAACACCCGCATGCTGATCACCACCAAGGGCTGGTTCGGCGGCGGCGGGGACCTCACGCCGATGCGGCTGGATAGCATGGAGGCGATCGCCGACGCGGAGGCCTTTCACGCCGGATTCCGCAAAGCATGTGACAAGCACGACCCGGCCTACTATCCAAAGTTCAAGGAATGGTGCGACCGCTACTTCTACCTGCCGCACCGCAATGAGCCGCGCGGCGCCGGCGGCATCTTCTACGACCACCACTTCACCGGCGATGCCATCGCCGATTTTGCCTTCACGCGCGACGTCGGCACCGCGTTCCTGGCGACCTATCCGGCCATCGTGCGCCACCGCATGGCCGAGCCGTGGACCGCGGAGGAGCGCGAGCACCAGCTGGTGCGTCGCGGCCGCTACGTGGAGTTCAACCTCATCCATGACCGCGGCACGCTGTTCGGCCTGAAAACCGGCGGCAATGTTGAGGCGATTCTCATGAGCCTGCCGCCCGAGGTGCGCTGGCCCTAGCCGGATTCGGCGGCGCGGCCGAGGGCGCGGAGCAGGTCACCAAGGCGTTCGAGCTCACCTCGCGCCACGCCGGACATGGCTGCGGCGATGTCGGCGGCGTGGCGGGGGAAGACGTCTTCGATCAGGGCGCGGCCATCCGTGGTCAACTCGACATGGAGAGAACGGCGATCGCCCGGCACGGCGGCCCGCCGCACCAGGCCGCGCGATTCCAGCTTGTCGATCACGTCCGTCATGTTGCCGGCGCTGGTGAGCACCAAGCGGCTGAGGGAGCGCTGGGTCTGCGGACCCTTGTGCAGCACCGCCTCCAGCACGCCGAGCTGGGTAACGGTGAGGCCGGCGCGGGCCAGCAGCGGCTCGATGCGCGCCTGCACCGCCCGGCTCGCCCGCATCAGCTTCACATAAGCGCGCACCGCGGCTTCCACCGCGGGATCGCCGACCCCGAACATGCTCAGCCGGTGGTCCTCAGCGGTTCATGATCACCGGGATCCCGGCCTTCTCCAGCACCACGCGGGTGACGCCGCCGAGGATGAGCTGGCGCAGGCGGGAATGGGAGTAGGCGCCCATCACCAGCAGATCGGCGCCGAAATTCTGCGCCGCCTTGAGCAGGCCCTGGCCCACCGTTTTCTCGACGGGCTGGAACGTCGCCACCTCCACCTTGAGTCCGTGCAGCGCAAGGTATTCCGCCAAATCCTGCGCCTCCGGTCCGCGGCGCTGATAGCCCTCAGCGGTGAGCACGCGGATCGCCTCGGCGCGCTGCATCCACGGCATCGCCGCCTGCACGCCGGAGGCCGATTCGGCGGTGCCGTTCCAGGCGATGCAGATGCGGGTACCGATGCTGGCGGGCGGGGTGTGCGGGGCGATCATCACCGGGCGGCCGCTGTCGAACAGCACGGCGTGCAGCGCGTCGGACGAGGAGACGTCATCCTCGGATTGCGGGTGTGGCACGATGGTGAGGTCGGCAAGACGGGCCTGTTGGGCGACGATATCCTCCTCGCGCCCGGTGATGGCGGCGAAGCTCGCGGTGGCATGTCCGGTGCCGTGGCGCGGCTCGGCGAGCGAGATCTGGTGGCGGGCGACGAAACGGTCGAACATCGCGTGCACGGCATGGGCGCGGTCGGCGGACTCCTTCTCGGTGGCCGACATCATCTCCTCGATCATCGCGCCCGACAGCCCTTCGCCGGCCAGCGGCGCGACGTCCCGGCTATCGACGCGCACATGCAGCGCGAGCACGTGGGCATTCCAGATCTGGGCGACCTTTAGCGCGGTCGAGAGCGCGGCCTCGCCGGCGGAGGTTCCAGCCAGAGGCAGCAGCAGCTTGCGGATGGCCATGGAATGTCTCCCTTTACTTGGTTAAGGCGTCTATAGCATGGCAGCCATGCAATATCCAACGCCGTTCATATTGGCGTGTTTTCACCCATAATCAAGCGGATGGCGCCAGCTGGATCGTCCAAGCCGCCGGCCTTCACGCCGTGCCAGCCGCCCGGGCCGGGATCGTGCCGCGCGGCATCGCGGAGCACGTCCACTCCGGCATCGGAGGCATCGCCGGTGCGGGCGGCGACCCGGCCTTCCAGTTCGGCGAGATCGGCCATCAGCCAGATGCCGTGGAAGGGTACGCCGGTCGCGGCGGATTGTATTTGTGCGCGATGGGCGGGGTTCATGAAGGTGGCGTCCGCGATCGCTGCGTGCCCGGCGGCAACGGCTTCGCGCATCTGCGCCGCGAGACGGTCGAACACGGCGCGGCTGGCTTCCGGCGTGTAAGCGGCCGGCGGTAGCTTGGCCTCGGGCGCGACGCCGTGGAGGAATTTGCGGATCTCGTCGCTGCGCAGGATCACCGCCCCTGGCGCCGGGCCCAGGTCAGGTGCGAGGGCGCGCGCGACGGTGGATTTACCCGTGCCCATCAGCCCGCCGATCGCCAACGCCGCCGGGGCGGCGGGGCGCAGATAGTCGAGCGAGCGCGCGAGATAGGCGGCGCCGGCTGCGGCATGGCCGGCCCGGGTCTCGACATGGGCGCGCACCATCGCGCGCATGGAGAGGAAGGGCTGCATGCCGCGGAGCATGGCGATATCGCCGGTGCGGGCGAAATAGCGGTTCATCACCCGGTTGGCCGCGGCGCGGCCGGCCCGCACGTCGAGATCCATCAGCAGGAAGGCGAGGTCGTAGCCGAGGTCGAAAATCGCCATGTCCTCGTCGAATTCCAGCGCGTCGAACGGCACCGGGCGGCCCTGCCACAGGCAGAGATTGCCGAGATGGAGGTCACCATGGATGCGCCGCACGAAGTCGGCGGCGGCGCGTTGGGCGAGAAAGGGGGCGGCGGCGTTGAGCGCCTGCGTCATCGCCACCGCCCATTGCGTGACGGCGGGCGCGGGCAGGCCGGCGGAGAGGGCGGAGGCGCGGTTGCCGGCGGCGATGGCGTTGAGGCCTGCAACCTGGTCACGCGTGACCGGGGCGAGGCGGGCGTGCATGGCGGCCACCGCGTCGGCGATCGCGTCCAGCAGTGGCGGCGTGAGCCCGCCGGCGGCGGCCACGGCATCGAGGAAATTCTCCGCCGGCACCGGGG